>RECA01000217.1 GCA_007692435.1 Thioalkalivibrio sp.
CCGACCGGAATCTGGTGGCCGCGCTGGACAGTGTCGCCCGGCGCGACGCCGATGGCCGCTACCGGCTGCAGCTGACCGGGCGCCAGGGCGGGCGCTAGTGGTTTTTGTGGAAGAGCGAAGTCGATTTGTGATGATTTCGAGAAGGCTAGTGGTTCAATGCGGCGAGAAATGCACGCTCAGCACACCGCTGTCCCACCGGCGCAGCAGGAGCAGCCACAGTCCTGCAGACGGCTAGCAGTCTGCGACGGCTGAATGCGCCCCCGATCCGCGGTATCATGCCGGGTCTCGCACGTCGCCGGAAACGCTGCATGCTCCAGATTCTCGCCCGCCTTTTGCTCCTCGCCCCCGTGCTGTGGCTGGCTGGCTGCGCGACGGCGCCGGATCAGCGGCCGGCCATGCCGGAGGACGAACTGTCGCAGGCCCTGCAGGGCGGCGACTGCCGGGCCGCCTTCGACCGGATGGACATCGGGGCCGGGACCCAGGCGGACCGGCGCCTTGGGGTCAGCCAGGTCTGCATCCAGAACGGCGACTTCCCGCGCGCCCGCAAGGCGGCGGCGGACTTTCTGGATGATCAGCCGAGGCATCCGGATGCCGACTACGCGGCCTACCTGCATGCGCTGGCCGGTTTCGGGGAATGGTCGCGGGCCACCAGGGTCGAACCGGAGGTGCGCATCCGGGAGGGGCGCGCGGTTGCCCGCGAGATCGCGAACTATCTGCGCGACCGGCCACTCTCAGAGTACGGCGATGACCTGGCGCCGCGCATGGTGCGGCTGCGCGAGGGCATTGCGATGGCCGAGCTTGCGCTCGCCGACCAGTCGCGGCAACGGGGCGATCGCAGCCAGGCGCGGGCCCGTGCCGAATACGTGCTGCAATACTACCCGCGCACCCAGGCCGCGGCCGACGCGGCACGCATGATGATGGAAATGAGGGAGCCGTGACGGCTCAACCCCCTCCCGGAGTGATTGATGTCTGACGACCAGAGCGGCCACGAAGAGAACGCCCAGGGCCTGAAGTTCACCGAGCGACTCGCCTGGGTCGGTTTCATGCTGTTCTTCGTGATCGTGCTGGCGATCTACGTGGCGCGCGGGGTCGGGCTGGAGCAGGACCTGACCGAGGCCAACCAGGAGTTGCTGGAGACGCAGATGCGGCTGGCCCAGTACACCCGGCACGAGGTGCCGCGCCCGGCCGACGTGGGCCTGACCAACGCCCAGATCCAGGCCATGCAGCGACGCGGCATCGCGCGCCCGGAGACGCAGCTGCGCCGCAACCTGGCGGAGCAGCCGGAGCTGATCCCCCACGAGCCGGTGCTCGGGGGCAGCATGTACTTCGTGCCCGAGGGCATCCACGTGCTGAACGACCGCTGGGTCCTCGCCACCTTCGAGGACGGCCACATCCGCGGCCAGATGCTGCTGGAGTACGACGTGGCCCACGGCAACGTCACCTGGCAGGTGATCGAGTCGTACCTGGAGTAGTCCTGGAGTGCGGGAGCTTGCTCCCGCTTTGCCCTCCAGGCGGCTTGCCGCCACGCGCCACGCGCCCTCGCGCCACGCGCCCTCTCGCCCCCAGAGCCCTATCACCACCACCAGATTGCGGCCACCCAGCCCATCGCCGTGGTGCCCACTCCCAGCGCCGCAGGCAGGGGGCAAGCCCCCTGCGGACAAAGCGCCGGCAAGCCGCCGCACTCCATATATTTGGAGTGCGGGAGCTTGCTCCCGCTTTGCCCTCCAGGCGGCTTGCCGCCCTCTCGCCACCACCAGATTGCGGCCACCCGCCCCGCCGCCGGCGGGCTCTCACCCGGAAGACAGCTCCCCGCGGGCAAGCGCCTCGCGCGCCTCGGCGATGCGGGCGAGCACCTGCGCGGGGGCGGTGCCGCCGGGCAGGTCGCGGGCAGCGGCCGAGCCCTCGGGCGTCAGCAGGCCGTACACGTCCTCGCCGATGCGCGCATCGAAGCCCTGCAGGTCGGCCAGCGGAAGTTCCGCGAGATCGCAGCCGCGCGCGGCCGCCAGCCGCACCGCGCGCCCCACCACCTCGTGCGCGTCGCGGAAGGCCAGCCCGCGTCCCACCAGGTAATCCGCGAGATCCGTAGCGGTCGAAAACCCCTTTCGCGTGGATGCCAGCATGTTCTCGGGATTTGTCCGCAGATTCGGGACCATATCGCCGAAGGCGCGAAGGCTGCCGGCAAGGGTGTCGACGGTGTCGAACAACGGCTCCTTGTCTTCCTGGTTGTCCTTGTTGTAGGCGAGCGGCTGGCCCTTCATCAGGGTGAGCAGGGACACCAGGTGTCCGTACACGCGGCCGGTCTTGCCGCGCACCAGTTCCGGAACATCCGGGTTCTTCTTCTGCGGCATGATCGAGGAGCCGGTGCAGTAGCGGTCCGGCAGGTCGATGAACGCGAACTGGGCGCTGGTCCAGAGGATCAGCTCCTCGGCCTGGCGCGACAGGTGCATCATGATCAGGGCCGCACAGGACGTGAATTCGATCGCGAAGTCGCGGTCGCTGACGGCGTCCAGCGAGTTGCGGCAGATCCCATCGAAGCCGAGCAGGCGCGCGGTCAGTTCCCGGTCCAGCGGATAGGAGGTGCCCGCCAGCGCGGCCGCGCCGAGCGGCAGGTGGTTCACCCGGCGCCGGCAGTCGGCGAGTCTGTCGGCATCGCGGTCCAGCATCTCGTACCACGCCAGCATGTGGTGTCCGAAGGTGACCGGCTGCGCGGTCTGCAGGTGGGTGAAGCCGGGCATCACCGTTGCGTGCTCGCGCTCGGCGAGGTCCAGCAGGCCGTGCTGGTACTCGCGGATCTGCGCGATCAGGCCGTCGATCGCATCGCGCAGCCACAGGCGGATGTCGGTCGCGACCTGGTCGTTGCGCGAGCGCCCGGTGTGGAGCTTCTTTCCGGTCTCGCCGATCTTCTCGATCAGGCGTGCCTCGATGTTCATGTGCACGTCCTCGCGTGCCACGCTCCAGTCGAAGGCACCCGCCTCGATCTCGTTGCGGATCTCCTGGAGGCCCGCGGTAATCGCGTCGGCCTCCGCATGCGTCAGCACGCCGACCTCCGCGAGCATGGTCGCGTGCGCGATCGAGCCGGCGATGTCCTGCGCGTACAGCCGCCGGTCGAAGCCCACCGACGCGGTGAATGCCTCGACGAAGGCGTCGGTGGCCTCGCTGAAGCGACCGCCCCATAGTTTGGCGGCGGGGTTGGCGGCGGATGGAGCGGATGGGTCCTGCGGCATTGCGGGCTCCGGGGCTGGAACGCGGGGACGGGGGACGAGTCGGGGCAAGGTCATTATGGGGGACGGAGACAGATTTATAAATCTGTCCCCGGGGCGCCGCCAGCCCTCCCCCACAGGTGGGGGAGGGAGCTTTCATTACAAGGGGTGGCCCGGAGCCATTCCAGTTAGCGTGAAAGAACATGGCCTGCGCCTCGGGAACCGGTAGGGCGGAAGAGGGCGAAGCCCGTCATCCGCCATCCGGCGCCAGGGTAACCGCGTGCTCCAGGACATTGCGATCGCCGCATGGCGGATGACGCTACGCTCTTCCGCCCTACGCTTCTTTCATGGTCGGGGGTGGTTGCCAGGCGCCATGACCGTTAGGTCCCCGAGATTACCCGCCTCCCCGGGATACCTCCGACGGGCTTTACCGGCAGGGCGGCTATACTTGGCGGTTCAGTCCAGCGACACCCGGCCGGAGAGAAGGCTTCATGAAGACCCTGCGCATCGCCACCCGCAAGAGCCCGCTCGCCGTATGGCAGGCGGAACACGTCGCCAGCGCGCTGCGCCGCATCCATCCGGGGCTCGAGGTCGAGCTGGTGACGATGACCACGCAGGGCGACCGCATCCTCGACTCGCCGCTCGCGCGCATTGGCGGCAAGGGGCTGTTCGTGAAGGAGCTGGAGGTGGCGCTGCTGGAGGACCGGGCCGATATTGCGGTGCACTCGGTAAAGGACGTGCCGATGGAGCTGCCGGAGCACCTGGAGCTGCCGGTGATCCTGGAGCGGGAGGACCCGCTGGACGCCTTCGTCTCCAACGACTATGCGAGCCTGGAGGCGCTCCCGGAGGGCTCGCGCGTGGGTTCGTCCAGCCTGCGCCGCCAGTGCCAGCTGCGCGCGTGGCGGCCGGACCTCGTGGTGACGGACCTGCGCGGCAACGTGAACACCCGCCTGGCGAAGCTCGACGCCGGCGAGTACCAGGCGATCCTGCTGGCCGCCGCCGGCCTGAAGCGCCTCGGCTTCCAGCAGCGTATCCGGACCCGGCTGGAGCCGGAGGTGAGCCTCCCGGCGGTCGGACAGGGCGCGATCGCCATCGAGTGCCGCGAGGGCGACGAGGCCGTCGGGACGCTGATCGCGGCCCTGAATCACCGGGACACCAGCGACCGGGTGCGCGCCGAGCGGGCCTTCAACCGGCGCCTGGAGGGCGGCTGCCAGGTGCCACTGGCCGCGCACGCGGTGCTGCAGGGGGACCGGATCCGTCTGCAGGGGCTGGTGGGCGCGATGGACGGCAGCCGCATCCTGAAGGCAGAGACCGACGGACCCCGCCAGGAGGCCGAGGCGCTGGGGGTGGCGCTCGCGGTGGACCTGCTGGATCAGGGCGCGGGAGAGCTGCTCGTGCTGGCGCACCGGTAGGCAGGGAATGGTGCAGGCGACCGGGTCCGGGGCACCACCGGCGGCGGTGCTGGCCGGGCGGCACGTGGTGGTCACCCGACCCGAGGCGCAGGCCGGCAGCTTCTGCGCGATGCTGGAGCAGGCCGGCGCCCGGGTGAGCCGCTTCCCGGTCATCGAGATCCGGGCACCGCTGGACCCGAGCGGGCTGCAGTCGGCCCTGCAGGGGCTGTCCGGATACGACATCGCGGTCTTCGTCAGCGCGAATGCGGTGGGGCGGGTGGTGCCTGTGGCCCTCGCGCGCGGACCCTGGCCCTCGGGGGTTCGGGTGGCGGCGATCGGCGCCAGCACGGCCCGGCAACTGACGGCGCAGGGGCTGGCGCCTGACATCGTGCCCGGGAGCCGCTTCGACAGCGAGGCGCTGCTGGAGGCGGATGCGCTGCAGGCAGTCGAAGGTCTTCGGGTAGTGATCTTCCGTGGCGACGGCGGCCGGGAGCACCTCGCACGGACGCTGCGCTCCCGCGGTGCGGAGGTGACTCACGTGGAGGCCTACCGGCGGGCGCTGCCCGAGATCGATCCGCAGCCGCTCGGGGATGCGCTCGAGGCCGGAACGGTCGATGCGATCACCGTCACCAGCGGGGAGAGCCTGCAGAACCTGGTGAAGATGCTGGAGCCCGTGGCCGCGGAGGCGCTATTGCGCACGCCGTTGGTGGTCGGCGCAGGCCGCGTGGCCGACAGGGCGCAGGAGCTCGGTTTTCGGGCGGACGTCGTGACCGCGGAGGACCCCACCGACGCAGCGATGTTTCGGGCCGTGGTCGAGTACCTTCGCAGGTGAGGGTTGTCCGGGGCCGGGACGGGCACCGTAGGAGGCCAGCCCCCTGGGCGACCTTCCCCGGCGCCGGGTCGCCGAGAGGGCTCGCCTCCCACGGGGGCCGGGATGACCTTGTGGGAGCGTGCCTCGCACGCGAATGGGCGTCGGATTGGCCCCGGCATCTGGCGGGCCTGCAGCGCGTTCGCGAGCAGGCTCGCTCCTACAGGGGGCCGGGGCGAGCACCGTAGGAG
>RECA01000219.1 GCA_007692435.1 Thioalkalivibrio sp.
GGTCGTCCGGGGTCTACCTGCGGGTCGTGAAGAACACCCTGGCCCGGCGGGCGGTCGAGGGGACCGACTTCGAATGCATGCAGGAGGGCTTCGTCGGCCCGCTGCTGCTGGCATTCAGCGAGGAGGACCCCGGTGCCGCCGCGCGGCTGGTGAAGGGCTTCGCGAAGACCCACGACAGGCTGCAGGTCAAGCTGGTCTCCTTCGGCGGGCAGTTGCTGGGTGCATCCGATCTCGATCGGCTGGCCGAGCTGCCCACCCGCGATCAGGCCATCAGTCAGCTGATGGCCGTGATGAAGGCGCCGCTCGACAAGTTCGCCCGCACCCTCAATGAGGTGCCGGGCAAGATGGTGCGCACCGTGGCAGCGATCCGTGATCAAAAGCAGGCAGCCGCCTGAAACATTTCTGAATAGACGGGCGGTAGCCCATTAGGAGAATCAAGATGGCAGTTTCGAAAGAGGAAATCCTGGAAACGATCGGTAATATGACCGTGCTGGAGATCGTTGACCTGATCAGCGCGATGGAAGAGAAGTTCGGCGTGTCAGCGGCCGCTGCCGTTGCCGCCGCACCGGCTGCCGCCGCGGGCGAGGCCGAGGCGGAAGAGGTCAAGGACGAGTTCAACGTGGTGATGAGCAGCTTCGGTGCCAACAAGGTCGGCGTGATCAAGGTGGTGCGGGCGTTGACCGGCCTGGGCCTGAAGGAAGCCAAGGACATGGTCGAGGGCGTGCCGGCGACCGTGAAGGAATCGGCGACCAAGGACGAGGCCGAGAAGATGAAGAAGGAACTGGAAGACGCCGGCGCCACGGTCGAGTTGAAGTAAGACGTTTCTGTCAGTTGTTTAGTGAGCTAGCACGGAACCCCGGGCTGGCGGGCGAGAGCCCGTCAGCCCTGGCCCGTGGTGGTGTCGACGCACCACCCGATGACCCCAGTTGCTGCCGAGGTAACCCATGGCCCTCAGTTATACCGAAAAAAAGCGAATCCGCAAGGATTTCGGCAAACGCCCCCAGATTCTCGACGTCCCCTACCTGTTGGAGACGCAGCTCGCATCCTATCGGGACTTCCTGCAGGCCGACACCGGCGCCGAGCAGCGTGAGGCGACGGGTCTGCATGCGGCGTTTCAGTCGGTGTTTCCGATCGTCAGCTATTCCGGGCACGTGCAACTGGAATATGTCTCCTACCGGCTGGGCGAACCCCTCTTCGACGTGAAGGAGTGCCAGATCCGGGGCGTGACCTACGCGGCACCGCTGCGGGTGATGCTGCGCCTGGTGATCCACGACAAGGAGGCCCCCGCGGGGACCACGGTGGTGAAGGAGGTCAAGGAGCAGGAGGTCTACATGGGCGAACTGCCCCTGATGACCGAGAACGGCACCTTCGTGATCAACGGGACCGAGCGGGTGATCGTCTCCCAGCTGCACCGCTCTCCCGGCGTGTTCTTCGACCACGACAAGGGCAAGACCCACAGCTCCCAGAAGCTGCTGTTCAACGCGCGCATCATTCCCTACCGCGGTTCCTGGCTGGATTTCGAGTTCGATGCGAAGGACGGGGTCTTCGTGCGCATCGACCGCCGCCGCAAGCTGCCGGCCACCGTGCTGCTGCGTGCGCTGGGCATGGATACCGAGGAAATCCTCGCGACCTTCTTCGACTTCAGCACGGTGCGCCTGCTCGACAGTGGCGCCGAGCTGGAACTGATTCCGGACCGTCTGCGGGGCGAGAACGCGGCGGTGGACATCGTCGAAGGCGATCGCGTGATCGTCGAGGCCGGACGCCGGATCACGCCACGGCACATCCGCGAGATCCAGAAGGCCGGGATCACCACCCTGACCGTGCCCGACGAATACATGGTCGGGCGCACGCTGGCCCGCGGCCTCGTCGACGAGGAGACCGGCGAGGTGATTGCCGAGGCCAACGCCGTGATCAACGAGCCGTTGCTGGACAAGCTGCGCGACGTGGGCGCGGTCAGCTTCGACATCATCTACACCAACGACTACGACCGCGGCCCGTTCATGTCGGACACGCTGCGGCTCGACCAGACGCGCACGCAGCTGGAGGCGCAGGTCGAGATCTACCGGGTGATGCGCCCCGGCGAGCCGCCGACCAAGGACGCTGCGGAGAACCTCTTCGCCAACCTGTTCTTTTCCGAGGATCGCTACGACCTCTCGGCGGTCGGCCGGATGAAGTTCAACCGCCGGGTCGGGCGCGACACCGACGAGGGTCCCGGCGTGCTCTCGCCCGAGGACATCCTTGCGGTGCTGAAGGTGCTCATCGACCTGCGCAACGGCATCGGCAGCACGGACGACATCGACCATCTGGGCAACCGCCGCATCCGCAGCGTCGGCGAGATGGCGGAGAACCAGTTCCGCCTCGGTCTGGTCCGGGTGGAGCGCGCGGTGAAGGAGCGCCTGACCGTCGCCGAGAGCGAGGGTCTGATGCCCCAGGAACTGATCAACGCGAAGCCGGTGGCCGCGGCGGTGAAGGAATTCTTCGGTTCCTCGCAGCTGTCGCAGTTCATGGACCAGAACAACCCGCTGTCCGAGGTCACCCACAAGCGGCGGATCTCGGCACTGGGTCCCGGCGGCCTCACGCGGGAGCGTGCCGGCTTCGAGGTGCGCGACGTGCACCCGACGCACTATGGTCGGGTCTGCCCGATCGAGACGCCGGAAGGCCCGAACATCGGCCTGATCAATTCCCTCGCGGTCTATGCCCGCGCGAACCGCTACGGCTTCCTCGAGACGCCGTACCGCAAGGTCGAGGAAGGCCAGGTCACCGACGAGATCGTCTTCCTCTCCGCGATCGAGGAGAGCCAGTACGTGATCGCCCAGGCGAACGCCGGGATGGACGAACAGGGCCGCCTGATCGACGACCTGGTCTCCTGCCGGCACCAGAACGAATTCACGATCTCGACGCCGGACAAGATCCAGTTCATGGATGTGTCGCCGAAGCAGATCGTGTCGGTCGCCGCGGCGCTGGTCCCGTTCCTGGAGCATGATGACGCGAACCGCGCATTGATGGGTTCGAACATGCAGCGCCAGGCGGTCCCCTGCCTGCGGGCGGAGAAGCCGCTGGTCGGCACCGGCATCGAGCGCACCGTTGCGATCGATTCGGGTTCCTCGATCGTCGCGACCCGCGGCGGGGCGGTGGATTCCGTGGATGCCGCGCGCATCGTGGTGCGCGTGAACGACGAGGAGACCGCTGCGGGCGAACCGGGCGTGGACATCTACAACCTCACCAAGTACGCGCGTTCGAACCAGAACACCTGCATCAACCAGCGTCCGCTGGTGAAGGTCGGCGACATGATCGCCCGCGGCGACGTGCTCGCGGACGGTTCCTCGACGGACATGGGCGAGCTCGCGCTGGGCCAGAACATGATGGTGGCCTTCATGCCCTGGAACGGCTACAACTTCGAGGACTCGATCCTGATCTCCGAGCGCGTGGTGCAGGACGACCGCTTCACCACGATTCACATCGAGGAACTGAACTGCGTGGCCCGGGACACCAAGCTGGGCCAGGAAGAGATCACCGCGGACATCCCGAACGTGTCCGAGTCCCTGCTGGCGAAGCTGGACGAGTCCGGCATCGTCTACGTCGGGGCTGAGGTACGACCCGGGGACATCCTGGTCGGCAAGGTCACGCCAAAGGGCGAGACCCAGCTGACGCCGGAGGAGAAGCTGCTGCGCGCGATCTTCGGCGAGAAGGCCTCCGACGTGAAGGACACCTCGCTGCGCGTGTCCTCGGGGATCGAGGGGACGGTGATCGACGTGCGCGTGTTCACCCGGGATGGCGTGGAGAAGGATGCCCGCGCCCGGTCGATCGAGGAATCGGATCTCGCCGGCGTGCGCAAGGACCTGCGCGACCAGCAGCGTATCTACGAGGAGGACATCTATGCCCGCGTGGAGCGCCTGCTGCTGAACAAGGTCGCTGCCGGCGGCCCGGAGGGACTGGGCGACGGTTCCAAGGTCACGAAGAAGTACCTGTCGGGCGTGTCGCGGGATCACTGGTTCGAGATCCGGCTGCGCGACGACGACGTCAACGCGCAGCTCGAGGACCTCGGTCGCCAGCTGCAGGAACAGGCGGAGGCCTTCGAGAGCCGCTTCGAGCACAAGAAGGCCAAGCTGGCCGCGGGCGACGACCTGCCGCCCGGCGTGCAGAAGATGGTGAAGGTCTACGTCGCGGTGAAGCGGCGCATGCAGCCCGGCGACAAGATGGCGGGCCGCCACGGCAACAAGGGCGTGATCTCGATGATCGTGCCGGAGGAGGACATGCCCTTCCTGGAGGACGGGTCGCCGGTGGACATCGTGCTGAACCCGCTGGGCGTGCCGTCGCGGATGAACGTCGGGCAGGTGCTCGAGGTGCACCTGGGCTGGGCGGCCAAGGGACTCGGCCAGAAGATCGCGCGCATGCTGGATGCCCAGGTCGAGATCCACCGGCTGCGGGGGCTGCTGGAGCAGATCTACGGCGAGGGCGAGCGCAAGGTCGACGTGGGGTCGCTGACGGATGCCGAGGTCCTGGCGCTGTGCGGCAACCTGCGTGCCGGCGTGCCGATGGCCACCCCGGTCTTCGACGGCGCGAACGAGGACGAGATCAAGGCCCTGCTGCGCCTCGCCGACCTGCCGGAGACCGGGCAGGCAACCCTGTGCGACGGGCGTACCGGCGACACCTTCGACCGGCCGGTGACCGTTGGCTACATGCACATGCTGAAGCTGAACCACCTGGTCGACGACAAGATGCACGCGCGCTCCACCGGGCCGTATTCGCTGGTGACCCAGCAGCCGCTCGGCGGGAAGGCCCAGTTCGGCGGCCAGCGCTTCGGCGAGATGGAGGTCTGGGCGCTGGAGGCCTACGGGGCCGCCTACACCCTGCAGGAGATGCTGACGGTGAAGGCGGACGACGTGCAGGGCCGCAACAAGATGTACAAGAACATCGTGGACGGCGAGCACTTCATGGAGGCGAACGTGCCGGAGTCCTTCAACGTGCTGATGAAGGAGATCCGCGCGCTGGGCATCAACATCGAGCTGGAGCAGGACTGATCCGCCAGCGGACGCACATTCCGGGGTGCCGCGGCACCCCGGCAAGACCTTTTGCGAGGCAAATGTAATGAAAGACCTCCTCAATCTGTTCAAGCAGCAGACACAGCCGGAAGAATTCGACGCGATCCGGATCGGTCTGGCGTCGCCAGACCAGATCCGCACGTGGTCCTACGGCGAGGTGAAGAAGCCCGAGACCATCAACTACCGGACCTTCAAGCCCGAGCGCGACGGCCTGTTCTGCGCGAAGATCTTCGGGCCGGTGAAGGACTACGAGTGCCTGTGCGGCAAGTACAAGCGCCTGAAGCACCGCGGCGTGGTCTGTGAGAAGTGCGGCGTGGAGGTGACCCAGACCAAGGTCCGCCGCGAGCGCATGGCCCACATCGACCTCGCCTCGCCGGTCGCGCACATCTGGTTCCTGAAGAGCCTGCCCTCGCGCATCGGCCTGCTGCTCGACATGACCCTGAAGGACATCGAGAAGGTGCTCTACTTCGAGTCCT
>RECA01000221.1 GCA_007692435.1 Thioalkalivibrio sp.
GCCCCCTGGGCGACCGTCCCCAACGCCGGATCGCCGAGAGGGCTCGCCTCCCACAAGGGTCCGGGCAAGCACCGTAGGAGGCCAGCCCCCTGGGCGACCGTCCCCAACGCCCGGTCGCCGAGAGGGCTCGCCTCCCACGGGGCCCGGGGTTTCGGACCAGGCAAAAACGGGGGTCGAGGAGAGGCATGGGCACGACCGGCGCTGTGTTCGCCATCGGGCGGGCGCCTTCAGAAGTAGCGGCGAATCCCGGCCCCGAGGAAGTTGGATCCCCCCCTGACCCCGCCGAACGCGCCGCCCACTCCCGAGCGATGGTGAAGACGCACGAAGCCGCTCCAGTCGGCAGAGCTCGGCGGCATGAACTCGACTTCCAGGAGGGTGTAGCTCAGCAACCGGGCGGAGTCGCCCTCGCCGACCTCCTCTTCCTGCCGCGGCTCGATGGGCGGCTCCTGGCTGGCCCAGGACAATCCCCAGCCGATCGCGAAGCGGGTGTCGAGGACGTGGTCCCACGGTGTGTGCATCCAGCGAACGGCCGGCACCAGGTTGATCTCCCAGTGCTGCTGAAGGCCGCTGTGGCGCACGATCTGGCCCTCGAGCTCCCAGCGCGCACGCCGGGTGCGGGCCCAGGACCAGGTGCCCGCCAGCGCATAGATGTATGAATCCTGGAAGGTGGGCGACATCTCCCGCAGAAATTCGAACGCCCGTTCCTCGAAGTTCACACCCGCATAGGCCGACAGGAAATCGCGCTGGTCATCAGCCACCGCGGGGGCAGCAAACGCCAGACTGGACAGCAGGAGCACCACGGCCGGGATTCCGGGCAGAAGGCGCATCACGTTCCCCTTCTCTGAACGGCATTACGGTTCAGACCCGGGACCCGGCCCCGAAAGTTGCACTTATTCGCGATGCCGGCGGATGGACCCGGTCCCGCAGGAGGCCAGCCCCCTGGGCGACAGCCCCCAACGCCGGAGTTGCCGAAAGGGCGCGCCTCCCTGAACTCGAGCCCGATGCACCGGTCGGTCTGAATAGAGGGCAAAAACGAATCGGGATGTCGCGATGTGTTCCGCTGTACTGACGCCCGCCGGCCACGAGCCGGTCGTGGTGCCGGCGATGTTCAACGAGCAATGGCAGGACGGCTTTGGTGCCCGCGGCTGGAAGCTCGATGTGCCGGGTGCCGGAGAAGACGTGATCGCCGCCACCCCGTACACCGGGGAGCGGATCCCCACCTCCGTCTTCGTGCACGACCTCGTCGATCACCACCTCTGCGGCTTTCGCCTCTCCGGCTACCTCGACGAGGCCGGGGCACTGATCCAGCTCGCCCAGCGCACCGGATCCGACCCGGTGCCGGACTTTCAGCAGATCGTCGACGAGGACCTGCTGACCGGCGCGGTCGAGGGACCGGACTGGAAGGACCTGCTGCCCGCCGCGCTGGTCGCACAGATCCACCCCGCGACCAGCGCGCAGGTGGGCATTCGGGAGCTCCGCGACAGGCTCGGGGACGGACTTCTCCGGGCGCTGTTCACCGCCGGCTTCGTAAGAGAGGGCTGGCGGCGGCGGGATGCGGCGCGGGCCGCCTGGACCGCGCACGGGCTGAATTACGCGACGCGCCCGCGCATCGCGCTCGCGCTGCAGGCACTGTTCGAGTGGATGGATGCGCGGGTGCAGGAGCATGCCTGGCCGCAGGCCCGGGGCGACTTCTGCATTCACAATGATGCGGTGGCGTTCGTCTTCACCGAGCCGACCGCCCTCCGGCACACGATCGGGATCGAAGCGGACGGTGAATCGTCCCCGCAGCGCCTGATCCCCGATCATCGTGATCCGTCCCACCCCTGACCATTAAAACCTCCCACCCCCGGCCATTGCGATCGCCGCACGGCGGATGACGCTACGCTCTTCCGCCCTGCCGGTGCCCGAGGCGCACGCCCTGTTCTTTCACGCTAACTCCCATGGCCCTGGCCACCCCCGAAGGATGAAAGCGCAAACCTGTGGAGTGCGGCGGCTTGCCGCCGCTTTGCCCTGCAGGAGGCTTGCCTCCTGCTGCGGGAGCAAGCCTCCTGCCGCGGGAGCAAGCCTCCTGCCGCGGGAGCAAGCCTCCTGCTGCGGAAGCAAGCTCAAGCGGTTGTGAAAGCGGAAGCAAGCTCCCGCACTCCATAGGGCCAGCGGAGCGCCCGGTCCCACCCATTGCGACGCGGTCGCCTGTCCGCTCCTTTGCCGACCTTCACGGGCGGTACGCGTTGCGGGCGCGCCAGGCGTCGAACCATCGGCGCGGCCGCACGATACGCAGCGTGGGCTCGCCGTTGTCGAGTTCCACGCCGACACCGAGGACGCCCAGCCGCGCATAGAGGGCGCCGTTGGAGGTGCCCTCCGCCAGCGCCAGATCGGCGAGCATGATCAGGTTCTCCCCCCGGAGATCGACGGCGCTGAGCCGGATTCGCGTCTCGTTCAGATCGAGCCACGCGCTGCCCGCGATGCCGCGCACATCGAGCAGCCGGCCCAGCCAGTCGCTGTCCCGGGCACGGTCGAGGAACAGACGTGCCAGCAGGCCGGTGTCGCGCATCCTCAGGTGCAGCCGGCTCGACAGGTGGACCTGTTCCGTCCAGCGCAGCCGCGCGTCCTGGAAGTCGAGGTGCACCCACCATCCGGCATCCTCCGGTCGCGCCCCGTTCTGACGCTGCACCCGATCCAGGCGCAGGAAGGAACGGGCCGCGCTGAACTGCCGGGTGGCCAGATCGCCCTCCGTCAGTCGCAGGGCGAGGTGCAGATCGCCGCGCAGACGCTGGTCGAGCAGGGCCAGATCGACGCCGGCAGCGTACAGGTCCAGGGTGCCGCTGGCGTCCAGGCCTGCCAGCGTGAAGGCGCTGGCGAGGCGCGCCGTTCCGCCCAGCAGCCTAACGCCTGCGTCCTCGGGCAGGTAGGCGTTGTAGCGGGCGAAATCGGGGATCTCCGTCTCCGGGAGCGCGATCTCGGTGGTGAAATGGGCGGGGTCGGGTGCCGTCAGCACGCGGGAGAACGCGTCGGTTCGCGTCGTCAGCACCAGGTCGCGCCCGTACAGGTGAGGCCGGTCGTCCTCCTCGCGCTGCAGGGTGTAGCGGGGAATCTCGAGCGAGAGCCGGGCCTCTTCCGGCGTCTCGAGCCGGGCGCTCAGTTCCCCGCTTCCCGCGGCCCGGTGGTCGAGAAAACCCACCCGCAGCTGCTCCGCCGCGATCTGCAGGTGGCTGCCCGGCAGAATCCGGTTGCCCTCGAAGCCGCCCTCCAGGTGGAGCTGTCCGTCGCCCTGCAGCGCGAGTCCGTGGGCGTCCGGGAGGAAGGCGTTGAGGAACCCGAGCTGCCGGATCCGGCCCTCCAGGGCCAGCCGCCCGCCCGGGATCCCGTTGCGTCGGTGCAGCAGCCCCTCGCGCAGCACCAGTTCGCTTTCCAGCCGTTCGGCCGCGGGTGTCTCGCCGCGTGCCCGCCAGTTCAGCCGGCTGCCGGAGATGTCCAGCCGCGTACGGTCCAGCGCGGCCTCGTTCAGGGTCAGTGTCAGCTGAATGTCACTCTCGACGGCGTGTTCCCGAAACCGCGTGCGCAGCCTGTCGCCGGACAGCGAGAGCGCGCCCCGCAGCAGGCCGCCCGCCACCTCCAACTGGCCGTGGCTCCGCGCCGATCCGCCGAGCAGTTCAAATGGCGTCGGATCGGCGAGAAAGGGCTCCAGATACGGCTGCAACGTGGCGATGTCGGGCAGGCGCGCCGCCTGCCAGGCGATCTCACCGCGGGTGCCGTCCAGGGGCCGTGTCGGGTCGAAGGGCCCGCTGGCGGTCAGCTGAAGCGCGGCATCAGTGAGCAATGGACGCGCCTGGTGATGCAGCGTGGCTTCGGCGAGTCGAACGTCCACCTCGACCCGGTCCCCGTCGTCCAGCCGCGCGTGGAGCGTGCCGCCCCCGCTCGCCGCGTAGTCCAGCGCCTCGACGCCCAGCCCCGGCGCCGTGACCTCCAGACGGGCCCGGACGGGGCGCGGCCCCAGTATCTCCGCCTCCAGCGCCAGCTCGCCTGCGCCGCGCAGCCGGATGCCCCGGCCGTCCAGCAGATGCGCGAGGTAGGGATCGAGCATGTCCAGCCGGACCACCTCGCCGTGCAGTGCGAACCGCGCCCGCTCGGGCGCCTCCAGCCGGTCAAGGCGCCGGTTCTCGAGGTCCACGGCCAGTGTCAGGGCCGCCTGCCGCGCGTACGGATCGACGGCGGCGAGCGTCACGTCGCTCAGCCGCGTGGTCAGGGTCAGCTGCTCCGGGGCCTCCGGGGAGACCGCCAGCAGCACCGAGCCGTCGCCTTCGGCACGGTGGCGGGCGGGGTCCTGGTCGGGGGTGGTTAAATCGCGGACAGGCCGCGTGTCGCCCCGCAGACGGTCTTCATCGATCTCCACGCGCAGCGCAGGCGAGTCCAGGCGCAGGGTGCTGCCCGGCGCCAGGATTCCCCGCTCCAGCGCGAGATCGCCCCGCAGCGAGCCACGACCGGCCAGCGCGAGCCAGGGCAGGGGTTCCAGGTAGGGCGTGAAGACGTCCCAGGCGTCGGCGTGGGCATCCAGTTGCAGGGTGCCGGACAGCGCCCCCAGCAGGTCGGCGCCGGCCTCGGCGGGGGCAATGCGGCTCAGTGAAGCCTCGGCGGTGAGGGCGATGTCCCGGACGAGGGTGGCGTTGTCGGTCATGCGCGCGAGCACACCCTGGTCGAGTTGCAGATCCAGCCGCGCGATCTCCAGCTCCCGCGACGCGAACACGGTGTCGTGCAGCCGCAGCCGTCCGTCGCCCTCGAGGGCGAGGTCGTTCAGGGTCAGGCGGCGTATCCCGTGGGCATCCAGCGAGCGGATACGGAGCTCGCCCCACAGCAGCGCCGGCACGGACAGGTCCAGGGTGGCGTGCTCTGCTCCGACCGAGAGCGCGAGTTCGTCGTCTTCACGCGCGAGGTAGAAACCCTCGACCTCCCAGCGCCCGGGATGCCGGCTGCGGCCCTTCGCCCAGCTGATCTCGATGCCCTCCAGCTGGGACAGGCGCTGCGGCAGCCAGGCACTGTTGACCAGCCAGTGGCTGCCCGCAAACCAGAGAAGGACCAGCACCATGAGCACGGCCACCAGCGTGAGGGCCGCGCGATAGCGGGAACGGTCGGGATGATGCGACATGCCGGGATTGTGGTCTCCCCTGCAGGAGCCTCGTTCGGCGCAGGCGGATGACTGCCCCGCGCGTTGCGGCCCCGTGTTGGATGACGATGGCCCGTATCGGGGCGATGCTCACGCCCGGCACCGGACCGGCCCCAAGTCGCGTTCGAGTCTAGCAGCCCTTTGGTGACCAGCGCGCGACTTTCACGCTGACTGTCATCGCCCAGGGCCACCCCCGAAGGATGCAAGCGCAGGCCTGTGGAGTGCGGTGGCTTGCCGCCGCTTTGCCCTGCAGGAGGCTTGCCTCCTGCCGCGGAAGCAGGGTCAAGCGGTTGAAAGCGGAAGCAAGCTTCCGCGGGTGAAAGCGGGAGCAAGCTCCCGCACTCCATGGCG
>RECA01000224.1 GCA_007692435.1 Thioalkalivibrio sp.
CTGCAGGGCAAAGCGGCGGCAAGCCGCCTGGAGGGCAAAGCGGCGGCAAGCCGCCTGGAGGGCAAAGCGGCGGCAAGCCGCCTGGAGGGCAAAGCGGCGGCAAGCCGCCTGGAGGGCAAAGCGGCGGCAAGCCGCCTGGAGGGCAAAGCGGCGGCAAGCCGCCTGGAGGGCAAAGCGGCGGCAAGCCGCCTGGAGGGCAAAGCGGCGGCAAGCCGCCTGGAGGGCAAAGCGGCGGCAAGCCGCCTGGAGGGCAAAGCGGCGGCAAGCCGCCTGGAGGGCAAAGCGGCGGCAAGCCGCCTGGAGGGCAAAGCGGCGGCAAGCCGCCTGGAGGGCAAAGCGGCGGCAAGCCGCCTGCAGGGCAAAGCGGCGGCAAGCCGCCTGGAGGGCAAAGCGGCGGCAAGCCGCCGCACTCCATGGGAACTTCCCTCAGGCCGGACCGGGGGTATCCGTTTCGTTCTCTGTTCCGGGTCCGAGCCCCCGCTTCGCCAGAAAGGACCGGACCCGGTCCGCCAGCACGGGGTTGCCCGGCTCCGCGAACTCGTAGCGGGCACGCACGACCGGCTTGTCGATCTCGATCAGTGTCGACAGGTCGCAGGGTGTGGCGGCCACCACCACCTCGGCCGCAACCGCATTGATGGTCTCGCGCAGCGCCCGCAGCTGCGATCCGTGATAGCCGACCGCCGGCAGCACCGGCCCGATGTGCGGATATTGCGCGTAGACCGCAGCGATCTCGCCGGCAGCCGCCGGTCGGGGGTCCACGATGGTCGCCTGCACATCGCTCGCGGCAACATGGCCCGCGCCGTGGGACATGCCGCCGTGGGTCAGCGTCGGGCCGTCCTCGACGACGACCACCCGCTTGCCGGCCACCCGGTCCGGATCATCCAGGCGCACCGGCGATGCCCCGCGGACGACCTGCGCACGCCCGTTGGCGCTGTGGACGGACTCCATCACCGCCTGGATACAGTCCTCGGAGGCGGCATCACACTTCGCGACGAGCACGATGTCGGCCATGCGCAGAACGGTCTCCCCGGGGTGGTGGGTGGTCTCCTGTCCAGGCCGCAGCGCGTCCACCAGCACGATGTGCAGATCCGGCCGCACGAAGGGGAAGTCGTTGTTCCCTCCATCCCAGAGGATCACGTCGCACTCCGCGGCGGCAGCCGGGACGATCCGCACGTAGTCGATTCCGGCATAGACCACGTTCCCGAGGGCAAGGTGGGGTTCATATTCCTCCCTTTCCTCGATCGTGCAATTGGCGGCGTCCAGATCGGCCCGCTCGGCAAAGCGCTGCACCGCCTGCCGCTCCAGATCGCCGTACGGCATCGGGTGGCGGATCACCGCAGCCCGTAGACCCTGCTCCTTCAGCAGCCCGGACAGCCAGCGCGTCACCTGCGACTTGCCGCAGCCGGTGCGAACCGCGCTGGTCGCGATCACGGGGACGTCCGCGTCGAGCATCGTCCGCCTCGGGCCAAGCAGGAGGAAGTCGGCACCCGCCGCGAGGGCTGCCGAAGCCCGGTGCATCACGTGCGCGTGGTCGACGTCGCTGTAGGCGAACACCACCTGGTCGACCCGCTCACGGCGGCAGAGATCTTCGAGCTCTTCCTCGGGAAAGATCGGGATCCCCTCCGGATGGTGGGGACCGGCCAGGGCCGGTGGATACCGCCGCCCGGCGATCTCCGGAATCTGGGCCGCCGTGAACGCGACGACCGCGGTGTCCGGGTCATCGCGGTAGACCATGTTGAAATTGTGAAAGTCGCGACCGGCCGCCCCCATGACGAGGACGCGGGTTCGCGCGGCAGGTCGCCGCATCACTCCCTCCAGCGTTCCGGATCGATTCGCCCCGTGTCGGTCGCCGTCCGGACGGCTACGTCCTGTACGACGACCCGACCATCATGCAGGCGGGATGGGGCCCGTTGCCAGTTCGGCAACCCGTCGTGCGGACTGGACCGCGGTCTCCAGCAGCGGCACCCCCTCGTAGGCCCAGGAACCGCAGTAGAAGACGCGCCGGCCGGGCGCGCGATGCCAGCGGTCCATCTCCCGCAACACCGCATCGGTCCCGGCATGCACCACCGCCCGCTGCAGTGGCGTGCGGTCGATCACACGGTCATCGGCCGGCGGAAAGATCGGGTTCCAGGTCTGGAAGACCGGGGCGTCGGGCGGCATGCCCGGCTCGACCGCATTGATCCATACGGTGAACATGACCCGGTCCATCGCTGCGTCGGTCTGGAAATTCAATGCGGTCCAGTCCCGCGGATCCCGTGGCATGAAGCGTTCGTCGCTGTGCGTGACCAGTTCGCCGTCCGCGAAGCGGATGCCGGACAGCACCTCGCGTTCGGCCCCGAACTGCCCGTCATCCAGGAAATCCAGCTGGTTGGCCTGCGTCGCCAGGATCACCCGGTCGAACAGGCCGCCGTCTCCACGGGCATTGGCGACCGATACCTGATCGCCCCGCTGCACGACCTCGACCACGGCGCTGCCGCTGAAGCGCCTCAGGTCCCGGGACAGTGCATCGACCAGTGCCGAGGTCCCGCCCTGGAGCCGGACCAGACCCGGGCCGTCCAGGATGTCACGCAACAGGGAGAACAGCTGGCCGGCCGGCCAGTCGAGCAGGTGTTCCTCGTCGCAGGTGCAGATCGTGATGAGCATGGGCAGCACCATTCCACGCCAGACCTGCGGATCGAGGTCCTCGCGGGCGAGGTAGTCCCGCAGCAGCATTTCTTCGTCCTGGTCCGGCAGCGCCTGCGCCGCGCGGGAGAGCCGGTACAGCGTCCGCACAACGCGGAGCGCCCGCCGGTCGAGGTAGCGCAGCGATCCCACGAAGTGTCGGTCGGTGAACGGGAAGCGGCCGCTCCGGAACCAGGTGCTGCGATCGGACCGGCTGCAGGAGATCAGGGTGCGGATGTCGTAGGTGCCGACGCCCACGTCGGCAGCCAGTGAGAGAACGCTGTTCCATGCCGAGGAATTCATCACCCGCAGGGGCACGTCCACCCGCGAGCCGTGCACAGGCACTGCGTGCGCATCCATGCCCCAGCCCGGCTGCTCCTCGAAGACGGTGACCTCGCACCCGTTCTGGCGGCAGAAGTGTGCCGCCGCGAGGCCCCCCATTCCGCTCCCGACTATCGCTACACTCAGGGTCATCGTTTCCTCCCGCGTCGAGGCCGGAACCGGTCGGCATGGCGAGCCTCGATGGGCCCGCGCCGGTCAGCGCCTCACGGACAGAACCTGGATCAGGCCCGCGATCCCGACCAGGGTACCGCCAAAGACGGCGGCGTAGGCGAACAGCGACAGTGCGAGCCCGGGTTCGATCGCGCGGCTCACCTGCGCCAGCAGCAAGACGAGGCCCGCCAGCATGATGGCGAGACCGGTCAGCAGGAGGCGCACGCAGCCCGGCCTCTCACCGATAGAGCCAGCAGGCCGTCAGGTGACCGTTCCGGGTTTCGAAGTCCGGTGGATCATCCCTGTCGCAGGTGCCCGCGATCATCCGGTTGCAGCGCGGATGGAAGCGGCAGCCGGCCGGCGGCTTCAGCAGGCTCGGCGGTTCGCCCGGCGGCACCTCGCGCAGGTGGAGCGCATTGTCCGGATCGGGATCGGAGATGGCCGCGAGCAGGGCCTGGGTGTAGGGATGCTGCGGGTGGTTCAGCAGTTCGTTCACCTCCGCCTGCTCCACGATCCGGCCGGCGTACATCACGAAGATCCGCTCGGCGAAGTGCCGCACGGTCGAGAGGTCGTGGGTGATGAAGGCCAGGGTCAGGCCATGTTCGGTCTGGATGTTTCGCAGCAACTGCAGGATCTCCACGCGTACCGAGGCATCCAGCATGGACACGGGCTCGTCGGCGATGATCATTGCCGGGCGCAGGATCAATGCACGCGCAATCACGACCCGCTGCTGCTGTCCGCCACTGAGCATGTGGGGGAACTTGGACAGGAAATCGTCGGGCGGCGAGAGACGGACCTCCTCGAGCGCCTCCCGCGCGCGCTGCTCGCGCTCCGCCCGGTTGCGCACGCCGTGCACGATCAGGGGTTCGTGCAGGATGCGCCGCACGTCCATGAAGGGCGGCAGCGCGCCGTAGGGGTCCTGCTGCACGAAGCCGACCCGGGCCAGGTAGGCCTTGCGCTCGGTGGCGTTGAGTGTGCCCAGGGAGCGGCCCTCGAAGACCACCTCGCCGCGGGTCGGCTGATGCAGGCCGAGCAGCGTTCTCGCGAGCGAGCTCTTGCCGCAGCCGCTCTCGCCGACGAAGGCCACCGCCTCGCCGGCCTGCAACTCGAAATTCACCCCGTCCACGGCGCGTACCGAACCCACCCGCAGGAACCCCCACTGGCGCAGTTCGAACCAGGTGTGCAGGTCGCGGGCGGAGAGGACCGGTCCGGCCGCTGATCTCCGGGCATCCCGGGCGGGCGCGTTCATGGCCGGGCCCCCGGTGCATGGAGCCAGCAGCGCACCGTCCGGCGCTCGCCGATGCGGAAGGTCTCCGGGTCACGATCGCAGCGATCGAAGCGCGACGGGCAGCGCTCGGCGAAGCGGCAGCCCTCGGGTGGATTGAGAAGATTGGGCGGCTGGCCCGGGATGTGCACCGGCGTCTCCTTCTGGTGCAGGCGCGGCACACTGGCCATCAGCAGCTTCGAATAGGGGTGGGCCGGTTCCCGGAAGAAGTCCCGCGCATCCGCGAATTCGACGAGCTGGCCCGCGTACATCAGCGCCACCCGCTCGGCGATCTCGCTGGAGGTGGAGACGTCGTGGGTGATCAGGATGAAGCTGGTCCCCAGTTCCTGCTTGATGCGCTTCAGCGCGTTCATGATGCCGGCCTGGGTAAGCACGTCGAGCGCGGAGGTGGGCTCGTCCATGATCACCAGGTCGGGTTCGGTCACCAGGGCCATCGCGAGCACCGCACGCTGGCGCATCCCGCCCGAGAGCTCGAAGGGATAGCGCTGCAGGAAGTCCGCGGAGATGCCGACCAGCCCGAAGACCTCGGCGGTCCGCTCGCGCGCACGCCGCGCGGACCAGCCCCGATGCACCCGCAGGGGCTCTGCCACCTGTTCGCCCACCCGGATCACCGGGTTCAGCGCGTTCATGGCCGCCTGCATCACCATGGAGATCCGTACCCATCGCACTTCGCGCCGGAACCGCTCCTCCGGGTAGTCCATCGTCTCCACGCCGTCCACCAGCAGGCTGCCGGAGAAGTGCTGCACGTTGCGGGGCAGCAGGCGCATCAATGCCTTCGCGAGCGTGCTCTTGCCGCAGCCGGACTCGCCGAGCACCACCAGCGCCTCGTTGCGGCGGACATCGAAGCTCACCCCGTCCAGGGCCCGGACCACGCCGTTCCCGCTGCGGTAGTGCAGCCGCAGATCCTCGACACGCAGCAGCGGTTCGCCGGCCATCGTCTACATCGTCCTCAGCCGGGGGTTGAAGATGCGGTCGAGCGCGAAGCCCAGCATCGCGAAGCCGAGGCCGGTGAGCATCAGCAGTGCCGCCGGCGACAGCACCCAGTAGTAGAAAC
>RECA01000225.1 GCA_007692435.1 Thioalkalivibrio sp.
GGTCAACTGCAACCTGCAGCGCCTCGACGGCCCGGTGCGCGGCAACGGCAAGATCGTGCAGGAGCTGGAGGCGATCTTCCGCGGTGCCGGCTGGAACGTGATCAAGGTGCTCTGGGGCCGCTACTGGGATCCGCTGCTCGCGAAGGACAAGGACGGCCTGCTGCAGCGGCGCATGATGGAGGCGGTGGACGGCGACTACCAGAACTACAAGTCGCGGGACGGCGCCTACGTGCGCGAGCACTTCTTCGGGAAGTATCCGGAGCTCAAGGCGATGGTCGCGAACATGTCCGACGAGGACATCTGGCGGCTGAACCGCGGCGGCCACGACCCCGTGAAGGTCTACGCCGCCTACAAGGCCGCGGCGGAGCACGCGGACGAGCCGACGGTGATCCTCGCGCACACCGTGAAGGGCTACGGCATGGGCACGGCCGGAGAGGCGCAGAACCGCACGCACAGCCAGAAGAAGCTGGACGTGGACGACATGAAGGCCTTCCGCAACCGCTTCAGCATCCCGTTGTCGGATGACCAGATCGAGGCGGCCGAGTACATCCGTCCGAACGAGGAGGCCGCCGAGTTCAAGTACATGATGGAGCGGCGCAAGGAGCTGGGCGGTTTCCTGCCGGTGCGCCGGCCGCTGGCGGCGCCGCTGGAGGTGCCGGATCTGGACATCTTCAAGTCGCTGCTCGAATCCAGCGGCGAGCGCGAGATGTCCACGACCATGGCCTTCGTGCGCATGCTGACCCTGCTCGCGCGGGACAAGAAGCTCGGGCGCTACCTGGTGCCGATCGTCCCCGACGAGGCGCGCACCTTCGGCATGGAGGGCCTGTTCCGTCAGCTCGGCATCTACTCCTCCGTGGGTCAGCTCTACCAGCCGCAGGACCGCGAGCAGGTGATGTATTACAAGGAGGACAAGAAGGGGCAGATCCTGGAAGAGGGGATCAACGAGGCGGGGGCGATGTGCTCGTGGATCGCTGCCGCGACTTCCTACTCCACCCATGGCGTCGCCACCGTTCCCTTCTACATCTACTACTCGATGTTCGGTTTCCAGCGTGTCGGCGACCTGATCTGGGCCGCCGGCGACATGCAGTGCCGGGGCTTCCTGATCGGCGGCACGGCCGGGCGCACCACGCTGGCGGGGGAGGGGCTGCAGCACCAGGACGGCCACAGCCTGATGATGGCCGCGAACGTCCCGAACTGCGTCTCCTACGACCCGACCTTCGCCTACGAGCTCGCGGTGATCGTGCACAGCGGCCTGCATCGCATGTTCGTGGACCAGGAGAAGGTCTTCTACTACATCACCGCGATGAACGAGAACTACCTGCAGCCCGCGATGCCGAAGGGGGCGGAAAAGGGCATCGTGAAGGGCCTGTACAAGTTCGCGGCCGCCGGGAGACGCAAGAAACAGGTGCGTCTGCTCGGTTCGGGCACCATCCTGCGCGAGGTGATCGCCGCCGCCGAGCTGCTCGACAAGGACTGGGGCGTGTCGTCCGAGATCTGGAGCGCGACCAGCTTCAACGAGCTGGCCCGGGACGGCCGTGCCTGCGACCGCGAGGCCCTGCTGAAGCCGAAGGGCAAGCCGCCCGTCCCCTGGGTCACGCAGTGTCTGTCGGGGTCGGAGGCCCCGGTGGTCGCGGCCTCCGATTACGTGAAGGCCTATGCCGACCAGATCCGGGCCTGGGTACCCGCCCCCTACCGGGTGCTGGGCACCGACGGATTCGGGCGTTCGGACACCCGCGCGGCCCTGCGGCGCCACTTCGAGGTGGATCGTCACCACGTGGTCCTGGCAGTGCTCAAATCCCTGTCCGAGGCAGGTGACATGGAGGCCTCCGCGGTGACGGATGCGATCGCCAAGTACGGGATCGACACCAGCCGGCCGGACCCCCTGCACGCCTGATACCGACGTCGCCGTTCCCCAGCAAGGAGCTGACATGAGCGAGATCATTACCGTGGATGTCCCCGACATCGGTGACTTCGAGGACGTTGAGATCATCGAGGTGCTGGTCGGCGTGGGCGACGAGCTGGCTCCCGAAGACCCGCTGATCACCATCGAGTCGGACAAGGCCTCGATGGAGATTCCGGCGCCCCGCGGCGGCGTGGTGCGCAAGCTGAAGGTGAAGGTGGGCGACCGGGTGTCCGAGGGCGACCCGATCCTGGAGCTGGAGCCGGCGGGCGAGGGCGCCGCCGGGGCAACGGACTCCGCCGATGACGCCGGCGAGGACCGGGACAAGGGCGAGGCCGCGAGTCAGGGCAAGGCCGCGCCGGCGGAGCCGGCGCAGAAGGAAGCGCCCTCGCGGCCGGAAGCGGAATCCGAGCCGAGTCCCACGGAGCGTCCGGCGCCACCGGTGCCCCGGCCTTCGCCCACTGCGCAGATTGCCGACGAAAAGGCCTTCCGCAAGGCGCACGCCTCGCCCGCCGTGCGCCGGTTCGCGCGCGAGCTCGGGGTGGACCTCGCGAAGGTCGAGGGAAGCGGGCGCAAGAAGCGCATACTGCGCGAGGACGTGCAGGCCTTCGTGAAGCGGAGCCTGAGCCAGCCGGCCGGGTCCTCGCTGGGCATCGAGCCGATGCCGGAGATCGACTTCAGCGAGTTCGGGCCGGTGGAGACGCAGGCCCTGAGCAAGATCAACAAGCTCAGCGGGCGGAACCTGCACCGGAACTGGGTGAGCATTCCGCACGTGACCCAGTTCGACGAGGCGGATATCACCGAGCTGGAGGACTTCCGCAAGTCGCTGAAGGACGAGTACGAGAAGAAGGGGGTGAAGGTCACCTTCCTGCCCTTCCTGATGAAGGCACTGGTATCGGTGCTGAAGCAGCATCCGCGCTTCAATGCCTCGCTGGACGCGACGGGCGAAAACCTGATCCTGAAGAAGTACTACAACCTCGGTGTGGCGGTGGACACGCCCAATGGCCTGGTGGTCCCGGTGGTGCGCGACGTCGATCGCAAGAGTCTGGTCGATCTCGCGGCGGAACTGATGGAACTGTCGCAGCGCGCCCGCGATCGCAAGCTGAAGACGAAGGATCTCCAGGGCGGCTGCATGACCATCTCCAGCCTCGGCGGCATCGGTGGCACCCATTTCACCCCGATCGTGAACGCGCCCGAGCTGGCGATCCTGGGTGTGGGGCGGTCCGCGATCCGGCCCGTCTGGTCCGGCCAGACCTTCGAGCCGCGGCTGATCCTGCCGATCGCCCTGTCCTACGACCACCGCGTGATCGACGGCGCACTGGGGGCCCGCTTCACGAGCGCGCTGTCGGGGCTGCTCTCCGACATGCGCCGCATGCTGCTCTGACGTGAGGGCCGGGACCGGCGCCGCGCCCCCACCCCAACCCTCCCCCGCAAGCGGGAGAGGGGGATTTTCATCTTTCGGGATGGCATGTCACGCCTTGATCGTCAGATCGGGTCTTCGCAAACCCCGCACCGGCATCAACCTGGGAGCCGTCCGATGAGCAAGACCACCACCATCCAAGTCCCCGACATCGGTGATTTCACGGACGTGGAGATCATCGAGGTGCTGGTCCACGACGGCGACACCATCGCCCCGGAGGACCCGTTGATCACACTGGAGTCGGACAAGGCGAGCATGGACATACCCGCGCCGCAGGCCGGCACGGTGAAGGCGATGCACGTGAAGGTCGGTGACCGCATCTCCGAGGGCGACCCGATCCTCGATCTCGAGGCCTCGGGGGCAGAACAGCCGGAGGCGGGGAGTGACGAGGCGGCACCCTCCGGTGCGGAACCCGCGACGGAGGATCGCGGGAAGGCCGCGGAGAGTTCCGAACAGGCAGCGCCCGAGGCGAAGGCCTTCTCCGGTGACACCGACCTGCAGTGCCAGGTGCTGGTGCTGGGCTCGGGCCCCGGGGGCTACACGTCCGCCTTCCGCGCGGCCGACCTCGGTCTGGACGTGGTCATGGTCGAGCGCTATCCGGAACTCGGGGGCGTGTGCCTGAACGTCGGCTGCATTCCGTCGAAGGCCTTGCTGCATGCGGCGGAGGTGATCGAGGAGGCGGAGCGCTTCGCGCAGTTCGGGATCGAGTTCGGCCAGCCGAAGATCGATCTCGGCGGCCTGCGCAAGTACAAGTCCGGCACCGTCGGCAAGCTGACCCAGGGCCTGAAGGGGCTCGCGAAGCAGCGCAAGGTGCGGGTGGTGCAGGGCGCCGGGCGCTTCGCGGGCAGCCATGCGATCGAGGTGGAGGGTCCGGATGGCAGTCAGACCATCGGCTTCGAGCACGCAATCATTGCCGCCGGTTCGAAGGTGGTGCGGCTCCCGGACTTCCCTTGGGACGACCCGCGGGTGATGGACTCCACCAGCGCGCTGGAACTCGCGGAGATCCCGAAGCGCCTGCTGGTGGTCGGGGGCGGCATCATCGGGCTGGAGATGGCGGCTGTCTACGACGCGCTGGGCTCGAAGGTGACCGTGGTCGAGCTGGCCGACCACCTGATGCTCGGCGCGGATCGCGACCTGGTGCGGCCGCTGGAGAAGCGCATCCGCAAGAGTTACGAGAACATCTACCTGAAGAGCAAGGTGGCCGAGGCGAAGGCGACGAAGAAGGGCATCGAGGTCCGCTTCGAGGGCGAGGCGAAGGAACTGCCGGAGAAGGACGTCTTCGACCGCGTTCTGGTTGCGGTCGGCCGCAGTCCGAACGGGAAGGACATCGCGGCCGATGCCGCCGGGGTGAAGGTCAGCGACCGGGGCTTCATCGAGGTGGACAGCCAGATGCGCACCAACGTCGGGCATATCTTCGCGATCGGGGACATCGTCGGCCAGCCGATGCTGGCGCACAAGGCCAGCCACGAGGGGAAGGTGGCGGCGGAGGTGATCGCCGGGCGCAAGGTGCACTTCGATGCGCGGGCGATCCCCTCGGTGGCCTACACCCACCCGGAGGTGGCCTGGATGGGCGTCACGGAGGAGCAGGCGAAGCGGGAGGGCATCGAGTACACGAAGGGTGTCTTCCCGTGGGCCGCCTCGGGACGGGCGATCGCGCTGGGCGCCGATGACGGGATGACCAAGCTGCTGTTCGACACCGAGGGCCGGGTGATCGGCGCCGGCATCGTCGGGCCGCTGGCCGGCGACCTGATTTCGGAGGCGATGCTGGCGCTGGAGATGGGCGCGGACATGGAGGACATCGGCCTGACGGTGCATCCGCATCCGACGCTTTCCGAGAGCGTGGCCTTTGCCGCCGAGGTCGCGCATGGATCGATCACGGACATCATGCCGCCGCGTAAGCGCTGAGGGCCTTGCTTGGGCCGTGCCGTGCCGTGCCGTGCCGTGCCGGGGCGGGAGCGGGGTGCCTGGGTTCAGGGCACGCTCGAGCCGTCCATGGGCGCTCGACGGCGGCCGTCCATGGCCGCCAACGGCCCTGAACCCAGGCACCCCACTCCCGCCTTCAGCCTTTGGGGGGCAACGTGCGTTCCTGGGCCGTGCCGTGTTGTGCCGGGGCGGGAGCGGGGTGCACGGGTTCAGGGCACGCTCGAGCCGTCCA
>RECA01000193.1 GCA_007692435.1 Thioalkalivibrio sp.
GGCTACGCCTCGGCGAACAGGGACTGCAGCTTGTGTGCCGCGGCCTCGGGATCGGGGGCCTCGCTGATGCCCTGGATCACCGCGATCATGTCGGCGCCGGCGGCGATCACCGGCGCGGCGTTGTCCGGGGTGATGCCGCCGATGGCGCAGATCGGGACGTCGAGTTCCCGGTGGGCACGGCGCAACAGGTCGAGACCGGCCCGCCGGGCGTGGGGTTTGGTGGGCGAGGGATGGACCGACCCGAAGGCGACGTAGTCGGCGCCGGCGGCGATGGCCGGGCGGGCGCGGGCGAGGTCGTTGTAGCAGGACGCGCCGATTACGCATTCCGGCCCGAGACGGGCCCGGACCTCCGCGATCCCGGCATCGTCCTCGCCGAGGTGCACGCCGTCGGCGCTGACGGCCGCCGTGAGTTCGATGTCGTCGTTGACGAGGAACAATGCCCCCGCCTCCCGGCACAGCGCACGCAGGGCCCGGGCCTCGCGCAGCCGGTGTTCGCCCGGGCCCGACTTGTCGCGGTACTGCACGAGGCGGGCACCGCCGCGCAGGGCCGCGGCAACCAGCTCGGTGCGGCCGGATGCGGCCTCGGGTGTGACGAAGTACAGGCCCCGCAGCCGTCTGCCACTCATGCCTGCGGGCAGAGGCGGTTGGGCACGCGTTGGCCTTTCCCGGGTGCGTAGCCGTTGGCGATCGCATCGATCATGAAGCCCTGGGCCTCGATGACCGCCGGTTCCAGGTCACGTCCGCGCGCCAGGAACGCGGCGATCGCGGCCGCCAGCGTGCAGCCCGAGCCGTGAAAGCTGAACGGCAGCCGCGGCAGCTCGAACCGGCGCATGTGTCCGTCCTCCCGGTGCAGCTCGTTCACGATCGGAGGCGGTGGCTGCAGGCGCGCCTCCTCGTCACTCAGCGCGTGCCCGCCGGTGATGAGCACGTTCCGTGCCCCCAGTTCGCGCAGCGTGTCCCCCCAGAGCGCCGCTTCCTCGTGGCGGCTCAGACGTGCCGCCTCAGGCGTGTTCGGGGTGATCAGCGTGGCCCGCGGCAGCAGCCGGTCGCGGGTCCGATCGACCACCGCCTCGGTCGCGAGCGCTCCACCGCCGCCGGCGACCATCACCGGGTCCAGCACCACCGGGATGTGCGGGTGTCGCGCGAGGATGTCGGCCACGGTGGTCACGTTTTCCGCCGACCCGAGCATCCCGATCTTGATGGCCGCTACGGTGAGGTCCGCCAGGGTGACTTCGATCTGCTGTGCGATGCGCCGGGCGGGAAGCACCTCGAAGTCGATCACGTCGCGGGTGTCCTGCACGGTGATCGCGGTGACCGCGGTCGCACCGTGCACCCCAAGGCGGGTGAAGGTGGTCAGGTCGGCCTGCAGGCCGGCCCCGCCACCCGGGTCCGAGCCGGCAATGGTCAGGCAGGTGGGTGGGTGATGCATCGTGGGGCCTCCGTGATTGGTGTACATGCCGCCACCTCTGCCGGGCGGTCTGCAGTCTCTCCGTTCGCCTTATGGAGTGCGGGAGCTTGCTCCCGCTTTGCCCTGCAGGAGGCTCGCCTCCTGCCGCGGAGATCGCCTCCTGCCGCGGGGCTCGCTTCCTGCCGCAGGGATCGCCTCCTGCCGCGGAGATCGCTTCCTGCCGCGGGGGCCTCCTGCCGCGGAGGCAAGCCTCCGCGGGTGAAAGCGGCGGCAAGCCGCCGCACTCCATGGCGTTTGCGTCTTTATGATCGGTTACGGGCTTGTGGGGCGTGTGTTCTGTTCAGGGACTGCCGCATGGTCGGGTTCGGCTGCCGTGCCGCGCAGCGAGATCCGGGACCAGCCGCGGCGTTCCGCGTGTGCGGCCAGCGCGGGGTCCGCATCCACGGCCACCGGGTGGCGCACCGCCTCGAGCAGCGGGATGTCGTTGCGGGAATCGCTGTAAAAGGAGGCCTCGGCCATCGCGTCCCCGGGTTCGCCCCGCTCGCGGAGCCACTGCTGCAGGCGCTCGATCTTGCCCTCCTGGAAGCAGGGGGTGGCGGCGAGCTCGCCGGTGTAGCGGCCGTCCAGGAATTCGGGTTCCGTCGCGAGCAGGTGTTCGATTCCCAGCATGTCCGCGATCGGACGGGTCACGAAGCTGTTGGTCGCGGTGATGATCAGCAGCGTATCGCCGGCGTCCCGGTGACGGGCCAGCAGGTCCTCCGCGCCCGGTGCGATCATCGGGCGGATCCGGTCCTCGAGGAAGGTCTCCCGCCAGCGGTGCAGCTGGGGTAGCGGATGCTGCACCAGCGGCTGGAACACGAAGCGGCAGAATTCGTAGATGTCCAGCGTGCCGGCCACGTACTGCGCGTAGAAGTCGTCGTTGGCCCGGCTGTAGCTCGCCGCATCCACCGCGCCGATCTCGGCAAGGAAGCGCCCCCAGGCGTGGTCGCTGTCGCCGGCGAGCAGGGTATTGTCGAGGTCGAAGATGGCGAGTGGCATGATCGGGGTCCGGTCTATGGGCAGGCCTGTCTCTCCGGCGATTGTACGTAGCCCGACCCGGGGGTGCGAGTCGCGCCCGTGAGCCGGACAGGCGCTGTGGGTGCTTTGCCGTGCGCCCGCCCGTGTGGAACAATTATGTTAACGAATCATTAGCCGGTTGAACCGAGTGATTGACTGTGATGGCTATCGACCGAACGTAGGCATCATCCTCTGCAATTCGCAACAGCAGCTGTTCTGGGGCAAGCGTGTCGGGCAGGACGCGTGGCAGTTTCCCCAGGGCGGCATCCACCAGGATGAGACCCCGGAGGACGCGCTGTTTCGGGAGTTGCGCGAGGAGACCGGCCTGCTGTCCGAGCACGTGCGCATCCTGGGCGTGACGCGCAGCTGGCTGCGCTATCGCCTGCCCGCGCGCATGGTGCGCCGGCGCAGCCACCCGGTCTGCGTGGGCCAGAAGCAGCGGTGGTTCCTGCTGGAGATGGTGGGATCGGATACGGACTTCCGTCTCGACGCGGTGCAGCCCGCCGAGTTCGACGACTGGCGCTGGATCGACTACTGGAGGCCGGTGCACGAGGTCGTGCATTTCAAGCGCAGCGTCTACCGCCGGGCCCTCTGCGAACTCGTGCCGCTGATGTTTCCCGAGCTTTCAACCGGTCCCCTGCGCGGCCGCTGCGCCATTCCGCGTCGGGCCGGTTCATGACGGCCTCGGCACCCTCCTCGATGCTCGACCTGCTGCGCCGCGTGGTGCAGGAGGTCAACGGGGCGGAGGATTTCGATGAGGCCCTCAGCATCATCGTGACCCGGGTCAAGGGCGCGCTCGACATCGATGTCTGCTCGATCTACCTGAAATCGCCGCGCTCCGGGCGGCTGGTGCTGATGGCCTCCGAGGGTTTGCGCCAGGAATCGGTGGGTCAGGTGGAGATGGACGTCTCCGAGGGCCTCGTGGGGCTGGTGGCCTCGCGCGCCGAGCCGATCAATCTCGAGAACGCCTCCGAGCACCCGCGTTTCCGCTATTTTCCGGAGACGGGCGAGGAGGAGTTCCTCTCCTTCCTCGGGGTCCCGATCATCCAGCAGCGCAAGCTGCTCGGTGTGCTGGTGGTCCAGCACCGCAAGGCCCGGCGCTTCGACGACGAGCACGTGTCCTTCCTCGTCACGCTGGCGGCGCAGCTGGCGGGGGCGATCACGCACGCGGAGTTCACCGACGAGATCGCGAGCGAGACCCCGCTGGTCAGCCACGTGAACGTGGAGGCGAAGGGTGTCGCGGGTGCGCCGGGCGTGGCCATCGGGCGCGCGGTCGTCGCCTACCGGCTGGCCGACCTCGATTCGATCCCGGACCGCGAGGCGCGCGGGGTCGAGCAGGAACTGGCCCGCTTCGCCATTGCGGTGAATGCCACGCGCGAGGAGATCGAGGGCCTGAAGGCGCGCACCCAGGCCCTGCTGCCCGCCGAGGAAGGGGCGCTGTTCGATGCCTATCTGCTGCTGCTGGGGGATTCGCTGGTGCATCGCACCGAGACCAGGATCCAGGCCGGGCAGTGGGCCCCGGGTGCGCTGCGCGACACGGTGCGCGAGAGCGTCCGTGTCTTCGAGGACATGGAGGATGAGTACCTGCGTGAGCGCGGGGCCGACATCCGGGACCTCGGCCGCCGGATCCTCTCGCACCTGCTGCCTGCCGAGGACGCCGAGGGCGACTTTCCGGAGGGCGGAATCCTGGTCGGAGAGGATCTGACCGCGTCGCATCTCGCCGAGGTGCCGATCGAGCGGCTGGGCGCGATCGTGTCGGCCCGCGGCTCGGGCTCGTCGCACATTGCGATCCTCGCGCGCGCCCTGAACGTACCCGCGGTGATGGGGGTCTCCGATCTTCCGGTCAGCCGGCTGGAGGATCGCGAACTCCTGGTGGACGGCTACCGGGGGCGGCTCTACGTGAACCCCAGCCCCGAGCTGCGCGCCGAGTTCGTCCGGCTGGTGCGCGAGGAACGTGAGCTGGAGGAGGGCCTGCGCACGCTGGCGCTGCAGCCCGCCGCGACCCGGGATGGCCGTCCCGTGCCGGTGATGGCCAACAGTGGCCTGCTGGCGGACATCCGGCCGTCGCTGGAGTCGGGTGCCGAGGGGGTTGGGCTGTACCGCACCGAGGTGCCGTTCATCATCCGCGACCGCTTCCCGGGCGAGGACGAGCAGTTCGAGATCTACCGCCAGATCCTGGCCTCCTTCGATCCGATGCCGGTGACGCTGCGGACCCTCGATGTCGGCGGTGACAAGGCGCTGCCGTATTTCCCGGTGCGGGAGGACAACCCCTTCCTCGGCTGGCGCGGGATACGCATCACGCTGGATCACCCGGAGATATTCCTGCCGCAGTTGCGGGCGATGCTGAGGGCGAGCGTCGAGCACCACAACCTGCAGATCCTGTTCCCGATGATCAGCACCCTCGAGGAGCTGAAGGAGTCGCTGATCCTGCTCAACCGCGCCCGCGAGGAACTGCTGGACGAGGGGCTGCAGGTCCCGGTCCCGAAGGTCGGCGTGATGATCGAGGTTCCGGCGGCCGTCTACCTCGTTGAGGCGCTGGCCCGGCGGGTCGATTTTCTCTCGATCGGGACCAACGACCTGGTGCAGTACCTGCTGGCGGTGGACCGCAACAACGCCCGTGTCGCGAACCTGTACGACCCACTGCACCCGTCGTGCATCCGCGCACTGGAGCTGATCGCCGAAGGCGCGCGGCGCACCGGCAAGCCGGTCAGCGTATGCGGCGAGATGGCGGCGGAACCGGCGGCGATCATCCTGCTGCTGGGCATGGGAATGGACAGCCTGAGTGTCAGCGTGTCGGCGATCCCGAAGGTGAAGTGGGTGATCCGAAGCTTCACCACCGACCGGGCGGAGGCGCTGCTGGCGCAGTGCCGGCTGCTGGAGAACCCCGATCAGATCCGCTCCCTGCTGAACAATGCGCTGGTGCAGGCGGGTCTGGGCGGGCTGGTGCGGGCCGGCAAGAACTGACCGGGCCCGCGCCGGATCGGGTGCGACGGATTCCTTGC
>RECA01000066.1 GCA_007692435.1 Thioalkalivibrio sp.
TACAGGGGGCCGGGGCGAGCACCGTAGGAGGCCAGCCCCCTGGGCGACCTTCCCCTCACTCCTCGGTCAGCACCTTCAGGTGCGCAACCACGCTGCGGCCGAGTGCGGACAGGTCGTAGCCGCCCTCCAGAACCGACACCAGGCGTCCTTCGCAGTGACGCTTGGCGATGCCGTGGATCTCGCGCGTGAGCCACTCGTAGTCGGCCTCGACCAGTCGGAAGTTGGCCATTTCATCCTCGAGGTGCCCATCGAAGCCCGCCGAGACCATCACCAGATCCGGATCAAAGGCCTCGAGTGCCGGCAGGCATTTCTCCGCGACCACCGCGCGCAGCGCGGCACCGTCGGTGTCCCGCGGCAGGGGCATGTTGATCACGTTGTCACTCTGAGTGTCCGCCCCGGTGTTCGGGTAGAACGGGTGCTGGAAACTGGAGCAGAACAGCACGCGCGGATCACCCCGGACGATGTCTTCGGTCCCGTTGCCGTGGTGCACGTCGAAATCGACGATCGCCACGCGCGACAGGCCGTGCTGTTCCAGCGCGTGCATCACCCCGATCGCGACGTTGTTGAACACGCAGAAGCCCATCCCGTAGTCGCGGCCGGCGTGATGCCCCGGCGGACGCACGCTGCAGAAGGCCGTGTGGGTGGAATTCTCGAGCACGAGGTCCACGCCGAGGATCACGCCGCCGGCGGCACGGTGCGCCGCCTGCAGGCTGTGTTCCCCGTAGTAGGTGTCACCGCCGTCCAGCGTCGCCCACTGGCCCGGACCCGGAAGACCCTCTTCCAGCGCCTCCAGATACGCCGCATCGTGCACCCGAAGCACCTGCTCGCGGGTCGCCAGCGGCGCCTCCCGGTGACGCAGCCACGGCTCGATGCCGGACGCGATCAGCTGGTCGTCGATCGCGTCCAGCCGCTCGGGGCATTCGGGATGGCCGGAGGGCGCCCGGTGCGCCAGACATTCCGGATGAGAGATGAAGAAGGTTTTCATGCTGTCCCGCCTCGGCGCAGTGAAGGTCGTGCCGGGCCCGCCCGGGGCACGGATGGCGTTGCTTCATTGACTATTAGATCAGGACCCGATACACAAGTCTTATTGCACTGCGTCAAACATCACCCGAAGGTATACAGTCCATGGGCCCCCATTACCTCAGCCGGATCCTCTCCGCCCGCAGCATCGCCGTGATCGGCGCGAGCAACCAGCCCGACACGGTGGGCTCCGTGATCTTCCGGAACCTGCTTGCGATGGGCTACGAGGGCGAACTCTTCGCCGTCAACCCGAAGTACAAGAAGGTCCACGGGCGCAAGAGCTACCCGGAGATCGGCGCGATCGGCCGCAATATCGATCTGGCGGTGATCGCGATTCCGGCGGAGGGCCTGCCCGAGGTCATCCGCGAATGCGGCAACGCGGATGTCCAGGGCGCGATCGTGATGTCGGCGGGATTCGCCGAGGAGGGCCCCGAGGGTGCGCGCCTGCAGGACCGGATGCGCGAGGCCGCTCGGGAGACCGGGCTGCGCATCATCGGGCCGAACTGCCTGGGCGTGATGCGACCGAGCCGCAGGATCAACGCCACGTTCAGCCGCAACAGCGCGGTTCCCGGCCGTCTCGCGCTGGTTTCCCAGTCCGGCGCGATCTGTTCCGCCATTCTCGACTGGGCCGAGGACCAGCGCATCGGATTCTCGCTGGTCGCCTCGCTCGGCGACGCGATGGATGTCGGCTTCGGCGACCTGCTGGACTTCCTGGCACTGGACCCGGAGACGCGCAGTATCCTGCTCTACGTGGAGGGCATCGGTGACGCACGCGGATTCATCAGCGGCCTGCGGGCGGCGGCGAGAATGAAGCCGGTGATCGTGATCAAGTCCGGGCGCCACGCTGAGGGCTCGCGGGCCGCGATGTCCCACACCGGCGCCATGGTGGGCGCGGACGACGTCTTCGATGCCGCCCTCGAACGCGCGGGCGCGGTGCGTGCCAACACGGTGCAGCAGATGTTCTCCGCGGCCGCCATCCTCTCGAGCGGCGCACGCGCTCGCGGCAACCGGATCGCGATCGTCACCAACGCCGGCGGCCCGGGGGTGATGGCCACCGACCGCGCGGTAGAGCTCGATCTCGGGATCGCCGAACTGCAGGCCCAGACCATGAGCCGGCTCGACGAGGCACTGCCCCCGCACTGGTCGCACGGCAACCCGGTGGACATCCTCGGCGATGCCGATCCGGCCCGCTACCAGGCGGCGCTCGAGGCCTGTCTTGCCGACCCGGGAGTGGACGGCGTGCTGGCGATGCTCACGCCGCAGGCGATGACCGATTCCGATGCCTCGGCCGAGGCGGTGATCGGCAGTGCGCGCGGCAGCAGCCACGGCAAGACGGTACTCGCCTGCTGGATGGGCGGCAAACAGGTGGAAAAGGGCCGTGATCTCTTCAGCAAGAAGGGGCTGCCGCACTTCATCACGCCCGAGGCCTCGGTGGAGGCCCTCGCATACCTGACGGCGCACCGGGCCAACCAGCGGCTGCTGATGCAGGTTCCTGGGCCCCTGAGCGACCGCAGTCCCGCGGACGTCGAGGGCGCCCGGATGATCATCGAAACGGCCCTGGCAGAGGGGCGCCGCACCCTGGGCACGATGGAGTCGAAGGCCGTGCTGGCGGCCTTCCGGATCCCCGTCACCCAGACCGTGCAGGCGCACACGGCCAGCGAGGCGCTGGTTGCCGCGAGCACAATGGGTTATCCGCTGGCCATGAAGATCGCCTCCCCGGACATCACGCACAAGTCGGATGTCGGCGGCGTGCGACTGAACATCACCACCGCCGAATCGGTGCGCAAGAGCTTCCAGGCGATGATGCAGGAGGCGGCCGAGGCCCGGCCCCAGGCCCGGCTCGAAGGGGTGACCCTGGAACGGATGTACCGCAGCCACTACGCCCGGGAGCTGATGGTCGGAGTGATGCGCGATCCGGTCTTTGGCCCGGTGATCAGCTTCGGCTCCGGCGGGACCTCGGTGGAGGTCCTGCAGGACCGTGCGGTCGCGCTGCCGCCGCTGAACGAGACCATCATCCGCGGCCTGATCGGCCGGACCCGCGTGGCCCGGATGCTGAAGCGGTTCCGGCACATGCCGGCAGTGGACGCGGTGGCGCTGGAGCAGGTGCTGCTGCGCGTCTCCGAGATGGCCTGCGAGCTGCCCGAGGTCGCCGAACTCGACATCAACCCGCTGATCGTCGACGCGGAGGGTCTGGCCGCGGTCGACGCCCGGATCGTCGTCGACCACCCGTCCGCGGGAGCCGCCCCCTACGCCCACATGGCGATCCACCCCTATCCCAGCCACCTGGTCGAGGACTGGCCGATGGCCGATGGCCACACCCTGACCATCCGTCCGATCCGCCCTGAGGATGCCCAGATCGAGCAGACATTCGTGCGCAGCCTCTCTGACGAGGCGCGCTACTTCAGGTTCATGCAGGCGATGCACGAGCTGACCCCGGAGATGCTGGTCCGGTTCACGCAGATCGACTACGACCGGGAGATGGCCCTGATCGCGGTGATGGAGCCAGAGCCCGGACTCGAGACGCAGGTCGCGGTGGCCCGGTATACCGTGAATCCCGACCGGCGCAGCTGCGAGTTCGCGATCGTGGTCGCCGATGACTGGCAGGGCCGCGGCATTGGCACCCACCTGATGCATTCCCTGATGCGGGTCGCCAAGTCGCGCGGCCTGACCCTGATGGAGGGTGAGATCATTGCCGGCAACACCCACATGCGTGGCCTGATGCGCCGGGTCGGCTTCAAGATCGGGCCCAACCCGGACGACGAAGGCATCGTCCAGGCGGTACGGGAGCTCTGACTCCTCGGGCGTGTGGGAGTGCCGTGTGGGAGTGCCGTGTGGGAGTGCCGTGTGGGAGCGTGCCTCGCACGCGAATCGGCGTTGTGCTGGTCCCCGGCATCTGGCGCGCCTCCGGCGCGTTCGCGAGCAGGCTCGCTCCCACAGGGGATCGCCGAATCGCCGAGCAGACTCGTTTCCACAGGGGCGCGCCGGATCGCCGAGAGGGCTCGCCTCCCACCGGGGCCGGGTCAAGCACCGTGGGAGGCCAGCCCCCTGGGCGACATTCCCCCAACGCCGGATCGCCGAGAGGGCTCGCCTCCCAGAAGTGATCGCCTCCTGCAGGGGTTTCAGCGCACTACGGGCCCTGGCGGTCGCACGGGTCCGCGCGGCAGCATGGAGGAGAGCATCCACGCGGCGAAGACGAAGCCGGTGGAGGTCAGCAGGCAGCCGATCAGACCGTGGTTCATGAAGATCCAGCCGGACAGCACCGTGCCGATCAGCCGCCCCCCGGCGTTGGCCATGTAGTAGAAGCCGACCTTCATCGCGACCCGGTCCGATTCGGCATAGTCCAGGATCAGGAAGGAGTGGACCGCGGAGTTCACCGCGAAGACCACGCCGAAGAGGCCGAGCCCGAAGATCAGCACCAGCCCGGGGTCCAGCCCGGTCTCCAGGCCGATCACGATGCCGACGGGTATCAGCATCAGCACCAGCGCCCAGACCCGCGCGGTCAGACCGGTCGGATCCAGGCCGCGGCGGGCGATCAGTGTCGGAACGGCGGCCTGCACGATCCCGTAGCCGATGATCCACAAGGCCAGGAAGCTGCCCACCTGCAGGTGATTCCAGTCCAGGGTCGCGGTCAGGAACACCGGCAGCGCGACCACGAACCAGACGTCGCGTGCCCCGAACAGGAAGAATCGCGCGGCCGAAAGCACATTGATCGCCGGGCTGTTGGCGAACATCTGGGTGAACTTCGGCTTGTCCGCGACCCGTCCCAGGCCCCGCGGCAGCCCGAGTGCGGCCAGGCTCAGGCTGAGCACCAGCAGCGCGGCCAGCGCGACCAGCGCGCCGCGGAACCCGATGGTGTAGAGCAGGGCCGCGCCGACGAAGAAGCCGAGTCCCTTCAGTGCGTTCTTGGACCCGGTCAGCCAGGCCACCCAGCGGAACAGCCGGCCCTCAACGTCGCCGGCGACGAGCTTCACGCCCGACTTCGCGCTCATCTTGTTGAGGTCCTTCGCGATACCCGAGAGCGCCTGGGCGAACATCACGTAGGCCACCGACAGCCAGGCATCGGGAACCGTCAACAACAGCAGCGCCGCGATCTGCAGCAGCGTCCCGGAGATCAGCGTGGTGTTCAGCCCCAGCCGCGCGGCGACCCACCCCCCGGTGAGGTTGGTGACGATCCCGAAGAACTCGTAGAACAGGAACAGCAGCGCGATCTCCAGCGCGCTGTAACCCAGCTGGTGGAAATACAGCACCACCAGCATCCGGATCGCACCGTCGGTGATGGTGAACGCCCAGTAGTTCGCGGTGATCCGCGCGTAGGCGGCGAGACCCAGCGGCGAGGCGTTCAACGTCTACGCTCCAACGCCGGGGGAACGCGCCGGACCGGGTGGGCGGGGTCCGGGCACGCTCGAGCCCTCCATGGGCGCTCGACGGCGGCCATCCATGGCC
>RECA01000092.1 GCA_007692435.1 Thioalkalivibrio sp.
ACAAGAACATGGGCAACCTGTACGGGTCCGAATACTGGACCTACCTGCTGCCGCGTCGCGTCGGACCGGAGGCGGCGCGGAACATCATGGGGAACCGGCTTCCGATTGGTGCCCCCGAGGCGCGGGAGGTCGGCCTCGCCGACGCGGTCTTTGGCCTGGATGCCAGCGATTTCGCGGCGCAGGCGGTGCGCAGGGCCGCGGGCCTCGCGGCCTCCGTGGACCTCGAGGCGCGCCTGGAGGCGAAACGGTCGCGCCGGCGCCGCGACGAGGCAGACAGGCCGCTGGCGGCGTACCGGGAGGAGGAGATGCGGCACATGCGGCTGAATTTCTTCGGCTTTGATCCCAGCTATCATGTGGCACGCTACAACTTCGTGCACCGGGTGCCACACTCGCGCACGCCGCTGCACCTGGCCCTGCACCGCCGCATCGGCGCCGCGGCCGGCACCGGGACCATCACAAGGAATCAGCCATGAGCGAACGCTTCACCGTCTCCGTCGAGCCCGCGCTGGCGCAGGACTTCGACGACTTCATCAAGCGCAAGGGCTACAGCAATCGCTCGGAGGCCGTCCGCGACCTCGTTCGCGGGGCGCTGGCCAAGGAGCGGCTGAGTCCGGAACAGGACGGGTCCTGCGTCGGCGTGTTGAGCTACATGTACGACCATCACGAGCGTGAACTCAGCAAGCGGCTGACCCAGACGCACCACGCCCACTACAACCTGACCGTGACCACGCTGCACATGCATCTGGACCATGACATGTGCGTGGAGTCGGTGCTGCTGAAGGGCGCTGCCCGTGACGTGCAGGCCTTCGCCGAATCGGTGATGGCGCGCCCGGGGATCCGCCACGGCCAGCTGCACCGTATCCCGCTCGAACATGCCCCCGAGCTGGACCCGGCCGCGATGCATGACCATGGGCATCACCACGGGCATGGCGGCTGATCGGGATCCCAGCCGGCGCGGCACCGGGGTGCGGGTGGCTGCGTGAGGGCCGCGGGTGTGGTCGCTGCAGGGCATCCCGCAACGGCCGAAGCCGCCGCGGTGATCCTGGAGGCCGGCGGCAACGCCTTCGACGCGGTGATCGCCGGTCAGTTCGCGGCCTGCGTGGCGGAGCCGGTGCTCTGTTCACTGGGTGGCGGCGGCTTCCTGCTGGCGCGGAAGGGCGGGGGCCCGGTGGAGGCGCTGGATTTCTTCGTGCAGACGCCGTTGCGCAAGCGTTCACCGGAGGAAATCGAGTTCCTGCCGATCGTTGCGGACTTCGGCGATGCGCAGCAGGAATTCCACATCGGGCTCGGCTCGGTCGCGACCCCCGGCATGGTCGCCGGGCTCTTCGCCGCCCACCGCCGCTATGCCAGCCTGCCGATGCGAGTGTTGCTCGAACCAGCGGTCCGGTTCGCGCGCGAGGGGGTGCGCGTGAACGCGCTGCAGGCCTATGCCTTCCGGATCGTCGAGGCGATCTACGCGCACACGGAGGAGTCCCGGCAGGTGTACGCGAGCCCGACGCGACCGGGGTCCCTGGTGGTGGAGGGCGACCTGCTGCGCCAGACCCGGCTTGCGGACAGCCTCGAGCGCCTGGCGGCAGAGGGGGAGTCGTGGTTCTACCGGGGCGAGTTCGCAAACCTGGTCGTGGACTTGTGTCGGCGCGACGGCGGACTGCTGGGGCTGGACGACCTGCGCCGTTACCGGGCCGAGGTCCGTGAGCCGGTCGCGCTCGAATACCGCGGCAACCGGATCTGGATCAACCCGCCGCCCTCGTCCGGTGGTCTGCTGCTGGGCTTCGCACTGATGCTGCTGGAGAGCCTCGAGCCGCCGCGCGGGGCGTTCGGATCGGCCGGGCATCTCGAGCGCCTGGCACAGGTGATGGCATTGACGGACCGCGCCCGGCTGGAGGTGCAGCCGGGTGGAGACGCCCCGGTGGATGCCGGCAGGCTGCTCGATCCCGCCCTTCTGGCGCGCTACCTGAACGAGGTGGCGGGCCGTAGCCCGGCGATGCGCGGCACCACTCACCTCAGCGTGATGGATGCCGAGGGCAATGTGGCAAGCCTCACCGCGAGCAACGGCGAGGGCTGCGGTGTGCTGATTCCGGATACCGGCATCATGCTGAACAACATGCTCGGCGAGCAGGACCTGAATCCCCGGGGCTTCTTCCGCTGGCGCGAGGACCAGCGCCTGACCTCGATGATGGCGCCCACGCTGCTGTCACGTCGGGACGGCAGCGAGATAGCGCTGGGCTCCGGCGGCTCGAACCGGATCCGCACCGCGATCCTGCAGGTGTTGGTGAACCTGCTCGATTTCGGAATGCCGCTGGAACCGGCGGTCGAGGCCTCACGCATCCACCTGGAAGAGGGACGGCTCAGCGTGGAGGCGGGCTTCGACCCGGACATCGATCTCCGGGTCCTGCTGGCCGAGTACCCCGACCATCGCATCTGGGCGCAGCGCAGCCTGTTCTTTGGTGGCGTACACGGGGTCGGGTATGGCCCGGACGGTTTCTGCGGCGCCGGCGATCCCCGCCGCGGTGGGGTGGTCCGGACCGCGCGATCCGCGTGACCCGCGGAGGTTTGATCTGACGCCCGATGGGGGCGACCCCTTGGGTATCGCTTTGCTGCGGTGCTAGAATAAGAAATATTACAAATATCGCTCACTGCGTCCAAAGGCGGTCCGGCCGATGTCCGAGGCGTTACCCGGAGCCCTGCCGAGCGACTGGCTGTGGACGCGGGAATCGACAACCTCGTGAACGAGATCTTCCAGCGGTAGCTGTCGCAGCTGAACGATCCGGGCCGCAACGCCCGGGTACAGGCCGTCTGGCGGTTCTGATACGGCCGCGCCACGCCGCCTGTCGAACAGAGAGGGGTTTCCATGCGCATCATCGAAGATCGTCGGATCCAACGTCTCCAGCGCCTCCGCCGTGCAGCCGCTCGGCCCATGCGCCCGGGTCGCGGTATGCGCGCCGCGACAGCGTTGGCGCTGCTTTTCGCGTTTGCGGCGCTGCTGGCGGGGGCACCGGCGCTCGCCCACTACCCGTGGATCACGGTGCACGAGGGGGAGGATGAGAGCGAGTCGTTCCGCATCAGCTTCGGGCACACCTTTCCCGAGGCCGGGCTGCTGCGGGTGGATCGTCTCGACGGCGTGCGCGTCGTGCAACCCGACGGAGGCGTCGAAGCCCTCGAACTCGAGGAACGCGAATATCATCCGCTGCCCGACGCGACGGAAGGTGCAGTGATGATCGTCGCCGAGCAGAAACCCGCGTACTGGAGCCGGACCCACGAGGGCGGGCGCAGGGCCTCCCGCGAAGCGTATCCGGATGCCTTCAGTTGCAGCCAGTCGGCCAACTCGATGAAGGCCGTCGCGGGCCACGGGACGGGAGCGGCCTGGCAGCACCGTCAGGGACATGCGCTGGAGGTGGTGCCGCTCGTTGATCCCGCGGGTCTGCGCTTCGGCGATCCGCTCTCCGTGCAGGTGCTGCTGCATGGCGAGCCCTGGGTGGGCGATGTGCGGGCCACCCATGCCGGCCATTCGCGCGACGGCGGGCACGATTACGCGCTGACCGTGCGCACCGATGCCGACGGTGTGGCCCGCATGGTGCCGGCGGTTTCGGGGTACTGGTTGGTCCAGGTCCATGCCAGCGAAGAGTATCCGGATCCTGCGGTCTGCGACCGGCGCTCGTATAACGCCACCCTCACGTTCACGGTCCGCTGAGCCATGGCATCACGGCTTGAGGCCGCGCCACCTCCACGGCCCTTACTCCGGGCATCCTGCCCTCGGCCCCTTGGGGCCCCCCTCGGCGGTTCACGACCCGCTCCCGGCGGATTGCTCCCCGCAAGCCGGGGAGGGGGCGTTTCGTGCTGCGTGGTGGGGTGTCACGGCATCATCGTTGGTGCCGCCGTGGTCCTGCTCGTGGCTGCGCTTGCCGCCCCGCCGGCCGCGGCCCATGCGCTGCTGCACCGGGTGCTGGAGGCGGACTCGATGGTCCGGGCCGAATTCTACTTTCCGGATGGCGACAAGCCCTATTTCGAGAGCTATCGCGTGATGGGGCCCGACGACCATCGGCCGTTCCAGACGGGGCGCGTGAATGCCCTCGGCGAGGTGAGCTTCCGGCCCGACCGTCCGGGACTCTGGCGGGTACTCGTCGCGACCGAGGATGGTCACGGTGCGGAGGCAAGGGTGCGCGTCGACGCGGACGGCCTCGGCGAGGAGGGTCAGGTGTCCCGGGGCCTGTCCCGGTGGGAGCGGCTGACCGCGGGGGTGGGCTACGTACTCGGGGTGTTTGGTATCATCACGCTTTGGCGCATGCGCCGCGCCAGCAGGGCCCGCGCCTGACATGCACATCCCCGACGGACTGATCTCGCCCCAGACCTATCTGCCTGCGCTCGCGCTGGCCGCTCCGCTGTGGTGGTGGGCCGGGCGGGAATTCGGCCGTCGGGTCGGCGACGAGGCCCTGCCCCGGCTCGCGGTGTTCACGGCGCTGGCCTTCGTGCTGTCCAGCCTGATGCTGCCCCTGCCGGGGGGTACGTCGGGCCACGCGATCGGAGTGGGTCTGCTGGCGCTGATCTTCGGTCCCTGGGTGGCGTTTCTCGGCTATACCCTGGTTCTGCTGCTGCAGGCGCTGGTGATGGGCGCCGGGGGCATCACGTCGCTGCCGGTCAATGCGCTGGCGATGGGGTTCGTCGGTGCCTGGACCGCCTACCTGCTGTTCCGCCTGCTCGGTCCGCTGCAGGCGGAGTTCGCGGTGTTCGTCGCGGTGATGATCTCCATCCTGCTGTCCGCGCTGCTGGTGGCCCTGGTCCTGGGTCTGCAGCCGCTCGTTGCGCAGGCGCCGGACGGCAGCCCGCGGTTCTTTCCCTTTGGCTGGTCGGTCACCCTGCCGGCGATCCTGCTGCCGCACCTGTTCATCGGCCTGGCCGAGGCGGCACTGACGGTGGTGATCTGGCGTCACGCGCGCAAGCGCCGCTGGCTCCCGGCACCGGTGAGCAGCACGGCGTGACCCGATGCCCCTGAGCCATCCGTTCCGGCTGGGTCTGTACCTGACCGCGGTGGTGGCGGTGACCCTGATTCACCAGCCCGCCGTGCTGCTGGTGCTGCTGGCGGGGATCCTGCTGCTCTGCGGGGAGGGTCGGGGGGCCCTCGCGCTGAGTGCGGCGCGCCCCGTGATCTGGATCCTGTTGCTGATTTCGGCGGGCTATCTGCTGATGGGCTGGCTCACGGAACAGGCGGTGCTGGCCGCGCTGGCACTGATCAACCTGCGGGTCCTGGTCATCGCGCTGCTGACCGCCTGGATGGTCCGCGATACGGATCTGGATCTGGCGCTGGCGCGCTGGCCAAGGGCACGTCGCTGGCTGGTGGTCGTGCGCGGGCAGATGCTGCTCTTCCGCCGGCTTGTGCAGGATTACCGGCAGGCCCAGAAGAGCCGGGCGAGTGTGCCGCCAACCCTGCGCCAGCGTTACCTTGGCAGCGCGGCGATTGGGCTGGCCGCGCTGGACAAGGGGGTGCACAACGCCGAGTTGGTCACCCTGGCCATGCGTTCGCGCGGTGCCCTGGATGAATGAGAGCGGGCTGACCGGGACCGGGGATGACTGAGACCGGCCCCCTGCTTGAACTGGAGGGTGTCGAGGTCACCTATCCCAACGGCCGCAGGGGGCTGGATGGGATCGATCTTGCGATCCAGCGCGGCGAACGGCTCGTGCTTCTGGGTACCAACGGCTGTGGCAAGAGCACGCTGCTGCGCGTGCTCGACGCGCTGACGCTGCCCAGCTCCGGCACCTACCGTTTCGATGGCCGGCCGGTCAACGCTCGCACGCTGCAGGACCGCGCGTGGCAGCGGGATTTCCGCCAGCGCGTGGTGCTGATGTTCCAGCACCCCGAATCGATGCTGTTCAATCCCACGGTCCACGACGAGATCGGCTTCGGCCTTCGCCACCTGCCCGCACCCGAACAGCAGGCCAGGATCGCTCACTGGGCCGGGCTGCTGCGGCTGGACGATCTGCTGGAGGCGCCGCCCTTCGAGCTGTCCGGTGGCGAAAAGCAGCGGCTCTGCCTCGCCTGCCTGCTCGCGGTGGAGCCCGAGCTGCTGCTGCTGGACGAACCCACCGCGAACCTGGACCCGCGCACGGTGGGCTGGCTGCTGGAGTGGCTGCGCGAGCGCCCCGTGACGTCGGTTGTCGCGACCCACCAGATGACGCTCGTCCCACAGCTCGGTGAGCGCATCGTGATCCTCTCCGGGGACCACCGCATTGTCTTCGACAGCCGCGAGGCCGGCGGGCCGCCGGACCACGATCTGCTCGTAACCCACGGGCTCGCGCACGGCTGACGGCGCTGCAAACACTGGCGCAGGCTTCGGGTTTTCCGGGATCATGTCCGCCCCCGGGCGACGGGTCCGGACAGGACACAGGACCATACAACAGGAGAAAACAGATCATGGTGGCAGGGCTCGACGAGAAACTGGAACCCATCTACCGGGACGTGCTGCGGCGCAACCCGGGTGAGACCGAGTTCCACCAGGCGGTGCACGAAGTGCTCGAGACCCTGGGTCCGGTGCTGGTGAAGTATCCGGAATTCACCGAACACAAGATCATCCAGCGCATCTGCGAGCCCGAACGCCAGATCATCTTCCGCGTGCCGTGGCAGGACGACCAGGGCCATACCCACATCAACCGGGCCTTCCGCGTGGAGTTCAACAGTGCGCTGGGCCCGTACAAGGGCGGGATGCGCTTTCACCCGTCGGTGTACCTCGGCATCATCAAGTTCCTGGGCTTCGAGCAGATCTTCAAGAATGCCCTGACCGGTCTTCCGATCGGCGGTGGCAAGGGCGGCAGCGACTTTGATCCCAAGGGCCGTTCCGATGCCGAGATCATGCGTTTCTGCCAGAGCCTGATGACCGAGCTGTATCGGCACATCGGCCAGTACACCGATGTGCCCGCCGGCGACATCGGGGTCGGGCAGCGCGAGGTGGGCTACCTCTTCGGACAGTACAAGCGCATCACCAACCGCTACGAGTCCGGGGTCTTTACCGGCAAGGGCCTGGACTGGGGCGGCAGCCGCGCCCGGACCGAGGCGACCGGCTACGGCACCGTGTTCTTCCTTGACGAGATGCTGAAGGTCCGCGGCGAGTCGCTGGAAGGGAAGACCTGCGTGGTCTCGGGCTCCGGCAACGTCGCGATCTATGCGATCGAGAAGATCCACGCCCTTGGCGGCAGGGTGGTCGCCTGTTCCGATTCCAACGGCGTGATCGTGGACAAGAATGGCCTGGACCTCGACCTCATCAAGCAGATCAAGGAGGTCGAGCGCCGCCGCATCAGCGCCTATGTCGAGGAAAAGCCTGGCAGCAGTTATCTGCCCGATGGCGTGATCTGGACGGTGCCCTGCGATCTCGCGCTCCCCTGCGCGACCCAGAACGAACTGAACGGCAAGGATGCGAAGACCCTGGTCGAGCAGGGGTGCATCGCGGTGGCCGAGGGCGCCAACATGCCGACCACGCCGGAGGGCATCCGGGTGTTCCAGGAAGCGGGGATCGCCTACGGGCCGGGCAAGGCGGCCAACGCGGGCGGGGTCGCGACCAGCGCCCTGGAGATGCAGCAGAATGCCAGCCGCGATTCCTGGACCGCCGAGTACACCGAGGCGCGTCTGCAGGAGATCATGGTCAACATCCACCGCAACTGCCACGAGACCGCCGAGGAGTTCGGGCAGTCGGGCGACTATGTGGCCGGCGCGAACATCACCGGATTCCTGAAGGTGGGCCGCGCGATGGTGGCCCTGGGCCTGATCTGAACCGAGAGGACCATGCCGAGGGCGCTGACAGATCGCTTCGGCAGACACGCCGGCGCTGCGTTGGGCAGGCTACCGCGGGTGGCGATGCCCGCACCCACCCGCCTGGCTTCGGCGCGCCGGAACAGTCACCACCGCAGGTCGGCCCAGACCGGGTCGTGGTCCGATGACCGCCAGGGGCCCCGGGCCGGCGTGCGCCCGGCGAACCCGAGGAACGGGGGCTCGTCCGCGTTGATATGCCAGATGCCGGCGGCCACGACCTGCTCTGCCAGTCCCTCTCCGGCCAGCAGGTAGTCGAGCTCCCCGGCCTCGCCGTGAAAGACGTAGGTGTAGTGACGTTCCGGGGGCAGGTGTGTGGCCGCGAGATTACGCTTGCCCGCGCGCAGGAAGCGGATCGTCGGATCCTCGTCCGCGTAGGCGTTCAGGTCGCCTGCGACGAGGACCGGGGCATCATCGCGCCGGATGGCATTCAGCCAGTCCAGCAGGCGTCCGGCCTGCTGGCTGCGCAGCTGATTCCAGCAGCCCTGACCGCGGTCGATGTCGCCGGTGTCGGGGCAGCCGACCTTCGATTTGAAATGGACTGCGACGACCCCGAAGGCCTCGTCGTCCTCCACCGTGGTGAACCATGCCAGCAGCGGCGGCCGGTTGTGCACCGGATCCAGGTCGGCAGCCTTGTCCAGTAGCGAGACCCGCGCCGGTCGGTACACCAGCGCGTTGCGGATCGCATCGGTCCCGGTCCTGCGATGCCGGACGGCCTGGTACTGCAGTTCGGCCGGCAGGTCGCGGTTCAGCGTGCGAAGCAGGTCCCGCAAGGCGGCGTCGTGGTTTTCGACCTCGATCAGACTCAGTACGTCGGCGTCGATGGCGTGAACGGCAGCGGTCAGCTTGTTCCGTTGCCGGTCGAGCTCGGCCTGGTTCGCGGCGCCCCGCGCGCCCAGCGTCAGGAAGTAGTTCTCCACGTTCAGGGTCGCGATGCGCACCGCGTCCACGGTGGCCGCGGGGGGCGCCGGACGCGGATTTGCCTCGACAAATACCGGGACGCGGGTCGGGTGGATGCGATGGGCATCGAAGGCATGGGTGAGCACGCCGGTCAGACCCTCGACGCGGTCGCCCGTGCGGCGCGTACCCTTCGCCCCGAGATAGGGGATCGGCCGGGGGTTGGCCCGATAGCTGCCATCGTCCAGCACGATCTGACGCGCCTGCCGGTCCCCGGACTCGGCGGTGCCGGATCCGCCTTTCCGGTACAGCCGCCCTCCGGCGGACAGGCGCAGGCTGCCGTAACGGCCAAGCTCGTAGTTGCCCGTGACCGTCAGCGGCTGGTCGAAACGGACCTTTACGTCATGCAGATCGGCGAGCCGCGCGGCATCCTCCGGCAGCCGCACCGCGACTGGATCAGGCAGCCCCGCGTGTGTACACACGTGCAGCTCGTTGACCCGGCTGACCTGGGGGCGCCCGCGAAACCGGTTGAACCGACCCGCAACCTGCACCCGGTCTCCGGGGCGGACGGAATCCGGCGGCAGTGACGGGGCATAGACAAAGAGCCCCGCCGGGGGCAGGGCATCGTGCTGGAGGAAGAAGCCCCCGAGCCGTTCAGGACCGACGAAGACTCCGGTCACGATCCCCTCGACGGTCACCGCTCCGCCATCGGGCACGCGTCCCGATCGCAGCTCCGGGATAGGAGTGGCCAGGGCCCTCGGACAATCCGCGGCCGCGGGTGGCGCCGCAAACTGCCCAGCGATCCAGAGTAGAACAATGCTCAGCCACACGATCCCTGTGCTTCCTGACATGCATCCATTCCCTTGGTTAGGGCCGCGGTCATGGTGACCGGTGGCGGCCCGGTTGTTGCGGGCATCCCGCCCGTTGCCCCGCCGCCGGGGGCGGGGATTCCGAAACCTACTGGGTGACCTCGCGGAAGCCCGCGGTAAAGCCCATCAAGGACCCCTCGATCACGGCCACCTGCTCGGACTCCAGGGGCCTGACGCCGACCAGGAACGTCGCACCGGCGCGCATTGCGGCCAGCATCTCGGAATCGACTTGCGCGATCACCCGGCAGCCGTTCGGCAGACAGGTCTGGAAGGGGAACTCCCGCCGCAGGTCGTCACCGATCTGGAACAGCATGCCCGGGCGAAGGTCGATCCCGAGCGGCAGGTAGATCACCATCACGTTCTCGCCCTCGAGGCGGCCGACCATGATCTGCATCACCGGCTCGCCGGTGTCATCGGCGGCCGCCTGGCTGATGAAGCAGGTCTCGCCCACGGGCGTGTCCTCGCAGAGCACCTGCCAGTCCTGGTGTGTGGCGCCAGCGCGCAGGTCCCCGCCCATCTGGCCCAGCGCCGGGGCCGTGGATAGCAGGTAGAGCAGAAGCGACAACCCAAGGGCGGCGGGCAGGGTCGCGGCGGAGCGCATCGTATTGGAGGGCTTGATCTTCGTTCTCCCGGGTGAATCCTCGCAGCAAGCTATCCACCCGGTCGCGGCGCGTCAAGGGCGTCGATCGGTGTCGGGTGTACCCGGGTCCTCCCCGGGCGGCGGCGGAGTACCACCCGGCATCCCGGGGCCGGCCTCCGGGCGCCCGAGTGCCAGCAGGCGGTAGCGGATCCAGCCTTTTCGGATGGCACGATTCAGCGCGTGTCCGCCCACGACATTCGCCCAGAACGGGCGCCGGGCCAGACCCAGCAGGCGCACCGGCGGACTGACCAGCGCGACCAGTCGGTCCCGTGGCCGGCTGGTGCGGATCAGGGACGAGAGGTCACGTGCGTACAGACGCTGGAACCCGACCGCTGCCGCAGCGGCCTCGAGGGTCTCCAGGGTACACAACCCCGGGACACGCCACCCCGCCCGGAAGCGGTCGATCGTGCGCTGCATTGCGTGCGCCCCATTCGGGACCGGATACGCGAGGAAGTCGTCGACGATCAGCACGACCCCGCCCGGCGCCAGGTGCTCCCTGCAGGTCGCGAGGAAGCGCTCCGGTCGTGCAACATGCACCAGGGACTCGACGGCGACGATCGCGTCCGCACGCCGTTCCAGCCGCAGCTGCTCGAAATCGCCGCGGGTGAAGCTGCAACGGGCCTGCAGGCCCTGCTGCTGGGCCAGCTGCTGCGCGATGGCCACCTGGTTCCCACTGATGGTCACGCCGTGCAGCCGGGCCTCTGGGAAGGCGCGCGCAAGGCTGAACAAGGTGCCGCCGACACCGCAGCCAAGGTCCAGCACAAGCCGCGGGGTCCCCGACACGTTGGCGCGGATTCCCTCGGCGAGCAGGGTGTTCACGTGTTCCGCGGCTTCGCGGCCATTGCGCACTCCCGGGGCCCAGAGCCCGCGGTGGATCGCGTGGCTGCCCGCACTGCTGCCAATGCGTAGGAACAGCGCGGTGTTGCGATCGTAGTAGTGCTGGAGTTCGCGCGAGGACATCCGGGCATTGTCCGCGTTTGCCGGCCCCCGTGGTAGCCAGCCGGCACGCGGAACGCCCTTCGTTGCCCGAGGCTGAGGAGACACCACGCCCGACGCGTGCCCGCAGCCGGACATGCACCGCTGCAGGATACGGTCGTATGATGACCGCATGGAACAGCAGATCCGGCGGCTTGGGGCGGGACCGGTGCACTACCGGCGCTGGGGCGAGGGCGAGCGCGCACTGGTGCTGCTGCACGGGCTGGCGAGTAACGGCACGCGCTGGAGCGAGCTGGTCCGGACCAGTGGTCTTGCCCAACACTGGACGGTCCTGGTGCCCGACCTGCGCGGGTACGGCCTCTCGCTCTGCAGGGAGATCCTGCGCTGCGAGGACTGGCTGGACGATCTGGAGGCGATGCTGGACCAGGAGGGCTTCACCGACTGCGTGGTCGGCGGACACTGCCTTGGCGCGAATCTGGCCGCACGGTTCGCGCTGCGCGCGCCGGAGCGGGTCCGGGGCCTGATCCTGGTCGAGCCCCTGGTGGTGCCGGCGATGACGGGACCGCTCGCGTGGCTGGCCCGCCTGCGAGGCCTGCTGGAGCCCTTGGCGCGGGGGGTGCTTGCGGCCAACAGGCTTGGGCTGCGCAGACGGCGTCTGCCGGTCCTCGATCTCGAGGAGATCGACCGCGGGACCCGGCGCAAGCTGGCCGTTGGCACTGACCCTGGGGTCTTCGCGCGCCGCTATGGTTCGCCCCTGCGCGATCTGCATCACGTGCCGCTGTCGATCTATCTGCAGGGGCTCGCGCAGACGCTGCGCCCGATGCCGCCGTGGAACGAAGTGGGCAGTCCGAGCCTGGTGATCCTGTCCTTCGGCAGCCGCTTCGGCGAATTGGGCCGCCTGCGGCGCATCCTCGGCGTGCTGCCCGACCACGTGATCATCGTGCTGGAATCCGAGCACTGGATTCATGCCGAGCAACCAACGGCCCTGCGCGTGCACATCGAGACCTGGCTGGGGATGCGGGAGGCCGGACGGCCGGTGGCCCCCACCGCCGGCCCGATGGCCGAGGAAACGCCTTGACCGCGCGCTACATCCTGTCGATCGATGCCGGCACCACCGGCATCACCGCGCTGCTGTTCGGCCACGATGGCCGCAGCCACGCCCGCGCGTATTCCGAGTTCACGCAGCACTACCCCCGCTCCGGCTGGGTGGAGCACGACGCGGAGGAGATCCTGATGGTCACCCTCCGGGTCATCGAGGAGGCCCTGCGGGAAGGCGGCGTGCGCGCCGCGAGCCTTGAGGGGATCGGCATCACGAACCAGCGCGAGACCGTGGTGCTGTGGGAACGAAACACCGGGAAGCCGGTGGGCCGGGCCATTGTCTGGCAGGACCGGCGTACGGCGGCCGACTGCGACGCACTGCGGGAGCGTGGCCTGGAGGACCGAATCCAGCAGCGCACGGGACTCCTGATCGATCCCTACTTCTCCGCAACGAAGATCCGCTGGCTGCTGGACCACCAGCCGGGCTTGCGTGAACGGGCCCGCCGCGGCGAGATCGCCTTCGGGACCATCGACTCCTGGCTGGTCTATCGACTCAGCGGGCGGGGAGCGCACGTGACCGACTATTCCAACGCGTCGCGCACGCTGCTCTACAACATCCACGAGTTGCGCTGGGACCAGGACTTGCTGGAGCTGCTGGAGATTCCGGCCGCCATGTTGCCCGAGGTCATGCCCTCGTCCTGGGTCTATGCGCACACCGATCCGGAGATCTTTCCCGGCACGGCAGGCATCCCGATCGCCGGGATGGCCGGGGACCAGCAGGCCGCCCTGTTCGGCCAGGCCTGCTTCCGGCCGGGCATGGCCAAGAATACCTACGGGACCGGTTCCTTCGTGCTCCTGCATACCGGCACCGAGCCTGTGCCCAGCCGGCAGCGGCTGCTCACCACCATCGCCTGGCGTATCGGCGAAGAGCCGGTGGAATATGCCCAGGAGGGCGCGATCTTCGTCACCGGTGCCGCGGTGCAGTGGCTGCGCGACGGGCTGGAGATCATCGGCACCGCTGCCGAGACGGCCGAACTGGCCGCCGAAGTCGCGGACAACGACGGCGTGTATTTCGTGCCGGCGCTGACCGGGCTTGGCGCCCCCCACTGGGATCCCTACGCCCGGGGGCTGCTGATCGGCATCACCCGCGGTACCGGCCGTGGTCACGTTGCCCGCGCGGTCCTGGAGAGCATCGCCTACCAGACCCGTGACGTCCTCGAGGCCATGGAGCGGGAATCCGGCCTGCGCCTGGAGGAGCTGCGTTGCGATGGCGGGGCGGCGCTGAACCCGATGCTGATGCAGTTCCAGGCCGACATCCTCGACAGCGCAGTGGTGGTTCCGGAGACGGTGGAGACCACCGCGCTGGGCGCCGCCCATCTCGCCGGGCTGGCCACGGGGTTCTGGCAGGATCGCGAAGAACTCGCCGCGACGTGGCGCCTGCGCAACCGCTACACGCCGCAGATCGGCACGGAGGAGCGGGAACGGCTCTACCGGCGCTGGCACCGGGCCGTGGCCCTCGCCCGGGGATGGGCGCGCGACACCGACTGAGTCACCTGCGCGTGCGGAGTCAGGCCATGCCGATACCCGAACTCATTGCCCACCGCGGCTACGCGGCACGGTATCCCGAGAACACGCTGCTGGCGCTGGAAGCGGCCGTGGCCGCCGGCGCCCGTTTCGTGGAAGTGGACGTGCAGCTTTCCGCGGACGGGGTTCCGGTGCTGTTTCACGACCGGAAGCTGCGACGGATGTGCGGCGTCCGCGGTTCGGTGTCCGGGTACCGGGCCTCGAAGCTCGGGTCGCTGTCGGCCTCCGAACCCGGGCGCTTCGGCCAGCGTTTCGCGGATACGCCGCTGGCGACCCTTGGACAGTTCCGGGGTTTCCTGGAGGCGCATACGGGGGTGGTCGGCTTCGTCGAGGCGAAGCCGGGCGCGGTGCGCTATTTCGGTGTGGAAAGGGTGCTTGACGCGATTGCGGCGGAACTGGAGCCGATCGCGCGGCAGTGCGTGCTGATCTCCACGGTACTGCCGCTGCTCCTCGCAGCCGATGACCGTGCCCGAGGCCAGAGGGGGACCGTTGGCTGGCATGCGCTGGGCGGGGTGGTCAGGCGGTGGCGTCAGCGTCACGCACTTGCGGGACTGCGGCCCGAGTATCTCTTCTGCGACGTACGGGGATTGCCCGGGAGGGGAGACATCGGCTTTCGCCAGTCCCGGATCGCGGTGTACGAGGTCGCCGATGCGACGCTGGCGCTCGATCTGCATCGGCGCGGCGTGGACATGATCGAGACCTTCGCGATCGGGGAGCTGCGCCGGGAGCTCGAGGCGCGTGCCGCGCCGGTTCTCGGGTAGGTCCGACGTGGCACCATAGGACCGGGTTGCGGCTGCGCGGGTCCCGCATGACTGACCAGGAGGACGAATCCGGATGGCGAAGGTGAAACGCAGAAAGAAGAAACCGGGGCAGGCGGGCGGCGGCACGACCGCATCGCATCCCGTGGAGGGCCGCCGGGATGGGGTCATCCTGGCCCTGGCGCTGGTCGGGATGGCGATCACCGGCTATCTGACGCTGGTGGCCTGGATGAATTCGACGCCGGCACTCTGTGCGGAGGGGGCCGGGTGCGACCTGATCCAGCAGAGTCAGTGGTCGTCTTTCCTCGGACTGCCCATCGCGCTGTGGGGCTTGGGCCTGTACGCGGTGCTCGCAGGGATCGCGTTCGCGATGCCGCCAAGACTCAAACGCTGGCGCCGGCTCTGGATGGTGGCCTTCGTCGGCGTGTCCGTGAGCATTTACCTGACCGCGGTCGGCTGGTTTACGCTCGAGGCCTTCTGCGGGTGGTGTCTGGCCTCGCTTGCGACGATCGTCGCGATCCTGGCGGTGGTCTTCCTGCGGCGCCCGGGCTCGGCTCCGGGGATGCCCTGGGGCCAGTGGCTGCTGCGCAGTGCCGGAGCAGGTCTGGTCGTGGTCGCGGTATTGCACGTTGTGGCCAGCGATCTCCTGTCCCGCCCGGAGAGCCCCAGGCTGGCAGCGCTGGCGGTGCATCTCGAGGAGTCCGGGGCCCGGTACTACGGGGCCTCGTGGTGTCCGGCCTGCCGTCAGCAGTCGCGTCTCTTCGGGGCGGCGAGCGAACGGCTGCCTTACGTCGAGTGCAGCCCGGGCGGCCGTGGGACGGAGATGGCGCGGGTCTGCGCGAACGCCGGGATCGCGACTTACCCGACCTGGATCATCCGCGGCCAGCGCTTCGAGGAAGTGCTCCGCCCACGGGAACTCGCGCGGTTGTCCGGTTTCGACTGGGAGGGGCATCCCGAGTGATCCGCGGGAGGTCGAGCCCGCGGGTGCGCAAATCCCGACTAGACTGAGGGTAAGCCGATAAATCACGGAGGCCCTGATGAAAAACGCACTGGATTTGCTGAACGACAAGGGTGCGCATGTCTACAGCATCGAACCCGACGCGACCGTCCTGGAAGCCCTGCACCTGATGGCCGAGCACGAGGTCGGCGCGTTGCCGGTGCTCGACGGCGACCGTCTGGTCGGGATCGTCACGGAGCGCGACTATGCTCGCAAGGTGATGCTGTTCGAACGCAGTTCCCGCACCACGCAGGTACGCGAGATCATGATGAAACGGGTGGCCTGCGTTGAGCCGACGCGCTCCGTGGAGGAATGCATGGCCCTGATGACCGACAAGCGGGTGCGTCACTTGCCGGTAATGAGGGATGGCCGCATGATCGGGCTGGTTTCCATCGGAGACCTCGTGAAGGCGATCATCGACGAGCAGAAGTTCATCATTTCTCAGCTGGAGCTCTACATCGCAAGCTGAGGGCAGCTCTGGTCGGGACACCGTCCGGACCCCGGCAGGCCCTCGAACGAGGCAGCCATGAGCAAAGAACGAGAACAGCGAATCGAGGACCTGGTCCGGTCGGTGGTCCGGGAATTCCGGGAGACCGCGCGGATGACCGGCGTGTCGGCCCCGGATCCCGCGGTGCTCGATGCCTTCCGGCGCGTGCCGCGCGACGAGTTCGTCCCGGATTCCGGTTCCGGCCAGGCGTGGGAGGACCGTGCGCTGCCCATCGGGCACGGCCAGACGATCTCCCAGCCCTTCGTGGTCCTGCTGATGACCCAGCTGCTGGAACTGCAGCCGGATACCCGTGTGCTCGAGATCGGCACGGGTTCCGGCTACCAGGCCGCGCTGCTGGCCGAGCTGGCCGGCGAGGTCTACAGCATCGAAGTGGTTCCGGAACTGGCCGCTGCGGCCGCCTCCCGGCTGGAGCGGCTGGGTTACGACAACGTAGAGGTGCGTACCGGGAACGGCCGCGATGGCTGGCCCGAGGCCGCGCCCTTCGATGCCGTGATCGTCACGGCCGGCGCCGACAGCATCCCCCCGGCACTGGTGGAGCAGCTCCGCACCGGCGGGCGCCTGGTCATCCCCGTGGATACCCAGTGGTCCGGCCAGGACCTGCTGACCTGCGTGAAGGAGGAGGACGGCAGCCTGAGCGAACGCCGGGCGCTGTCCGTGATGTTCGTGCCGCTGGTCGGCGGCAGGTGATTCGCCGTTGCCGGGACGAACTGAGTGCCCGGCTGCCGGTCCACTGAACAGACCTTCCTTGCCTGAAGGCGATCCCATCCCGGCGCCCCGGTCGCTGCGCCAACCCGCGCGGCCCCTTCCGCAGGACGCAATGCGATGACCGACCAGCCCCAGCCGCGTTCCTTCCTCTTTCCACCGGTGATCCGCTTCCTGCTGGTCACCAACGTGGCGATCTTCCTGATCCAGATGGTGGCCTTCGAGACGCTGCTGGTGCACTTCGCGCTGTGGCCCGTGGGCACGCCCGAGATGATCGAGCAGAATGGTGAACTGGTCTGGGTCCCGTCCTTCCAGATCTGGCAGCTGGTGAGCTACGGCTTTCTGCACGGCGGTCTGCTGCACCTGTTCCTCAATCTCTTCGCGATGTGGATGCTCGGGGTGCAGCTGGAAAACGCCTGGGGCTCGCGGTTGTTCGCGATCTACTACTTCTTCTGCGTGGTCGGTGCCGGGCTGATCCAGCTGGTGGTCGCGTCGTATGGGGTCGCGGGCACCGAGATCTATCCGACCATCGGCGCCTCCGGCGGCGTGTTCGGGATCCTGCTGGCCTTCGGCATGATGTTCCCGAACCAGCGCCTGGTCTTTATCCTGATTCCGGTGCCGATCCGGGCCAAGTACTTCGTGATCGCCTATGGTGCCTTCGAGCTGTTCGCGGGGATCACCGGGACCATTGCCGGTGTCGCGCACTTCGCGCATCTCGGCGGCATGTTCTTCGGGCTGCTGCTGATCCAGTACTGGCGGGGCCGTCTGCCGATCAAGCCGCGCAGACGGGTCTTCTGGTGGTGACGCACCGCCGGGCGGGTGGCTGCGGGACGGTCGACGGGATGAATCCCGCCGGGTCGCGGCCATGAGGATCTACACTCTTAGGAGGGAGACATCGGAAGATCGGGCCATCCCACCCGGGGCGGTCTCAATCCGCGTCTCCCTGCCTGATGGGCATCAATCGTTTCCGACATGGAGGATCTGAATGGACACTGTCTGGATTGTGGTCGCCGACGCCGCCCGCGCACGCATACTCCGCTGCGAGGGTCGCGCCTGTCACGGCCTTGCCGACGTGGAGGCGTTTTCCCACACCGAATCCCGTGCCAGCCCCCAGGACCTGGTCTCGGATCGTCCCGGACGGAGCTGGGCGAATCCGAGCGGTGATGGGCGCCACGCGATGGATGAACCGACCGATCCGGCGCACCACGAGCGCGAGCGCTTCGCGCGGATGGTGGCCGACCGCCTGAAGTCCGCGCATCACGAGGGTGTGTTCAAACACCTCGTCATCGTGGCATCCCCGTCCTTCCTCGGCGCGCTGCGCGACGTCCTGGACCGCAACGTCGCCCAGGTCGTGCGGGCCGAAGTGTCCAAGAACGTGGTCAAGGTCGAGGATCTCGCGGTCCTGAGATCGCACCTTCCGGATTTCATCTACTGATTCCAGCCCCGCTGCAGTCACCGTCGCCGGCCGTGGACGTCACGCGGCCCGGCCGGTGACCCGGCTGCCTCAGTTCTCGCGCACCTCGGCCGTCAGCTTCAGTACACTCTGATCCTGAAAGCGGAGCGTGACGGCTACGAGTTCACCCGGGCGCAGTGCCGAGGAGACCCCCGTGAGCAGGATGTGCGGTCCGCCGGGGCCAAGATGCAGCGTTCCGCGTGCCGGCACGGGGATGCCGTCGGGCCCGGCCGGGCGAGTGGATCCGCTGGCCACGGACGGGGTCTCCCCGACGAGTCGGGCGTCCTCGGCGACCGGCGATTCCGCTGCGATCAGCGCGTGTTCGTGTCGCGAGCGGTTGCGCAGGGCGAGATGAACCTCTGCAGTGCCGGGCGTGGACGCCGACAGCATGATCCGCGGCGCGCCGGTGAGGAGGATGTCATGGGCGACCGCGTGATGGGCGGCGGCGGGGCTGACGCCGAGCAGCAACGCCAGCAGTGACAGGAGGGCGACCCTCACTGCCGGGCTCAGTTCGGCGGCCCCGGTGGCTGCGAACCGCTGTCCCGCGAGATGAAGTAGACCCCGAGCACGGCCATCACCATCCAGATGAACAGGGCCCAGATGCCGAGCTGTTCCCAGAGGGTGCCGAAGAAGAGGAGCATCACGGCCGCGGCCGCGAGGATCACGTTGCCGAGGATGAAGGAGGTCCGTGGACCGTCGTCCTGAGGTTGCATGGGCGTGCCGGTGCTCGTGGAATCGCGGTGCTGATTGTAGCAGCAGGGCAAGCAGGGAATCAGGCTGGGGTCCGCCGGGAACCCGGGACCGGCCGCACCCACGGGCCCTCCGGGCTGTTGATCACAGCCAGCCTCTGTTGGAACAGCCTTTCCAGCGCCTGCACGTGGAAGATCTCGCCGGTACGGCCCCAGCACATCCCGCCGTCCGGGTACATGAGGACCAGGTGCGTGCAATAGGTCGCCGCGAGGTTCAGGTCGTGCAGGGCCATTACCGCGGCCCTGCGCCCGGACGTGACCTCCTGCCGCACCAGGTCGAGCACCGCCACCTGGTGATGCAGGTCGAGGTGATTGGTGGGTTCGTCCAGCAGCCACAGCGGCGGGTCCTGGGTCAGCAGCGTCGCCAGTGCGAGGCGCTGGCGCTCGCCGCCGGACAAGGTCTGCACCTGGCGGTCGGCGAGGTCCCCGAGGTCCATGCGGGACAGCGCCTGCCGCGCCAGGTCGTGGTCCTGTGCGGTCTCCATGTTCCAGGCGCGCAGGAACGGATGCCGGCCAATCAGCGCGGTCTCCAGTACCGTGGACGGAAAGCCGTCGTGGTGGTCCTGAAACAGCAGGCCCAGCCGTTGCGCGATGCGTCGCCGGGGAATACGGTGCAGGGCGTCCCCGTCCAGCCGCACCTGGCCCGCCCGCGGGCGCCTGAGACCCGCGAGGGTGTGCAGCAGGGTGGTCTTGCCCGCGCCGTTCGGGCCGAGCAGGCCCCAGCACTCGCCGGGGCGCAGCGGGAAGTCCAGCGCCATGCCCGTGGGCCGCTCGGGGATGTCGATGACCAGGTCATCCAGGCTCAGCAGCGCAGCGTTCATGTCCGGCTCCGGTAGAGCAGGTAGAGGAACACCGGCACGCCGAGCATTGCGGTGATCACGCCGACCGGCAACTGCTCCGGGGCGATGACCGTGCGGGCCAGGGTGTCGGCCAGGGTGAGCAGGATGCCCCCGGCGAGCGCCGAGGCGGGAAGCAGCAGGCGCTGATCGTTGCCGATGACCAGGCGCAGCATGTGCGGGATGATCAATCCCACGAAGCCGATGGTGCCGGCGGTGGTCACGGCCACGGCGGTGACCAACGCCGCCAGCAGGTAGACCGTCCACTCCAGCCGCCGGACCGACACGCCCAGCACCGCCGCCTGCAGCGGACCGCGCGCCAGCACGTTCAGGCTGCGCCCCAGCGGCAACGCGAGACCCAGTATCACGATCAGCGTGAACCAGGGCAGGGCGTTGCCGCGGGCGTGGGCCAGATCGCCCATCAGCCAGTACAGCATGCCCGGCAGTTCCGGGCTCGGGCGAACGGCGAGCAGGAAGGTGATCACCGCGCCCCAGCCGGCGGCCACCACCACGCCGGTCAGAAGCAGGCGTGTCGGGGTCCAGCTCCCGGTGCCATGGGCCAGTCCGAACACGATCAGTGTGGACAGCAGGGCACCTGCAAAGGCCGACCCGGAGATCCAGACCAGCCCCAGCCCCGAGATCATCGCCAGCAGCGCGCCCACCGCGGCGCCCCCCGAGATGCCCAGCACGTAGGGGTCCGCGAGCGGGTTGCGCAGAAGGACCTGCATCAGGGCTCCGGCGACGGCCAGCAGTCCGCCGGTGGCGAAGGCGGCGAGGGTGCGCGGCAGGCGCAGTTCCAGGACCAGCAGGCGCGCCAGTTCGCTGCCTTCGCCCAGGAATACGGCCGCAACATCGCGTGCGGGCAGGGTGACGCTGCCCAGCATCACCGAACTCAGCACCGAGGCAACGGCTGCGACGCTCAGAAGACCCAGGGTCCAGCCCGTCCGGGCTGACGCGGCGGCACTTTCAATGCCGCTCACCGGTGCGGCTCCGCGCGCCTCTCCCGAGCGAGTTCAAGCGCGTCGCACAGCAGGCGGGCGCCTTGTGCAAGGCGCGGGGTGTGCCGCTGGAGCAGCGACGGCGGGATGAAGAAGAGGTTGTCGCGTTGCACCGCGGTGAGCTGGGTCCAGTCGCGCCATGCATCCAGCCAGTCCGCCCGGTCCTCGCCGGGGCCACCGCTGATGATCGCCTCGGGATCGGCCGCAAGCACCGTCTCGAGCCCGGGCCGCGGCACCATGGTGTCGAGGTGGCCGAAGACGTTCCGACCGCCGCACAGGTGGATGGCCTGACCGATCAGATGCCCGTCGTTCACGGTCATCAGGGGCTGGTCCCAGACCTGGTAGAAGACGCGGACCTCGGGACGATCCCCGAATCCGTCGCGCAGCGTCGCGATGGCATCGAGGAAGGCACGAGCCTCACGGGCGCCGCGCTCCGGCTGCCCGGCGAGCCGGCCGAGCCGCCGCAGGTCTGCCGCGATCCCCTCGAAGTCGCCGGGCTCGCTGTAGTAGACGGTGATTCCCAGCGTCTCCAGGCGCTCCAGCGCCGTTCCGGGGCTGCCGCTCCCCCAGGCGATCACCAGGTCCGGCGATGCCGCCAGCAGCCGCTCGAGATCCAGCTGGGCCGCGGTGCCGACGCGGGGAATCGAACGCGCGGCCTCGGGGTGGTCCGCGTGCGCCACGGTGGCCACGATGCGATCGCCGGCGCCGACCGCGAAGAGCAGTTCGGTCAGGTGCGGGGCCAGGCTGACGATGCGCTGGGCCGGTTCGGCGAGTTCCACGGTCCGTCCCCGGTCGTCGGACACGCTGATGCCGCCTGCGCCCGCCGACAGCGCTGCGACCGGCAGGGCGACCCCGAGCACCAGCGCGGCAAGCCACGACCGGCGAGGGCGCCGTGGGCCCCCCGTCGGTGTGGGCATCAATCGCCTTCCTTCGCCGCTTTGTCCCCGCGCACGCGGCGGCTTTGCCAGAAGACCTCGCCATCGCCCGCCTCGCGGGCGAGGAACCGGGCCAGCACGAACAGCAGGTCCGAGAGCCGGTTCAGGTACTGGCGTGCAGCGGTGGTCACCGCCTCTTCGCGGGCAAGGCGCACGAGATGGCGCTCCGCACGCCGGCTGACGGCGCGTGCGAGGTGGCAGCTGGTGGCCGCGGGACCGCCGCCTGGCAGGATGAACTCGCGCAGGGGAGGCAGGTTCGCGTTCATCTCCTCCTGCCGATCCTCCAGCCAGGCCACCCGGTCATCGGGCAGCAGCGACTCCCCGGGCATGGCCAGTTCGCCGCCGAGATCAAACAGGTCGTGCTGGATCTCCAGCAGCCACCCTGCCTGCGCCCGGGGGATCGCGCTCGAGAGCACCATGCCCAGCACGCTGTTCAGTTCATCGACATCGCCCATGACCTCGATCCGCACGGAATCCTTCGGCACGCGCGGGCCCATAGCGAGCCCGGTGGTACCGTCGTCGCCGGTGCGCGTGGTGATACGGGTGAGACGGTCGCCCATCATGAATCTCCAGAAGTTCTTGAAAAAGTCACCGGCCAGGGGGTGGGAGAGGGGAGAGCTACACGACTTTCACTCTAACTCCCATGGCCCTGCGCCACCCCCGACCATGAAAGAAGCGTAGGGCGGAAG
>RECA01000227.1 GCA_007692435.1 Thioalkalivibrio sp.
CGGGCATTCCGGGGACAGTAACCTGACTGTGTGGCTCAGGGATGGTGCCGGAGCGGATGGTCTCAAACCTGGCCTTGCAGCCCGCAAGAGGCCAGCCCTCTGGGCGATCTGGCGTTGGTCGAATTTTACGCTGCGGGTGGTGTGACACGCGCTTGATCGGCCAGGGGGCTGGCCTCCTACGGGGGGGCATGGGACGGAACGGGGCTGGAATGAGGGCGGTGCGGTGAGGTTTCGCCGGATATTCGGTGGACGGGGGCCACGCTGCTGTCGGCCGGCTCGAGTCTTCGCCGGGACCCCTTCTTGACCTGACCCTCGCGCGCCGCCGCTTTTTTTTGTGGCGGTGCCGGCGTAGGCTCGCCTCATGCAGAACATCGTGTTGGTCGGTCCGATGGGGGCCGGGAAGAGTACGGTGGGGCGGGGGCTTGCGACGCTGCTGAAGCGGCAGTTCGTCGATTCCGATCACGAGATCGAGAAGCGCACCGGGGTGGATATCCCGACCATCTTCGAGTTCGAGGGGGAGGAGGGCTTCCGCCGGCGCGAGACCGAGATGCTCCGCGAGCTGCTCGAGCGCGAGAACATCGTGCTCGCCACCGGGGGTGGCATCGTGATGCGGCCGGAGAACCGGGAGCTGCTGAGGCAGCACTGCGTGCTCTACCTGCGCGTGCCCGTCGCCGAGCAGCATCGGCGGACGCGCAAGAGTCGGCGGCGTCCGTTGCTGAGTGGGGCAGAGGACCCGCGCAAGCGGCTCGAGGAACTCTTCCGGCTGCGCGATCCGCTCTACCGGGAGGTTGCGACCATCGTGCTGCAGGGTCGCAGCCAGCGTGTTCGCGACGCGGTGCAGGCCGCCTGCAATGCGTTGCAGGCGCAGCGGCCGGATCTTTGCCCCCTGTCCCGTTCGAGGTCGTAGGAGTGGGTCTTTGGTTGCGATGGGGGGATCGCGGCTGGAAGCCGATCCTGCGGGGCGCTCCTGCGGGTGTCGTGTTGGGTGTATTGCTGGCGATGAGGGATCGTAGTAGCTTCAACGCGATCCCGTTGGTTGGAGATTGAGATGACCGAGCCGGAAAATCTGATTCTCAGGCAACTGCGCTCAATGGACGCGAAGCTGGATGATATACGGGATCGAGTGGCCCATCTGGAAACTCGCATGACCGCGCAGGAGCAGCACCTCGGCTCTCTGGTGGTGGCGTTGCCGTCTGCATTCGACCAGCTCCAGTCTTTGCGCGCTCGCGTAGAGCGGATCGAGCGGAGGCTCGAGCTGACAGAACCCGACTGATGTGATCCCTTGGTGCCTGTGGGAGCGACTTGTCGTCGAGATGGGGTGGGGGATCGCGGCTGGTCGCCGCTCCTACGGGGTGGGATCAGTGGGTTGACTGGCCGCCGCCTTCGGCTACGAAGACCCCGGCGGGGTTCGGGGGCGCGCGGCGGCCGTGGGAGGCGTGGTGCTGCACCAGTCGCCAGCCGTGTTCCAGCTTCCGGTAGGTCTGGCTGACGAAGATGGAGCCGGTGGGCGTGAGGTCGCCCGGCCGGGTCACGAGCTCTTCCGTCAGCATGCAGGCGATCTCGTCCGTCTCGGAGCCCGCGACCAGCCTGGGCTCGATCCGGATGTTCAGTTCCCGGGAGAAGACCAGCAGCCAGCTCTCCATCACCTCCGCGACACCGCGGTGCGCCCGCGGGCTGCCCGGGTGCAGGCACACGATGTCCGGCCGTTCCGCCCACACGAGCATCATCGCCTCGATGTCCGCGGCCCGGAAGGCCGCGTAATAGGCGGCACGGGCCTGTTCGGGGGAATTCATGCGAGGGTCAGTGCAGGCCGGCCGATTCCAGCGCCGGCGGCGGCGAGGGATCGGGCGCGCCGTGGTGCAGCACCATCTGCCAGCCCTCGGTGGTGTGCCGGTAGGCGTTGGTTGCGAGGACCACGCCGCGGCGCTGGCCGTCCACGAAGAGCTGTTCGCGCACGTGGTGCACGACCAGGTTGCCGTGCCCCAGCACCACCACGTCCGTTGCCCGGACCACCACGTCCTGCATCGCCGCGAGGATCTCGCCCCAGCTCTCCAGCACGGCCTCGCGGCCCTGGAGCCGCTCACCGCCCGGGTGCACGCAGACGATGTCCGGATCGTCGGCCCAGACCTCCGTCATCATCGCGAGGCTGCCGTGCTCGAAGGCCTCGTAGAAGGCCTGCTCGGCAGCCTGCGCGGATTCGTATCCAGCCATCGTCATCCCCTGATCGGTTTTGCAGGCATTGTAAGGCCGGGCGCGGCAAATGCCGACCATCCCGTTAAACTGTCGGCTGGTTTTCCCTGGAGACCCGCCGCTTGGCCCGCATTCTCGTCACCGGCAACGCGACCATCGATCACATCGTGGATCTCGCCGCGTACCCCCGGGAGGACTCGGAGGGGCGGGCGCTGGGCAGCGATACCCGTCCCGGCGGCAATGCCGCGAACACCGCGGCGATCCTGGCCCAGGCGGGACACCAGGTGGACCTGGCGGCGGTCGTCGCCGAGGGCCACGCGGGGGACCGTCTGCTGGAACTGCTGGCGGCGCGTGGCATCGGCGTCGAGCGCTGCGTGCGACGGCCCGGGCGGACCCCGACCTCCTGGATCCTGCGTTCGCGAGCGACGGGAAGCCGGACCATCGTGCACGACCGGGAACTGCCCGAGCTGGACGCGGGCGCCTTTCGCGAGGAGGGTCTCGCCGGCTACGACTGGTTCCATTTCGAAGGCAGGAACCCGGGCCGGCTCCCGGCGCTGCTGCGGGCGGTGCGGCGGGTGGCGGTGGATCAGCCGGTGTCGCTGGAACTCGAGAAGCCGCGGGAGGGGATCGAGAGCAGCCTGCGGCTGGCCGACGTGCTGATGTTCTCGAGCGGCTGGGCGCGGGCGCACGGGCGGTCGGAGCCGGAGGCCTTCATCGCCGGCACTGCACGGGCGCGGCCCGGGGCGGTGCAGACGCTGACCTGGGGGGACCGCGGTGCCTGGGTCGCGCAGCACGGGCGGGTCACCCACTGCGCGCCCCGGGCGGGGCTGCAGGTGCGCGACAGCCTTGGCGCCGGCGACACCTTCAATGCCGGCCTGATCCACGCGCTGATCTCGGGCGAACCGCCGGAGACGGCGCTCGAACGCGCGGTGCGCCTCGCGGAACGGAAGCTGCAGCGCGCGGGGCTGGATGGTTTGTTCGGGCCGGTTGCGCGGTGAATCCGCCCGGGCTGCGCTCAGGCGTGGCCGGCCGGGGTATCCGTGGCGGAGTGGAAGTACTCGCTGTCGCGTCCCAGTTCGTCCACCAGTTCGCGCAGCACCGCCAGCCGGCTCTCCGGGTCGCTGAACGGCGCGCAGGACTCGCAGAAGACGTCCCCGCAGGGCTGGCGGCTGTACAGCCAGAAGTGGATCGCGCCCGCCAGCAGCCCGTCGGCGACCTCGTGCACGTCCGGGGAATGCCCGTCGGAGGACAGCGTGTTGGCGAGGTCGATGAGTTTCTGCGCCGCGTTGTTGTAGGTTTCTTCGGTGATGTCGTTCATCGCGGCCCTCGCTCTGTATCAATTACAGCGGCCATTTTACCCTGAGTCGGGGCCTGGCTGCCCATTTTCGGTGGGGATGGCATATGGAGTGCGGCGGCTTGCCGCCGCTTTGCCCTGCAGGAGGCTCGCCGCCTGCCGCGGAAGCAACCGCAAGCGGGAGAGGGGACAAAACGGCGCCGCTTTTGCGTTTATGGGCCCCCGGTCTGCCGAAGGGTGCCGAGGTCGTGCCGGAACAGGGGGATTTCGCGTTCCTCGCGGGTCAGGCCGCCGTGGGCTCCGCAGAATTCGGGTCCCGGGTCGTCCCCGACGGGGTCGACGAGGAAGCTGTCGGCGTCCGGGAACAGCAGGTAGTCGCCCGCGCGGGCCTGCAGTTCCGGGTGCGGCGGGCCGGAGCCGAAGGCCCTGCCGGACAGCCACTCGTCCATCGCGACCAGCTCGACACTGGATCCGAAGGCCTCTTTCACCGCGTGGCGGAACTGCCGGTGCCGATCCGGTTTCACGTGCGCGATCGCGGCACGGGGCTCACCGGTCAGCGGGTGGCGCAGGCAGTCGCTCACCGCCGGCGACTCGCGGACGTTCAGGCGCCGGGAGACCGTGCGCATCCCGTGATCGGTGCTGGTAAGGAAGAGCGCCCCCGTGCCCTGCAGTTGCTCGATGATCCCTGCGTAGGCCGCGTCGATCTCGGCGAGATGGTTGCGGACCTGCGCGCTGTCAGGACCGTGCTCGTGGCCGAGGTGGTCGAGGTGCGACCAGTACAGGTAGGTGTATTGAGGGCCCTCGGTGCGGGTCCTCACGTGCGTGCCGAGCAGGGCCGGCAGCTCTTCCAGGTGCTGGAAGCCCAGCACCCGCGCCGAGCCGCTCATCAGCCGGTTGTAGGAGGAGTGGGCGATGGCGGCCGGGGAGATCACCGTCGTTGCGCGCGGCAGCCGGTCGAGCAGCAGCGGCGGCCGGATCCGCTGCTCGAGTTCCCTGGTGCTCAGGCCCACGGAATTGCCGTTGTGGTCGGCCTCGCGGGCCGGCAGGACGGTGAGGGTGCTCCGGGGTCTCGGAAGCCAGGTGTGCCAGCCGAGCAGGCCGTGCTGCGCCGGGCTCACGCCGGTGAAGACGCTGGTGATCGCGCTGGCCGTCGTGCTCGGAAACACGGACTCGAGCCGCTGAAAGAGATCGCTGCGCAGCACCGGTGTGTGGGAAAGGTAATCGAGCGCGAAGCCGTCGATCAGCCAGAACAGCACGTGCTGGTGGCCCGCGAGCGTCTCGGGCGCGAGTGCCGGCAGCGGTGCCTCGGGATTCAGCGGTCCCTGGCAGCCGAGACCGCGTTCCAGGCTCGCCAGCAGGTTGATGAAGCCGTGGCCCGAGGCCGCGGCCGCATTCCAGTGGCTCGCCGACCCGCCTGCTGGCAGGCCGGTCTCGGGATTCGTTGCCGTCTTCAACGGTTCAGGACTTCTCCCCGCCGTGACAGGGCGGCGAATCCGGCACCCGTCCGGCGCGTTCGAACCACTGCTCCGGATCCAGCGTGTGCAGGGCCAGCGCGTGAACGCCGCCCGCCAGCTCGTCCGCGAGGATGCGGTTGACCATCCGGTGTCTCGCCACCAGCTTCTCGCCGGCAAAGGCGTCGCTGACCAGCGTCACCTTGAAGTGCGATTCGGATCCCGGCGGGACGTTGTGCATGTGGCTCTCGTTCACCACCTCGAGGTGCACGGGCTCGAAGTGCTGTTCCAGTTTTTCGGTGATGCGTTCCTGCTGGGTCATGGCTGCGTCTGTCCGCGGTTTTGTTCGCGGGTTATGCCAGAAGGGCGTGTCCGCTGTCGAATGAACGCACGTGGGGCTGACCTTTTGCGCTCGGGCCAAAGCGGTGGGCCCGCTGCGCTAACTTCCATGGCCCTGCGCCACCCCCGACCATGAAAGAAGAGTAGGGCGGA
>RECA01000231.1 GCA_007692435.1 Thioalkalivibrio sp.
GGGGGCCGGGCCCAGCACCGTAGGAGGCCAGCCCCCTGGGCGATCCCCCGCCGCCCCTCAGCCCCGACCCCGGCCGCCGGCGATCAGCGATGCCAGCAGCTCCCGCCAGGCCTCCAGGCGGGCAGCGGGCAGCAGACCCCGATCCACCGCCGCGCCCACCGCGCAGCCGGGTTCGGAACGATGGGTGCAGTTGCGGAAACGGCAGTCGGCCGCGTGTTCGGACAGGTCGGGGAAGCCCTGCACCAGCTGGTCGACGGAAGCGATCTCCGGACTGAAGTCGCGCACACCCGGCGAGTCGATCCAGGCGGCACCGCCCTCGGCCTCGTACCAGCGCGCCGTGGTCGTGGTGTGCCGACCCTCGCCGCCCTGTCCGACCTCGGCGATGCGCAGCCGCTCGGCCGGCAGCAGCGCCTGAATCAGGGAGGACTTGCCGACGCCCGATGGCCCGACGAGGACGTTGCAGCCGCCGGCGGCGGCGGCGCGGAATGCCTCGAGCCCAAGGCCGGTGTGGGCGCTGACCCGGAGGATCGGCAGGGCGAGGTGCGTGTAGTTCGACAGGTCGGGGTCGGATGTGGCGGCGTCTCCAGTGAAGGCCAGATCCGACTTGTTCACCACAATGCCCGCCTCTGCCGGCAGGTTGCGGATACCCACCAGGAACCGGTCGATCAGCAGATGCGGGATTTCCGGCCGCGGCGCGACCACGATCCACGCCCGGTCGATGTTGGCTGCGATCGTTCTGGGACGGTTGAATCCGTCCCGGCGGGCCAGGTGATTGCGGCGCGGTTCCCGGCTCCGCACGACCGCTCCGACCGAATCGACCGTCACCACGTCCCCGCAGACCACGTCGTCGACGCGGCGCCGCAGACTCGCGCGCCGGACGCTGCCATCGGGCTGCAGCGCGTCGATCTCGCTGCCGTAACGGGCGATGACCCGGCAGCGCAGGGTCATGCCGGCCCGAATCGGCCGGCGTCAGCCGGATGCTGCATGCGGGAGCCGCCGGTGCGCCCGGCTGCGGGCCTCCGGCGGCTCCCGATGGCCGTGCTCAAGGATGCCTGCCTGCGGATTCAATCGAAGAGGGCATCGACGCGTGCCGCACAGATGAAATCGTTCGGGCTGAGCCCGCCGACCGCGTGGGTGGAGAAACGCACCACGCAATGTCCGTAGGAGACCTCCAGGTCGGGGTGGTGATCCTCCCGGTTGGCAACCCACGCAACCGCGTTCACGAAGGCCATGGTTTCGTAAAAACTGGCAAACTCGAGCCGGCGCGAGATCCTGCCCGCCGCAGGGTCGAGGTCCCAGTCCTCGTGCAGTTGCGCAAACATCTCGTCGCACTCCGACGAGGAGAGAGGCCCGGCGAAGGCCTCCGGCGCCTCGCAGTGCCGCTTTCTCAGGTCAGTCATCGGGACACCTCGGATTCAGAAGTTGTAGTAGTTTTCGCCAAGGTAGGCGGCCACTGCCTCGACTTCGTCATCGAACCAGCCGGTTCCGAGATTCACGTTGCACCGGTTGACCTGGGTGATCAGCGAACTCATCGACTCGACCATGCGGTCGTCGCGGGTGTACACCTCGGTTCCGTGGCAGCTGACGCAGTTCTCCTGGTGCAGTTCCTCGCCCAGGGCCGGATCCCCGGCGTGAGCCGGGCTGCCGAGCCCGACGAAGAGCAGAATGCCGAATGCGGTAAGGCCATGACGCATGGTTCTCTCCTTCATATGCAGGAACGCGCGGAGCGCGTTCGTGGATGCCCACTCGCGCTTGCCGGAGTGGGATGGTTCGAGGCAGCGGGCGCGGTGTTGCGCGACCGCATCGCAGCCGTGGCGCTGACGGAAGTCACCGTGATCGTTCACCGTGGTGGAGCCGGGACCGTCACCGCCCGGTCCTGAATGATAGACTGATATGCCAAACCCGGAGATGGCATGGGCCAGAACGCGGACAACCTGATCTGGATCGATCTCGAGATGACGGGCCTCGATCCACACTCGGATCTGATCCTCGAGGTCGCGACGATCGTGACCGACAAGGACCTGCGCGTGCTCGCGGAGGGCCCGGTGATCGCCGTCCGCCAGGACGAGTCCGTGCTCGGCGGGCTCGACGAGTGGAACCGGCGCACCCACGGTGCCTCGGGGCTCCTCCAGCGGGTCCGGCAGAGCCCGATCGACGAGATCGGCGCGGAGCGGGCCACCCTGGATTTTCTGAGCCACTGGGTGCCGCGTCACGCCTCGCCGATGTGCGGCAATTCCATCTGTCAGGACCGTCGCTTCCTCGCCCGCTGCATGCCCGATCTCGAGAGCTATTTTCACTACCGCAACCTCGACGTCAGCACCCTGAAGGAGCTCGCGCGGCGCTGGGCCCCCGGCGTGCTCTCCAGCGTGAAGAAGGACGCCACGCACCAGGCGCTGCAGGACATCCGCGACTCCATCGAGGAGTTGCGCCATTATCGCGAGCATTTCATCCGCATGCCGCATCCGAAGACCCCCTGAGACCCCGCGGCGCGGGTGCCCCATTCACTCCGGCCCGGTCCCCTCGGCCGCCGGAGGGGACAGTACCGTCGGCCCGGGATGCAGGTTGGGCGCGCGTTCCGGGAAGTCGCGGATGAAGTGCAGGCCGCGGCTCTCCCGACGCTCCAGGGCGCTGCTCACGATGATCTGGGCCACGAGCACCAGATTCCGAAGTTCGATGAGATCGGGCGTGATCCGGTAGTGGGCGTAGTATTCGTGGACCTCCTCCATCAGCACCCGGATGCGCCGCTGCGCCCGCAGCAGCCGGTCGCGGGTACGCACGATCCCGACGTAGTCCCACATCAGCCGGCGCAGTTCGTCCCAGTCGTGCGACACGACCACCTCCTCGTCGGAATCGGTGACCCGGGATTCGTCCCAGTTTGGCGGTCGGGGCAGCGCCTCCGGCGTCAGCGGATCGGCCTCGGAGAGGATGTGCCGCGCCGCCGCGCGCGCGTAGACGAGGCACTCGAGCAGGGAATTGCTGGCCATCCGGTTGGCGCCGTGCAGGCCGGTGTAGGACACCTCGCCCGCGGCATAGAGCCCGGCCACGTCGGTGCGTCCGTGCGCATCCACCATCACGCCACCGCAGGTGTAGTGCGCCGCCGGCACCACGGGCAGCGGCTCTTGGGTCATGTCGAAGCCGAACTCCAGGCAACGCTGGTGAATGGTCGGAAAGTGCTCGCGCACGAACCCGGGGCTGCGATGACTGATGTCGAGGTAGACGTGATCGACACCGAGCCGCTTCATTTCGTAGTCGATGGCGCGGGCGACGATGTCGCGGGGCGCAAGTTCGGCGCGGGCATCGAAGCGCTCCATGAACGGGGTCCCGTCCGGTAGCAGCAGACGACCCCCTTCGCCGCGCACCGCCTCGGAGATCAGGAAGGACTTGGCCTGAGGATGGAACAGGCAGGTGGGGTGGAACTGCATGAACTCCATGTTGGCCACGCGGCAGCCCGCCCGCCAGGCCATCGCGATGCCGTCGCCGGTGGCGCCGTCCGGGTTCGAGCTGTAGAGGTACACCTTGCTGGCACCACCGGTCGCCAGAATCACCACGGGTGCGAGGATGGTCTGCACCTCCCGGGTCTCGCCGTCCTGCGCGTAGGCGCCGATCACGCGCCGCTGTCCCCCCACGTTGGCCAGGATCAGGTCCACCGCGAGGTGACGCTCGAAGACCTCGATGCGCGCCTGCTCCCGCGCGGTCCCGACGAGCGCGTCCTCGATGGCCTGCCCGGTGGCATCCGCCGCGTGCGCGACCCGGCGGGCGCTGTGGCCGCCCTCCCGGGTCAGGTGCAGCCGGCTGCGTCCCTCGTGGGCCTCGCGGGTGAAGGGAACGCCGAGGCCCGCGAGCCAATGGATCGCCTCGGGTCCTTCCGCCACCGTCCGACGGACCGCGTCGATCTCGCAGAGTCCGGCGCCGGCGTCGAGGGTGTCGGCGACATGCGACTCGAAGGAGTCGGCCTGGTCGAGCACCGCCGAGATCCCGCCCTGCGCGTACCGGGTGCTGCCCTCGTCGACGGGGCCCTTGCTGATGATCGCGACCCGCCGGCGGGGGGCCAGATGCAGCGCTGCGGTGAGACCGGCGGCCCCGCTCCCGATGATGAGGACATCGAAGCGTTCCTGCGCCGGGCCCATTTGTGTTGCGGCCATGGGTCAGGTAACTTTCCGGCGTTGTTCAGCGCGCACAATGCCACGTTCCGGAATACCGGAAGCGATCAGGACGAACTTCACCATGCCGACAAGGTCCATGCAGCCAAGATTAAAGGAACTGGCGCTGCGGGCGGGAGTGCCCGCATGAGCGAGAAGGCTTCCGACGAGGCGCTCGTCCGGCGCGTTCAGAGCGGGGAGAAGGCGGCATTCGACATCCTGGTCCTCAAGTATCAACACAAGATCATCAACCTGGTCGGGCGCTACGTGCATGATCACGCCGCGGCACTCGATGTCTCGCAGGAGGCCTTCATCAAGGCCTATCGCGGGCTCGCCAACTTCCGTGGTGAGAGCGCCTTCTACACCTGGCTGTACCGCATCGCGATCAACACCGCGAAGAACCACCTGGTCGCCCAGGGGCGCCGGCGCCCGGAGGCCGAGGTGGACGCGCAGGACGCCGAACAGATGGGCGGCGATTCCGCGCTGAAGGAGAGTGCAACCCCGGAAGGGGAATTGTTGTCAGAGGAAATACAGGCGGCAGTGCAACGGACAATCGAACGGTTGCCGGACGATCTGCGAACCGCGATCACGCTGCGCGAACTCGAGGGACTGAGCTACGAGGAGATTGCCCAGACCATGGGATGCCCGATCGGAACCGTCCGTTCGCGCATCTTTCGGGCCCGCGAGGCCATTGACCGGACCCTGGGTCCGTTGCTAAACGATTGAGCGAGCAGAACCAATGAACGACCAAGTCAGCAAGTCCGAACGTCTCTCCGCACTGATCGACAACGAAACCGAAGGCTTCGAAACACGCCGCCTGATCGACGAACTTCTCAAATCCGAAGAAGATCGCAGAACCTGGGCCCGCTACCACCTGATCGGCGACAGCCTGCGCGGCGGGATGCGCCGGACCGCACCACCAGACTTTCTCGCCGGGGTGCAGAACGGGATTGCGGACGAAGACCCGCTGAACGTTCCGGTCGAGGCGTCTGCCAGGGGCCGCTGGCTGAAGCCGGCCGCCGGTGTCGGCATTGCCGCGGCGGTGGCGGTGGTCTCCCTGCTCGGGCTGCAGACCATCACGGGCACCGGCGACGGCGTGCCCGCGGCGACCGTGGATGCCGCCCCGGTACTGGAGCCGGCCGAGACCGAAGTGGTCACCGCTCCTGACCCCCGCTTCGCGCCCTACCTCGAAAACCATGCGGAGCTGGTCGCCCCCGGCTCGTCGGCATTCGCCCGGGTACGCAGCTCGGTCGATGGCGAGTAAGCGGGGATGCTGGGCAGGACCCTCTCTGTACTCGCCGGTCTCGCGCTAGTTCTGCCACTGAGCCTCCCGGCGGGGGACTACAGTCCCGAACAGTGGCTGGAGCGCATGGCCGACAGCATGCACCGCCACAGTTACGAGGGCACCTTCATCTTCCAGCGGGGCGAACGCATCGACACGGTGCGCGTGGTCCACGCGGCCGAGGAGGACGGGTACCGGGAACTCCTGCAGACCCTGACCGGTTCGGCGCGCGAGGTCATTCGCAAGGTGGATCGAGTCAGCGCGATCAAGGGCGCACGGATCGAGGGCGAGGGGCATCAGCAGGGCGCGCCGCAGCGCCCGCCGGCCTTTGCGGCGGCGATGCTGCGGGCGAACGAACGCTATGACCTGAGCTCGCCGGGCTTCGACCGCATCGCCGGCTTCTCCTGCTACCAGCTGCGGGCCGAGGCCCTGGACCCGTATCGCTACAGCCATCAGTACTGCCTGCACCGTGACACCGGCATCCCGCTGCTCAGCGAGCTGATCGACGCGGACGGGCAGCTGCTCGAGCGGCTGGTCTTCACCGAACTGGAGTTCCTCGACGTGGTGTTCGAGGAGTCCCTGACCCCGCGCGGCTGCGACGCCCGGGAGATCGAGGTGCGTGCGGCCGGAACCTCGCCCGAGGACGGCGACCGGCACGGCAGGTGGTACTTCCAGGAGCTCCCCCCGGGCTTCACGACCGTGATCGTGACCGAACGCAGCGTCGGGCCGGACGATGATGCGGCGTCGTCGCTGCACTTCGTGCTCAGCGACGGACTCGCGACGGTGTCGGTGTATGTCGATCCGGCCACGGATGAGGCCCAGACCTTCGAGGGCGCGACCCGCTCGGGGGCGACCCATGCCTTTGCCCGGCCGCTTGCCGATCACCAGATCACGGTTGTCGGCGAGGTGCCCGTGAAGACGGTTGAGCGGATCGCCCACGCGGCGCGTTTCCGCGCAGCCGGAACCGACTGAGCCCCGGCGTGCCCCTCCATGGACCGGGCTGGTTTGATGAGGGACTGGCGTGATGAGGGACTGGCGTGATGAGGGACTGGCGTGATGAGTGACTGGATAGAGGAACAGGGCGTGGTTGTGGCGGCCGACGAGGCCTGGGCCACGGTCCGCGTGGAGCGCCAGTCCACCTGCGGGTCCTGCTCGGCCCGCAGCGGTTGCGGCAACGGCGTATTGTCCGAGGTCCTCGGGCGCCGCTCCCTCGAGTTGCGGCTCGCGAACAGCCATGGGCTGCGACCGGGCGACCGCGTCACGCTGGGCGTGCGGGATCAGGCGCTGGTCTCCGGCGCGTTTGCGATGTACCTGCTGCCTCTGCTGGGGATGATGCTCGCGCCGATCACGCTGGGGTGGATGCTTCCCGGTCTGGCGGATGGTTTCCTGGTCCTGGCTGGTGTTGCCGGGTTCGCGTTGGGCCTTGCGGGCGTGCGTCGCTGGTTGCGCAGCCAGGGGGACCGCTTCGAGCCGGTGCTGCTTGGACGGCAACCGGCGGGCGAGTCCCCGATGCCCTCACCCGGCAGCGGGCGCATCGCCCAGTAGTCCCGACCGCTCAATGGTCCCCGGGCACGCCCCATGGCGCCGCTGGCCATGCCCCTGACCGAGCATGCCCCGGATCGGGCCGGTCCTCGATCCGGCACCCTGGTGGATGCGGCCCGCCGGCGGAACTTGCGGGCGCGCCGCCCCTCTAGACACGTACGCAACCACTCGTGAAGGTGCCCATGAAAATGTATCGCTGGTTTCTCCTGGCAACGGTGCTGTTCGCACTCTCGGTTCCGGCCTCGGCGCGGCACCTGCCCGACTTCGTTCCGCTGGCGGAGCAGTACAGCCCCGCCGTGGTCAACATCTCGTCCTCGCGCGAGCGGGCCACGCCCGAGAGCGGGCCCGCTCCCGACATTCCGGAGGGCATGCCCTTCGGCGACCTCTTCGAGCGCTTCTTCGGAGAGCGCGGGGAGGGCCCCCGCGTCCCCGAGGGCTTCGACCGACGCTCGATGGGCTCGGGCTTCATCTACAGCGAGGACGGCTACATCCTGACCAACCACCACGTGATCGAAAACGGTGGCGAGATCGTGGTGCGGCTGTCCGACCGTCGGGTGTTCACCGCTGAGGTGATCGGCTCGGATCCCGAGAGCGACGTCGCGGTGCTGAAGATCGACGCGGAGGACCTGCCGACGCTTCGGCTGGGCTCCTCCGAGTCCCTGAAGGTCGGCGAGTGGGTGCTGGCCATCGGCTCTCCGTTCGGCTTCGATCACTCGGTGACCGCCGGGATCGTCAGTGCGAAGGGACGCAGCCTGCCCTCCGACAACTACGTGCCGTTCATCCAGACCGACGTGGCCATCAACCCCGGCAACTCCGGCGGTCCGCTGTTCAACCTCGACGGCGAGGTGGTGGGCATCAATTCCCAGATCTACAGCCGTACCGGCGGGTTCATGGGGCTGTCCTTCGCGATCCCGATCGACATGGCGGTGGAGGTGGCCGAGCAGATCCGCGAGACGGGCACCGTCACGCGCGGCTGGCTGGGCGTGCTGATCCAGGAGGTCACCCGGGAACTGGCGGACTCCTTCGGGATGGAACGTCCCGCCGGGGCGCTGGTGGCGCAGGTGCAGCCGAACAGTCCGGCGCAGCAGGCGGGATTCCGCACCGGTGACGTGATCCTCCGGTTCAATGGCATCGACGTGTCCCGCTCCAGCGCACTTCCGCCGATCGTCGGCCGCACGCCGGTCGGTGCCGAGGTGGAGGTCGATGTGCTTCGCGGTGACCGCGAGATCGTGATCGAGGTGACCATCGAGCCGCTGCCGGAGGATGTCGCGTCGGGCCGCGGTGCCCCGCAGCCGACGCCGGAGGCCCGGCCGCAGAGCCTGCTGGGCATGCAGATCGAGCCGCTGACCGCCGAGGAGCGCGACGCGCTCGGGCTGGAAGACGAGGGCGTGCGCGTGGCCGAGGTCACCGGCAACCCGGCCCGCGCCGCCGGAATTCGCTCCGGCGACGTGATCGTGCAGTTCGGCGGCGAGCCCGTGTCGTCGCCGCAGGCCTTCCGCGAAGGGGTGGAGGCCGCTTCCGCCGGGCGCTCGGTTCCGGTACTGCTGCATCGGGAAGGCACTCCGGTCTTCATTGCGCTGCGCATGCCGGAGCAGTGACCGGCGGAGGCCACGGACGCACTGCCGTTCCCGGCAGTGCGTCCGGTTCGCTCGCCGTCGGCGAGGGTCCGGGGCGGCCCGCGCCCACGCTGACCGTCTATCACCGGGTCGACTGCGGGCTCTGCGCGCAGATGCTCGCAGAACTCGCTGCCCTCCAAAGCCGTTATACTTTCGCGCTCGAGCGCGTCGACATCGATCAGGATCCCGATCTGGCGACGCGCTTCAACGCCAAGGTGCCCGTGCTGGCGGTGGACGGCGAGATCCTCTGCTGCCACTTTCTCGATGCGCCGGCACTGATCGACGAGCTGACCCGGAATGACTGATCCCCGACTGACCCGCAACTTCTCCATCATCGCGCACATCGATCACGGCAAGTCCACGCTGGCGGACCGGCTGATCCAGGTCTGCGGCGGCCTGGCCGAGCGGGAGATGGCCGAACAGGTGCTCGATTCGATGGATCTCGAGCGCGAGCGCGGGATCACGATCAAGGCGCAGAGCGTTTCCCTGTTCTATGACGCGCGCGATGGTCAGCGCTATCAGCTCAACTTCATCGACACCCCGGGGCACGTGGATTTCTCCTACGAGGTCTCGCGTTCGCTGTTCGCCTGCGAGGGTGCGCTGCTGGTGGTGGATGCGTCGCAGGGCGTCGAGGCGCAGAGCGTGGCCAACTGCTACACGGCCATCGATCAGGGTCTGGAGGTCGTGCCGGTGCTGAACAAGATCGACCTGCCCGCCGCGGAGCCGGATCGCGTGGCCAGCGAGATCGAGGACGTGATCGGCATCGAGGCGGTGAATGCACTGCGGGTGTCGGCGAAGACGGGCGAGGGTATCGCCGAGCTGCTGGAGGAGCTGGTGCGCCGAATCCCGCCGCCGGAGGGTGACCCGGATGCGTCGTTGCGGGCCCTGGTGATCGATTCCTGGTACGACAACTACCTCGGCGTGGTGGCGCTGGTCCGGGTCAAGGCCGGTCAGCTGCACGCGAAACGGCGGATCGCCGCGATGTCCGTCGACCGCACCTACGAGGTGGACCGTGTCGGCGTGTTCGCGCCGAAGCCCGTGGATCGCCCCTATCTCGACGTCGGCGAGGTGGGCTACGTGATCGCCAGCATCAAGGACATCACCGGGGCGAAGGTCGGCGATACCTTTACCGACGCGCAGAATCCCGCCGAGAGCCCGCTGCCCGGCTTCAAGGAGATGCAGCCGCGCGTCTTCGCCGGCCTGTTCCCGATCAGCGCCGAGGACTTCAACGATCTGCGCGAGGCCCTGGACAAGCTGCGCCTGAACGATGCGTCCCTGCAGTTCGAGCCGGAGACCTCCCAGGCGCTCGGCTTCGGCTTCCGCTGCGGATTCCTCGGGATGCTGCACATGGAGATCGTGCAGGAACGCCTCGAGCGCGAGTACGGGCTGGACCTGATCTCCACCGCCCCGACGGTCGTCTACGAGGTCGAGAAGACGAGCGGGGAGGTGGTCCCGGTACACAACCCGTCCGAACTGCCGCCTTCCAACGAGATCGCGGAGATTCGCGAGCCGGTGATCCTGGCCAATATCCTGACGCCCCAGGAGTACGTGGGGGCGGTGATGACCCTGTGCGTGGAGAAACGCGGCGTGCAGGTGAAGATGCAGTACATGGGCCGCCAGGTGGCCCTCGCCTACGAGATGCCGATGTCCGAGGTGGTGATGGATTTCTTCGACCGCCTGAAGTCGTCGACCCGGGGCTACGCCTCCTTCGACTACCAGCCGCTGCGCTTCCAGGCGGCTCCGCTGGTGAGGGTGGACATCCTGATCAATGGCGAGCGGGTCGACGCACTGTCGGCGATCGTGCACCGCGATCAGGCGCAGAGCCGTGGCCGGGAACTCACCGAGCGCATGTGTGGCATCATTCCGCGCCAGATGTTCGAGGTGGCGATCCAGGCCGCGATCGGTTCCAAGGTCATCGCAAGGTCGACCGTGAAGGCCCTGCGCAAGAATGTGCTTGCGAAGTGCTACGGGGGCGATGCTTCGCGCAAGCGCAAGCTGCTTGAGAAACAGAAGGCGGGCAAGAGACGGATGAAGCAGATTGGCCGGGTGGATGTTCCGCAGGAGGCCTTTCTCGCCGTGCTCTCAAGCGCCGACAAGAGCTAATCCGGCCTCCCGGGCCGGTTTTCGAGAAGGGATCTGATATGACGTTCAGCCTGGAGCTGATCCTGGTGCTGGCAACGCTGGTCACGGGCGTGATCTGGCTCGTGTGGGCGGTCCTGCGGCGCCGTCTGAGCCCGGAGCGGCAGCAGCAGATGCCGTGGTACGTGGACTATTCGCGGTCCTTCTTTCCGGTGCTGCTGATCGTGCTGGTGTTGCGCTCCTTCGTCGCCGAGCCCTTCCGCATCCCCTCGGGATCGATGATGCCGACCCTGCTGGTGGGCGACTTCATCCTGGTGAGCAAGTTCTCCTACGGCGTCCGGCTGCCGGTCACGCGCACCCGGATCCTCGAGACCGGCAGCCCCGAGCGCGGCGACGTGGCCGTGTTCAAGTATCCGCGCAACCCGGCCGAAGACTACATCAAGCGGGTGGTGGGCATCCCCGGCGACCTGATCGAGTTTCAGGACCGCACGCTTCACGTGAACGGCGAGCCGCAGCCCACCGAGCCGGTGGGGACCTACGAGGGGGTGGGGTCCGGTCGCATGATGACCGGTGCGACGGTGTTCCGGGAGCACCTCGGCGAGGCGCCGCACGAGATCCTGAGGTGGGAACGGTCGTCGGGAATGAGCGGCTCGGTGCGGGTCCCCGAGGGATACTACTTCATGGTCGGCGACAACCGGGACAACAGCAATGACAGTCGCATGTGGGGATTCGTGTCCGAGGACCTGCTGGTCGGTCGCGCGCTCTTCATCTGGCTGAACTGGGATTACAATGGCGGACACTGGGACTTCTCCCGGGTGGGCAGCCGCATTCAATGAACACGGGACAGGGGGCATCGTGCCATGCTGAAATCAAGACAACGGATGCGGGGGATCGGCGGTTTCACCGTGATCATCCTCATCCTCTTCGCGGTACTCGTCGCCAACTTCTTCCTGACCATCGGCAAGGATTACATCCAGTACTGGACGGTGCGGGCGATCGTCACCGATGTGGCCGCCACCCCGGGGGCAGCGGACCGCACCCCGCAGCAGATCTGGAACGACATCAACCGGCGCCTGGCGATCAATTCCATCTATGACAACGTGGAGCGCGAGAACATCAGCTTCGCGGAAGACGGCGGCGGGCGCTACATGCTGCTGGATTACGAGGTCCGGCGTACCTTCTTCGCCAATCTCGACCTCGTGGCCCAGTTCAACCGCCGCGACAAGCTCTCCCCTTGACCGGGCGTCCGGATCCGGTGCGTCCGCCGGCCGTGGGCCGGCCACGGCTGCCGGGGCGCCGATGAGCGCGCCGGATTTCCGCGGCCTGCTGCCGGAGGCGTTGCGCGAGGCGGAGTCGCTCGAGCAGGCCCTCACCCATCGCAGTGCCGGCGCACGGCACAACGAGCGTCTCGAATTCCTCGGGGACGCGGTGCTGGGGCTCGTGATCGCGGATGCGCTGTTCGAGAGCCTGCCGGATGCGCCGGAGGGCGACCTCTCCCGTCTGCGCGCGGCCCTGGTCAACCGTGTGGCCGTGGCCGAGATCGCCCGTGCCGCGGGCATGGAGGGCGAACTGAACCTGGGGCAGGGTGAACGCAAGACCGGGGGACAGCGGCGCGAGTCGATTCTGGCGGATGCGCTCGAGGCCCTGATCGGGGCGAGCCATCGCGCCGCGGGATACGAGGCCGCCCGCGAATTCGTGCTGCGTCTCTACGCGCAGCGGCTCGATTCGCTGCCCAGCGCCGAGTCCCTGAAGGATCCGAAGACCCGGCTGCAGGAGTTCCTGCAGGGCCGTGGTCGCGTGCTGCCCGAGTACCGCCTGCTGGAGGTGTCCGGACCCGACCACAGGCGCCGGTTCTCGGTGGAGGCCTGGCTGCCCAGCGAATCCTGGGGGCAGCGGGGCTCGGGCTCCAGCCGGCGCGCCGCGGAGCAGTCCGCCGCCGAGGCGGCGCTGGACCGTCTCCGGCGGGAGGCCGGCCAGTGAGCGGGGCCACGGACGGGACGCGTTGCGGGCTGATCGCCCTGGTCGGGCGGCCCAACGTGGGCAAGACCACGCTGATGAACCGCATGGTCGGTGAGAAGCTGGCCGCGATCACCCGCAAGCCGCACACGACCCGCAACCGGATCCTCGGCATCGTGACCCAGGGCCGCAGTCAGACCGTGCTGATCGACACGCCGGGCATCGACCCCGAGCGCGGCCGCCTGATGAATCAGGTGCTGAACCGCACCGCGGTGCAGGCGCTCAGCGAGGCCGACATCGTCTGCTTCATCGTGGAGGCCGGGCGTTTCGAGGCCGGGGACGCCTTTATCCTGGATGCGATCCGCTCCGCGGGCCGTCCGGCGATCCTGGTGGTGAACAAGGTCGACCGGATGGCCGACCGCACGGCGCTGCTGCCATTCCTCGAGGCGCGGGGGCAGGAGCACGACTACCTCGCCGTGGTACCGCTGTCCGCAAAGACCGGCAGCAACCTCCACGGCCTGGTCGAGGAGCTTGGTCGGCACCTGCCGGAGGGGCCGTTCCTGTACGACCCGGAACAGCTCAGCGATCGCCCGGAGCGCTTCCGGGCCGAGGAGATGATCCGCGAGGCGCTGCTGGAACGCCTGGGCCAGGAGGTGCCGTATTCCGTGGCGGTGCGGGTCGAGAACTGGGAGGACCGTCCGGGCATCACCCACATCGACGCACTGATCGTGGTCGAGCGGCAGAGCCAGAAGGGCATCGTGATCGGGAAGGGCGGACAGATGCTGAAGCGCATCGGTCAGGCGGCCCGGCACCAGCTCGAGGAACTCCTCGGGCGCAGGATCATGCTGCGCCTGACCGTGCGGGTGGAGGAGGACTGGTCGTCGAGCAACCGCGCGCTGCGGGATCTGGGCATCGAAGAACCGCGGTGACGCCGGACCGCCCAGGGCTGCCCGTTCCCGGCTTCGTGCTGCATGCCCGGCCGTTTCGGGAGAACAGCCGGGTGCTGGAGCTGGTTACCCGGGATGCCGGCCGTATCGCGGTGCTGGCGCGCGGGCGGGCCGGGTCGCTGCGCCCCTTCGTGCTGCTGGATCTCGCCTGGCGCGGACGGGGCGAGCTGCCCAGTCTCACGCTCGGCGAGGAGCGGCGCGTGTTCCCGCTCTCGGGGCGGGCGATGGTCTGCGCGCTGTACCTGAACGAGCTCGTGCTGCGCCTGTTCCCGCGCGACGTCGCGGCCGGCGAGGTGGTCGGGATCCTCGAGCAGGCCTACGAGGGGCTGCTGGCGCCGGAGCGTCCGGAACACTGCCTGCGTGCGGCGGAGTGGTCCCTGCTCGCGCTGATCGACTCCGGTCTGGATCACCTGCCCGAGGCCCTGCCCGATGCGGAGGCACACTACCGCTACCGCCCGGACGAGGGGCTCGGCGAGGCCCTGGCCGAGACCGCCCCGGGTGCCCTGCGCGGCCAGGCACTGCTGGCGCTCGCCACCGGTTCCCGGGTGCCCGATAATGACCTGCGCGCCGCCCGGGACTTCATGCGGCGCCTGATCGACCAACACCTCGACGGCCGGGAACTCCAGACCCGGCGCCTCCTCTGACAGGACCGATTCCATCATGCAACCAGTTGTCCCGTCGCCGCTGCGGCTCGGCGTGAATCTCGACCACATCGCCACCATCCGCCAGGCGCGGCACACCCGGTACCCGGACCTGATGCAGGCGGTGCGCCTGGCCGAGGCGAGCGGGGCGGACTCGATCACCCTGCACCTGCGCGAGGACCGCAGGCACATCCAGGACGACGACGTCTTCGGGATCAAGCCGCGCCTCACGCGTCCCCTGAACCTCGAGATGGCCGCGACCGAGGGCATGCAGGCGATCGCGCTGCAGCTGGTGCCGGAGGCCTGCTGCATCGTGCCCGAGCGGCGCGAGGAGCTCACCACCGAGGGGGGGCTGGATGCGGCCGGGCAGCTGGTTCGCCTGCGCGAGTTCGTGCAGCCGTTGAACGACGCCGGGATCGAGGTCTCGCTGTTCATCGAACCGGACCTGCGGCAGCTCGAGGCCGCCGTCGCCATCGGTGCCCCGGTGGTCGAGCTGCACACTGGTGCCTACGCCAATGCCCGTGACGGTGCCGAGCGCTCGCGCCTCGCCGAGGCCCTGTTTTCGGCCGCCCGCGCCGGGCACGAGATGGGACTGGTGATCAACGCCGGTCACGGGCTGGATTACGACAACGTGCGTCCGGTCGCTGCCCATCCGCTGTTCCACGAGTTGAACATCGGTCACTCGATCGTCGCCCGCGCGCTCTTCACCGGGCTGCCGGAGGCCGTGAGCCGCATGCGCAGCATCATGGACGCCGCGCGCCGGGGCGAACGCTGAGCGAGCGCAGGGTGCGCCGGCAATGATCCTCGGGATCGGCACGGATCTGGTCCGGGTGGAGCGGCTGCGGTCGATGCTGGACCGTCATGGTGAGCGCCTGCTGCAGCGCCTGCTGCACCCCGACGAACAGACGGACCTGCCACGCGTGCGTCCGGAGGCCTTCGTCGCGAAGCGTTTCGCCGCGAAGGAGGCGCTGGCCAAGGCGCTCGGCTGCGGGGTGGGCCGGGACCTGGCATTGAGCGAGGTCTGCGTGACCCACGACCCGGCGGGGCGCCCGGGCCTCGCGCTCAGCGGCGCCGCGGCCCGCACCGCCGCTCGGCTCGGCGTCTCCCGGATCCACCTGAGCATCAGCGACGAACACGAGTACGCCCAGGCCTTCGTGGTGCTGGAGGGCCAGTCGCCGGAGCCGTCCGGCGGGTGAGTGCGCCCTGGCACGAGCCGGTATACTCTGCGGGCATGGAGCGTTCGAAGATCCCATCCCCTACCACGCCGGCCTCTGCCACGCTGGAAGACTTCGTCGGCAACACCCCGCTGGTGCGACTGCAGCGGCTCGCTGCCGGGTTGCCGTCGCCGGTGCTGGTGAAGCTCGAGGGCAACAATCCCGCGGGCTCCGTGAAGGACCGGCCCGCCCTGAACATGATCCTGCAGGCGGAGTTGCGCGGCGAGATCCGCCCGGGCGACACGCTGATCGAGGCGACCAGCGGCAACACCGGCATTGCGCTGGCGATGGTCGCGGCGATGAAGGGCTACCGCATGCTCCTGATCATGCCCGACAACATGTCGCTCGAGCGCCGCGCGACGATGAAGGCCTTCGGCGCGGAGATCATCCTGGTCACGCGGGAGCAGAGCATGGAGGGTGCGCGCGATCTGGCCCAGCAGCTGGAGCGCGAGGGCCGGGGCCGGGTTCTCGACCAGTTCGCGAATCCGGACAATCCCGACGCGCACTACCGCGGCACCGGGCCGGAGATCTGGCGCGACACGGGCGGCGCGGTCACGCACTTCGTCTGTTCGATGGGCACCACCGGCACCATCATGGGCACCTCGCGCTTCCTGAAGGAGCAGGACCCCGCGGTCTCCATCGTCGGCGTGCAGCCCACCGAGGGTTCCGCGATTCCGGGCATCCGGCGCTGGCCCGAGGCCTACCTGCCGTCGATCTTCGATGCCTCGCGGGTCGACCGCACCCTGGACATCAGCCAGCAGGAGGCCGAGACGATGATGCGCCGGCTGGCCGCCGAGGAGGGGATCTTCGCCGGCGTGTCCTCCGGCGGCTCGGTTGCGGCCGCGCTGAAGGTGGCCGCCGAGGTCCGCGACGGGCTGGTGGTCGCGATCGTCTGTGACCGGGGTGACCGCTACATCTCGACCGGCGTCTATCCGGCATGAGCAGCGGGCCGGTACTGGTCTTCGACCTGGAGACCGTTCCCGACATCGAGGGCGCGCGCAGGGTGCACGAGTTCGAGGGGTTGTCCGATGCGGAGGTGGCCGATGCACTCTTCGCGCTGCGCCGCATCCGGACGGGCACGGAATTCCTGCAGCACGCCCTGCATCGCGTGGTGTCGATCGGGGTGCTCTACCAGGGCGGCGACCAGGTCAAGGTCTCGGCCTTCGGGCGCGACACCGAGGACGAGGGCGAGCTGCTGCGCCAGTTCTTCGACGTGATCGAGAAGCGGACGCCGACCCTGGTCAGCTGGAACGGTGGCGGTTTCGATCTGCCGGTGCTGCACTACCGCGCCCTGCTGCACGGTGTCGCCGCGCCGCGCTACTGGGACCAGGGGGACGAGGACCGCAGCTTCCGCTACAACAACTATCTCAGCCGCTTTCACTGGCGCCACATCGACCTGATGGACGTGCTTGCCGGGTACCAGCCGCGGGCGATGGCCGGCCTGGACATGATCGCCTCCCTGCTTGGCTTTCCCGGGAAACTCGGGATGGACGGCGGCCAGGTCTGGCCCGCGTGGCGGGACGGGGACCGCGCCGTGATCCACGACTACGTCGAGCACGACGTGCTGAACACCTACCTGGTCTTCCTGCGCTTCGAGCGGATGCGCGGTGCACTGAGTGCCGAGGCGCTGGAACGGCGCGAGGCGCAGCTGCGCGACTACCTCGCACAGGAGCGGCAGCCGCACCTGGACACCTTTCTCTCGGCGTGGAGCGGCGCAGGCCCCGCGCGCGCCAGCGCATGAGCATCGACCGCAGCCCATTCGAACTCCGGATCGAGGACCTGACCCTGGACGGGCAGGGAGTCGGACGTCGCGACGGCAAGGCCTGCTTCGTACCCGGCGCGCTGTCCGGCGAGCATGTGCGGGCGGTCCAGACCCAGCGCAAGCGGAACTACGACAGCGCGCGGCTGGAGTCGGTGCTGGAACCGGCGCCGGAGCGGGTGGAGCCCCCCTGCGCGTGGTTCGGGGTCTGCGGCGGGTGCCGGCTGATGCATGCGGACATCGGGCTGCAGCGGGAGCTGAAGGAGCGGAGCCTGTTCGAGGCCCTGTCCCGGATCGGGCGGGTGAGCCCGGAGCGACGGCTGGAGCCGCTGGTCGGCAATACCCTGGGTTACCGGCGCACGGCCCGGCTGGGGGTCAAGTATGTGCCCAAGAAGGGGGGCACGCTCGTGGGCTTTCGCGAGCGCGCCGGGCGCTACCTCGCGGACATGTGGGACTGCCCCGTGCTGCACCCGGCGCTCGGGAATCGGATCGGCCAGCTGCGCAGGCTGATCGACGGGCTCGACGCGCGCGACCGGATTCCGCAGATCGAGGCGGTGGTGGACGATTCCGGCACCGCCGCGCTGGTCTTCCGGCATCTGCAGCCGCTCTCCGAGGCGGACGGCCGCCGGCTGGCGGAGTTCGCCGTGGCGCAGGGGCTGCAGGTCCATCTGCAGCCGGCGGGGCCGGACAGCGTGCACTACCATGCCGGGCCGCGCAGTGCCTTGACCTACGGCCACCCCGATTTCGATGTGACGGTGGACTTCGCGCCGCTCGACTTCATCCAGGTGCACGCGCAGATCAACCGCGAGATGGTGCGCCGCGCGCTGGACCTGCTCGAGCCGGACGCGGATTCCCGCGTGCTCGATCTCTTCTGCGGGCTCGGCAACTTCACGCTGCCGCTGGCGCGGCGCGCCGGCGAGGTGGTCGGTGTCGAGGGCGACGCGCGCATGCTCGAGCGCGCGCGGGCCAATGCCGAGGCGCAGGGCATCCTGAACACCCGTTATGTCTGCGCGAACCTCGATGACGAGACGCTCGGCGACCGGCCGTGGCTGCGCGAGGCCTTCGACCGCGCCCTGCTGGACCCGCCCCGGACCGGTGCCGCGATGGTGGTCGAGGCACTGGGACCGAGCGCGATTCCGCGCCTGCTGTACGTGTCCTGCAATCCGGCCACGCTGGCCCGGGACGCCGAGCGGCTGGTGCATCACTTCGGTTACCGGCTGGAGGCGGCGGGGATCATGGACATGTTCCCGCACACCGCGCACGTGGAGTCGATGGCGCTGTTCACCCGCGCCTGAGAGCGGCCCGAAGGCGAGTTTCGTGCCGGTGGAGCCGGGGTTATCATCACCGGTTGATCGCGGGCGGAGCGGCACCGCAGCCGCGAGAGGATGGAGGTCGTTATGCTGGAGATCGTGAGGGCAGGTGGCTGGCTGATGGTCCCGATCCTTCTGTGTTCGGTGATCGCGATGGCCATCGTGCTGGAGCGGCTCTGGTCACTGCGCCGTTCGCGGGTGGTCCCGCGCGGCCTGCTGCTGACGGTCTGGGAGCAGGCGCGCAGTGGCGCGCCGGGCGCCGACATGCCGCTGCAGCGGCTGCGTGCACGGTCCCCGCTGGGCCGGGTGCTCGCGGCCGGGCTGGCGGCACAGGACCGGTCGCGGGAGGTCATGAAGGAGACCATCGAGGAGACCGGGCGGCGGGTCGCACACGAACTGGAGCGTTTCCTGAACACCCTCGGGACGATCGCGATGATCACGCCGCTGCTGGGGCTTCTCGGCACCGTGGTGGGGATGATCGAGGTCTTCACGGTGATCACCGACATTGGTGTCGGCAGTCCGCGTGACCTGGCCGGCGGCATCTCGCAGGCCCTGGTGACCACCGCCGCGGGCATTGGCGTCGCGATCCCCACGCTGATCTTCCACCGCTACTTCCGCGGCCGCGTCGACGAGCTCGTTCTCGAGATGGAGATGGAGGCCGTGAAGCTGGTCGAGGTGATCCACGGCGAGCGCAGTGCCTCCGGGATCGGTCCGGTCGCATGAACTTCCGCAGGCCACGCACCGACGAGGCGGGGATCAACCTCACGCCCCTGATCGACGTGGTGTTCCTGCTGCTGATCTTCTTCATGGTCTCCACCACCTTCGACCGCCACGCGGACATCCAGCTGCAGCTTCCGGCCGCAGAGCAGGAGCCGGTGGTCACGGAGCGCGTGTGGATCGACATCCTGGTCGATGCGGCGGGACACTACTACGTCGATGGCCGCGAGCTGGTGAACCGACGCCCCGAGACCCTCGAACGGGCGGTCGAGCAGGCGCTCGCCGACCGGCCCGATGACCCCGTGCTGATCCGGGCCGATGCCGGCACGACGCACCAGTCGGTGGTCACCGCGCTGGACGTGGTGGGCCGGCTCGGCGTGACGGCGGTGTCGATTGCGACGATCGGAACCGAAGCCGATGCAGAATAGCCCCCGGGCACGGACCCGGAGCGGTCCCGGCGGATCCGCCTCCGGGACCCTCTCCCCGGCGCGGCCGGGTCCGCGGCTGCCGGGCCGGGGCGTGCGCCGTTGAAATCGGATCCCGGTTACCGCGCGGCCTTCGGACCGGTGTGGCGGGCGGTGCTGCGCGACTACCGCGCGGGCGAGGGCCGCCGTGCGCGCGCGCGGCTCGGGTTCCTGACCCCGCCGGAGGGCCGCGGCCGCGTGATCTGGATCAAGGCCGGCGCGGGCCCGGATTCGCTCCGGCTCGGCGTGGAGCTGCTCGGCGCGGTTCGCGACCGGCGCCGCGACGTGCGGGTGGTGCTGACCTTCGAGGAGGACGATCCGGCGCTGCTCACCCGCCTGTTGCAACCCTGGCCGAAGATCGGCATCGGATACGGGCCCTGCGACCGTCCGAGGGTGGTGACGCGGGTGCTGGACCGCTTTCAGCCCTGCGGCATCATCGTCGCGGAATCGACGCCGCCGGAGAACCTGCTGCGGCGGACGCTGGCGCCGGTGGCCGTCGTCGGCGGTGCCGCGGCCGCACCCGTCGCCGCGGCCTGGCCGCTGTCCGCGGCGGACCGCGCCGGCTGGCAGGAAACGGGCCAGGCGGGCGAACTGATGCCCGCCGCGGATCCCCAGGCCCGCTTTGCCGAGGCCCAGGCGGACGTGGTGCTCCGCAGTCTCGCGGGGGGTGGCGAACGGCGCCTGTGGTGGTGGCACGGCACCGCTGCACAGTGGCCGGCGTGGCTGGAGACATGGCAGGCATGGCCGCCATCCGGTGACGACATCCTGATGGTGAGCCTGGAGGGTGGCGCGTCTCCCGCGCAGGCCGCGCTGAAGGTCAGTGGGTGGGATCGCAGCGGCCTGCCGGGAGGGACGCTGCTGCACGTGGACGATCCGCGCTGGTATGCCGCGGCGGCGAGCGCGGCCCACGGCGTGCACCTGGCATACCCCGGACGCGACGTGCTCTGGCAGGCCCTCGCGGCGGGTTCGGCACTGAGCCTCGGCACGCAGGCGGACGTCGATGGCCTGCCGGTGACGATCCTGCCGGCGCCGGCGGGGGTCACCGGTCACTGGCAGGAGCTGCGGGCCGACGAGGCCCTGCGCCGGAAGCGCGGTGACGCGGCGCGCCGCCGCTTCTGGGAGGAGCGGCGACAGGTGGATGCAAACCTGACGGCCCTGATGGACCGGGTGTGGATGTGGTAGAGCGCTGGTTGTGGCGCCAGTGGAGCCGGCGCGGTCCGTTTGCGGCGGCCATGTTCCCGCTGTCGCTGGTCTACGCCGGGGTCGCGAGCTGGAAACGCAACCGGCTGGAAGAGATCCAGCGCAACGTCTTCCTGCCGGTGAAGGCGGTGATTGTCGTTGGCAACCTCACGGTTGGCGGCAGCGGGAAGACGCCGATGACCGCCTGGCTCGCCGGGCGGCTGCTGGCTGCCGGCTACCGTCCGGGCATCGTCAGCCGCGGCTACGGCCGCCGCAACGGCACCGCAAGCGTGCTGGTGGGTCCCGGCGCCGACCCGGCGGCGGTGGGCGACGAGCCGATCATGCTGGCACGGCGCACCGGGGTACCGGTCTGGGTGGACCGGGACCGCGTGCGGGCGGCCCGCGCGCTGGCCGAGGAACAGGGCGTGGACGTGGTGATCTCCGACGACGGTCTGCAGCACCATCGGCTGCCCAGGGACATCAGCATCCTGATGGTCGATGGTCGCCGCCGCTTCGGCAACGGCCTGTGTCTGCCTGCGGGCCCGCTGCGCGAGCCCCGTTCCGCGGCCGAACGGGCCGATTTCGTGGTGGTCACGGGTGGGGATCCGCAGCCCGGCGAGTACAGGATGGACCTGGTGGCGTCGGAGGTGCTGCGCCGCGTGGATCGCCCGGCCTCCACGCGGCCCCTGCAGGAGCTCAGCGGGCGTCCCGTCCACGCGGTCGCGGGGATCGCGGATCCCGAACGGTTCTTCGCGGCCCTGGAGGATGCGGGCGTCGAGGTGGTGCGGCACCCCTTCCCGGATCATTACCGCTTCCGGGCGCGGGACATTGCCTTCGATGATCAGTTGCCGGTACTGATGACCGAGAAGGATGCCGTAAAATGCCGGGACTTCGCCGATGAGCGGCACTGGTACTGGCCGGTCTCGGCGCAGCCCGAGGCCGGCCTGGAACAGGCGCTGCTGCACCGCCTCGAGACATCCATTCGGCTCAATTATCTGGGGTAACACAAGATGGACAAGCGCCTGCTCGATATTCTCGTCTGCCCGGTCACCAAGGGCCCGCTCCACTACGACCGCGACGCACAGGAGCTGATCTCGGTCTCCGCGGGTCTGGCCTATCCGATCCGGGACGACATCCCGGTAATGCTCGAAGACGAGGCCCGCGTGCTCTCGGAAGAGGAAAAGGAGCGCTGGCGGGCGAAGTGACCTGCTTTCGGGGCCGGCAGCGAAGGCCCGCTTCGACGCCGGCACCGGACGTTGGCTTCGGGGCCGGCACCGGAGGGTGGGTGCTGCATGCGGGACGCCGTGAATACTTCCCTGTAGGCTTGACGGCAGCATCCCTGCTGCCGACACCCGCCTGCAGCACCCACCCTCCGGTGCCTCGAACGGTTGGGGTTTCACGGGGCATCCGAATAGCGGGAAAGAACACGGCGTGCGCCTCGGGAACCGGTAGGGCGGAAGAGCGTAG
>RECA01000073.1 GCA_007692435.1 Thioalkalivibrio sp.
ACCAGCACCACGGTGCGGCCGATCAGTCGCCAGCCATGCAGGTGGCGTTCCCAGTTGGCCCACTGCACGGGCCCGGGCAGCCGGGCGGTGAGCGCCGCCACGGGCCGTCCCGCCGCCGCCCGGTAGCGTCGCAGGTCCGGCGCGAGCCGCAGCACCCGGGGCCAGCGCAGCACGGCCAAGGCGATCAGCAGGGCCACGACGATCGGCACGAAGGCGCCCAGCTGTTCGGAAACGCTCGCGGCCGCAGCCACCATCGGCGTGTCGCGAAGGCTGAGCCAGGGCAGCACCAGCACGCCGGCAAGCAGCAGGACCCACGGGATTTCCGGATAGCCCCGGGCAAGCGGCGCCGCCCCCGGTTCCGGCACCGGCACGCGGCGGGTCAGCCAGAGGAGGCGCAGCATCAGCAGCGCGCTGGCGACGCTGGTCAGGTACAGCAGCGCACTGATCGCGCTCCCCGCCTCCGCCGCGCCCGCCGCGAGGTCCAGCGCCGCCTTTGCGAGCACGCCGCTGGTGCCCGGTGCGGCGGCCAGCGCCAGCGCGGGCAGCCACAGCCCGATCCACACCCAGCGCCGCCGCCGGCCCGCGGACGCGCCCAGCAAACCGACGCCGAGGAACAGTGCGGCCTTCGCGAGTCCATGGTGCATCACGAACACCGCGATGGCCGCGATCGCGGCAGCACTCGCCGCACCCGCCGGCAGCGCGAGCCCGGCCAGTACCGTGACCAGCCCCATCTGGCTGACGCTGGACCAGCCGAGCAGCACCTTGGGATCGCCGGTGGCCAGCCCGCGCAGTACCGCGTAGAACGCCCCGGCCAGCCCCAGACCGACCAGCAGCGGCGCGAGGACAGGGGCAAAGGCATCGCCGGCCGGTGCCACCAGGCGCAGCCACCCTAGGATTCCGGCCTTGATCATCACGCCGCTCAGCACCGCGCTCGCCGCGACCGGCGCCACCGGATGCGCGCGCGGCAGCCAGCTGTGCAGGCCGAGCGCCCCCAGCTTCAGCCCGAAGGCCAGCGCCAGCAACGCGAGGATCGGGCCGGACACGGCGGCCGTCACCGCGTCGAAGCGCGTGTCTCCCGCCGACGCTGCTACCAGCGCCGCGACCGCGACGAACAGCGCGACCTCGGCCACAAGCATCATCGCCAGATACAGCCGCCCCGCCCCGAGCGCCTGCGCCGTGCGCTCGAAGACGACCAGACCGAGCGCGGCGAAGGTCATCAGCGCGATTCCGGCGTACAGCGCGAGCAGGTCCTGCGCGAGGATCAGCGCGAGGTTTCCGGCCAGCGCGAGGAGCCACAGTGCCGCGAAGGCCGGGGAGCCCGCCTGGTCCGGACGCAGCCGCGCCGCCATCCAGCCGGACAGCGCCCAGACGAGCGCGGCCGGGAGCAGGAAGGCGCGCGCGGTCGCATCCATGCCGAAGGCCAGGCCGGCGGGCAACACCGGCAGACCCAGCGCCGTTCCCTCGGGTACCAGCAGCGCCGCGAGCAGCGCCGGGAAGGCCGCCACCGGCAGCAGCACGGCCCGCCCGGAGCCCCGTGCCAGCGGCAGCACGGCCAGCAGCAGCCACGGCAGCAGCAGCGCAGCGCCCAGCAGCGCCGTGTGCAGCCAGCCCGCGGAACCGGCGCTCAACCCGACACCCCCGGTCCCGCGTCCAGCAGACGGGCGATCAACGGCGCCGCCAGGCCCAGCGCAGCGGCGCTCAGCGCCAGCAGTAGCGCACCCAGGCCCAGCGCAGGCGAGAGGGTGGGCGGCTCGCCGCCGGACTCCCATCCGGGCTCGACCGCGGCCTGCAGCGCGCGCCACAGGTAGGCGGCGGTGAAGGCCGTGCCCAGCATCAACACCGCCAGCCAGAAATAGCCGCCGGAGGCGAGGGCGGCCTGGGCCAGCCACCACTTGCCGACGAAGCCCCCGGTCGGCGGCAGGCCGACGAGGCTCGCGCTGGCGACCGCGAACGCGACCCAGGCCACCACCGCGCCCCGCTGGTCGCCGCCCAATGCCTCGAGCCGGCCGATCCCGTGGCGCAGGATGATGGCCCCGGCCGCGAGAAACAGCGCCGCCTTGGCCAGGCCATGGGCCAGCACCAGCATCACCGCGCCGGCCCAGGCCGGGTGCGCGGCCCCCGCCGCCACCAGCGGGAAGACCAGCAGCCCGTAGCCGAACTGCGAGACGGTGGAATAGGCGATCAGCATCTTCAGGTGCCGCTGCATCAGCGCCAGCAGCCCGCCCCAGAGCACCGCAGCGGCGCCGAGCAGGCCGAGCAGCGTGGCCACCCCGGTCCCGAGCAGCGGCGCGAACGGCCCGAACCAAAGCCGTACCAGCAGGTAGTAGCCCGCGGCGATCACCACCGCGGAGAGCACCGCGCTGACCGCCGGCGGGGCCCGGCCGTGGGCCGCTGGCAGCCAGAAGTGGAGCGGGAAGATCGCGGCCTTCAGCAGCAGGCCCAGGGTCATCAGCGCGGCCGCGACCGCAGTGACGAGGTCGGGCTCCACACCCTCGGCCAGCAACGCGAGGTCGAGCGCCGCGTAGCGCCCGTACAACAGCGCCACCCCGAGCAGGTAGATGGTCGAACCCAGCAGGGTCGCGAGCAGATAGCGCCACGCCGCCGCCTGCGCGGAGCCGCCGACCAGCCCGATCAGCCCGACCGAAGCGATCGACACAAACTCCAGTGCGACATACACATTGAACAGGTCGGCAGCGAGGAACAGGGCGTTCAGCCCGCCCCACAGGAACAGCCACAGCGGCCAGAAGAACCGCGGATCGCGCGCCGTGGCGGGCGGCGCCGGACGCGCGGCGTGGAACGCGGCCCCCGCCAGCCCGACCGCCGCGTTCAGCAGCAGCATGGTCGCGGACAGCCCGTCCACGTTCCAGCCGATCCCGAGCGGTGCGGTCCAGCCCCCGATGTCCTGCCGCCACCCCCCCTGCTGCAGCACGACACCCACGAGCCACAGCGCGACGGCCAGCAGCACCGCCCCCGTCCCCAGCGTCACCGGCACCGACCAGCGCGGGCGGATGAAGACCACGATGGCCGCCGCGAGCGGCAGGCTGAACAGGACGACCGGGCCCGCGGTTCCGGGAATCACCCCGCGCCCCCGCGCGGGCCGGCTGCCGGGTCGGTGTCCTCGTCGCGCATCCGCCCGGCGATGCGGACCAGCAGCGCGAGGGCCACCGCGGTGGTGCTCACGGTGACCACGATCCCGGTCAGAACGATCGCGTGGGGCACCGCATCCAGCGGCTCGGCGAGGCGTGCCATCACCACGAACAGCAGGAACACGGCCGTGGTGAGCACGTTCAGCGCCAGCAGCCGCCGCAGCAGGTTCCGGGCCGTGAAGAAGCCGTGCAGCCCGATCAGGAAGAGAACGCCGGCCAGACTGAGGTACACCGTCACGGCCCGGATCCCCGGTAGCCGTGTTCGCAAGGCTCGCCGCGCAGGTACAGCGCGAACAGCAGCAGCGCGATCGACAGCCCCGCGGCCACCTCCAGCAGCAGGATCAGCGGCCCCGCGGTTCCCGGCGGGTACTGGAAGAAGGCCTGCCCCATCACGGTGCCGGCGATGCCGGCGGCCAGCAGCATCGCCAGCCCCAGCGACAGGATCCAGCGCCAGGGGCCGTGCTCGCTGCTGCGGATCCAGGGCCGCGCGCCCGCGAGCAGCATCAGGATCGCGCCGGCCCCCAGCACGGCGCCTGCCGGAAAGGCGCCGCCCGGGGCGTGGCTGCCGCGCCAGAGCAGGTAGGCCGCGACCAGCACGAAGACCGGGAACAGCAGGCGCCCGAGCGCCGGGAGCGCCGGCGAGGGCATCACCGGCACCAGCGGCGATGGCGCGCGTCCCAGCGACCAGATCGTCACCGCCGCCAGCAGCAGCACGCCGATCTCCAGCAGCGTGTCCAGGGCCCGGAAATTCAGCAGCACCGCGGTGACCGGGTGGTCGACGCCCGACGCCCCCAGCGATGCGAGGACCTCATCCCCCAGACCGGGCGCCGGGAGCTTCCAGGCCGCCAGGGTCAGGGCGCCGAGGAGCGCAGCGCCGGCCGGTATCCAGAAGCCCCAGGCAGCACCCGGCTCATAGAGCACCGTGCGGCGTCCCTCGCGGGTCACCAGCCGGTCCAGCGCCGAGAGCAGCAGCGCACCGGTGGCCCCCGCGCCGATCGCGGCCTCGGCCAGCGCGATGTCCGGCGCCTCGAGGCGCACCCAGGCCAGCGCCATCAGGAGACCGAAGACGATGAAGCTCACCACCGCGTGAAAGAGATCCGCGGCCCGCGTCGCCTGCCAGGCGAGCCAGACCAGTGCCAGCGCCAGCAGGCCGTCGAAGATGACGCCGGCCGTGCCCATCAGGTCCCCCAGGGCCGGAGCCCGCGTGCCAGCGCGGTGCGCGCAATCAGGCCGGCGGCGGTGGCCGACGCAATCAGCATCAGCACCCAGATCAGCACCAGCTTCAGCAGCAGGGTCACGCTTGCGGACTGGATCCCGAGACCGATGCAGACGAGCCCGAGGCCCACGTTGTCCGCCTTGGCCAGCGCGTGCAGGCGGGTGTACACGTCGGGGAAGCGCAGCAGCCCGAGCGTGCCGAGCAGGAAGAAGGGGATCCCGGCGAGGACCATGAGACCGCCGATCCACTGCGCGGTGCTCATGATCGCCCGCCCGGTTCGTCGTCCCCGCACTCCGCCCCCGACCCGCCGCCGGTCATCGCGGACCAGGCCCGGCTGACGAAGGTCACCGAGGCCAGTGCCGCGAGCAGCGCGAAGATCAGCGCGACGTCGATCAGCGCGAGGTTGCCCGTGACGAAGGCCATCAGCAGCACGATCACCACCGCCGAGGTCGCGAACATCTCGGCCGCGAGCATCCGGTCGGCCGCGGTGGGCCCGCGCAGGATGCGCACCATGCCGACCACGATGTTGAGAAGCAGCAGCACGGTCACTGCGGGGTACAGTTCAGTCATCCTTCCCTCCCATCGGATGGAACAGGTCGCCGACCACGGCCTCGAGCCGCTCCAGCCCGTCCATCGTACGGGCCGGATCGCCGAGGATGTGCACGGTCATGCCGTTCTCGGTGATGCGTACACACAGGGTGCCGGGCATCAGGTTGATCAGGTTGGCGAGGAACACGCGCGCGTGCCCGCCCTCGAGGTGCCAGATGAAATCGACCAGCGCCGGGTTCAGCGGCCGGCTCGGATGCACCGCCCGCCAGGCGACGTCCGCCGCGCTGCGCAGCGAGAGCCAAACGAATACCGGCACGAACACGAGCACCCCGCGCAGACGCCAGCGCCAGCGCTCGGTGGTCGGAAACGGGTTGAACAGCGCCGCGACCAGCACGGCCGGCACGCCCCACAGCCAGCCACCCTCGCCGCCGGTGATGATCCACCAGATCCCCGCGTAGGTCAGGATGCGCAACGGCAGCCCGACGCCGG
>RECA01000124.1 GCA_007692435.1 Thioalkalivibrio sp.
GGCTGGAGGCAAGCCTCCTGCAGGGCAAAGCGGCGGCAAGCCGCCGCACTCCATAGGCTTGCCCTTTCACGTGCGCCGTCACCGTTAGCGCCGGGTGACGAAGCGGAACTGCACCTGGCCCCGCTCGGCTTCGCCCTCGGGCAGCAGGGTCGCGGCCCAGGTCATCGCCTGGCTCGCACAGACCGGCAGCATCGCCTCGCCGCGGTAGCTTCCCGGCCCGACGCGATCCAGGCGTGCGCGGTTGAAGCCCATGTACATCTCCACACCCGTCAGGTCCAGCTCCACCCACTCCGGATCCTCCCCGGTCAACTGCAGCGTGACCGCGAGCGGCTCCAGCGTGGGCATCGGCCTGGGCTCCAGATCGAGCAGCGCCTGCCCGCCCGACGGCAGCTCGGCCGCACAGGCGCGCTGGTTCAGGTCGCAGTCCTCCGGTGCCACCACCAGCAGGGCCGCCGCATCCCCGCCCGGGACGAGCCGGTCTGCCCAGACCCATAGTGCCCCGAGGGCCGCCAGCCCGGCGAGCCAGGGCATCAGGCGGGCCATCCGTCTGCCGGCGGTCGTGCTCCGCTCGCTCATCCCCGTGTACTCATCGTCAGTGGGCCGCATCCCAGTTTTCGCCGATACCGACATCGACCACCAGATCCACCGCGAGGTTCGCGGCGCCCGCCATGTCCGCAATCACGGCGGAGCGCACCGCGTCCACCGCATCCTCGCTCACCTCGAGCACCAGTTCGTCGTGGACCTGCATGATCATCCGTGCCGGGAGGCGATCGCGCTGCAGCCCCTCGGATACCTTGAGCATGGCGCGCTTGATGATGTCCGCCGCGGTGCCCTGCATCGGGGCATTGATCGCGACACGTTCCGCCTGGGCCCGGCGGGCCGCGTTGCGGCTGCCGATCTCCGGCAGGTAGAGCCGGCGTCCGAACAGGGTCTCGACATAGCCCTGCTCGCGCCCGGTCGAGCGGGCGGCCTCCATGTATTCGTGCACGCCCGGATAGCGCGAGAAGTAGCGCTCGATGTACTCCCGGGCGCGGCCCTGGTCGATGCCCAGGTTGCGCGCGAGGCCGAAGGCGGACATCCCGTAGATCAGCCCGAAATTGATCGCCTTCGCCGCGCGCCGCTGCTCGGTGGTCACGGCCTCCGGGGACTCCACGCCGAAGACCTCGGCCGCGGTCGCACGGTGGATGTCCTGGCCGGCCTCGAAGGCCGCGCGCAGGCCCGCGTCCCCGGAGAGGTGCGCCATGATGCGCAGCTCGATCTGGGAGTAGTCGGCGGCGAGCAGCAGCGTGCCGTCCTCCGGGACGAAGGCCTGGCGGATGCGGCGACCCTCAGCGGTGCGCACCGGGATGTTCTGCAGGTTCGGGTCCGAGGAGGACAGGCGCCCGGTGGCCGCGACCGCCTGATGATAGGAGGTGTGCACACGGCCGGTGTCGCGGTCCACCCGTTCGGGCAGGCGCTCGGTGTAGGTGCTGCGCAGCTTGCTCAGGCCCCGGTGCTCGAGGATCAGCCGGGGCAGCGGGAACTCGGCCGCCATCTGCTCGAGCACGTCCTCGGCGGTGGAGGGCTGGCCCTTGGGCGTGCGCCGCAGCACCGGCAGCCCGAGCCGGTCGTAGAGGATCTCCTGGATCTGCTTCGGGGATCCCAGGTTGAACGGCCCGCTGGCCTCCGCGAAGGCCCGTTCGGCGACTTCCTGCATGCGTTCGAGCAGCTCCGCGCTCTGCACGCGCAGGAGTTCCGCATCCACCCGCACACCGGTGCGCTCCATGTCCGAGAGTACCGGCACCAGCGGCATCTCGATCTCGCGGTAGACCGAGCGCGGTCCCTCCGCCGCGGCCAGGCGGGGCGCCAGGGCCGCGTGCAGACGCAGGCAGACCTCGGCGTCCTCGGCGGCATATTCGGTCGCTTGCTCGACCGGCACCTCGGCGAAGGCGATCTGCTTCGCGCCCTTGCCGGCCACGTCCTCGTAGGTGATGGTCCGGTGGCCAAGATGCCGCTCGGCCAGGCTGTCCAGGTCGTGGCGGTTGGCGCCGGCATCCAGCACGTAGGACTCCAGCATCGTGTCCTCCCGGATGCCGTCCAGCCGGATGCCGTGATTGGCGAGCACGTTGCGGTCGTACTTCAGGTGATGCCCGAGCTTGGCATGGCGGGGGGACTCCAGCCAGGGGCGCAGGCGTTCCAGGGTCTGCTCCAGGTCCAGCTGCGGTTCGGCGTCCGGGCCCCGGTGCGCCAGCGGCAGGTACCAGCCGGTGCCGGGCTCGGTGCTGAACGACAGGCCGACCACCCGCGCCTGCATGTATTCGAGGCTGGTGGTCTCGCTGTCGAAGGCCACCAGTTCGGCCGCCTCCAGCCGTTCCAGCAGTGCATCCAGGGCCTCCGGGCTGCGCACGGCCCGGTATTCGGCGGACGGCATCCCGTCGATCGGGCTCGCGGCGCCGGGGTTCTCTGCGCCGGGGTCCTCTGCGCCGGCCGGCCCCAGTTCGTCGAGCCAGCGCCGGAACCCGAAGCGCTTGACGAGTTCGCGCAGGCGTTCGGTGTCGGGCTCGGTGAGGGTGAGTTCGTGCTCGTCGATCCCGAGATCCACATCGCGCCGCACCGTGACCAGCTCGCGCGACAGTGGCAGCTGGTCCCTTGCCGCCCGCAGGTTCTCCCCGACCTTGCCGCCAATGGCATCGGCGTTCTCCAGCACCGCGTCCAGGCTGCCGTACTGGCCGATCCACTTCGCGGCGGTCTTCGGACCGACCTTGTCCACGCCGGGGACGTTGTCGACGCTGTCACCGACCAGGGTCAGGTAGTCGACGATCTGTGACGGTGCCACGCCGAACTTCTCGCGCACACCCTCCGGATCGAGCACCGTGCCGGTCATGGTGTTGACCAGGGTCACGCCGGGCTCGACCAGCTGCGCCAGGTCCTTGTCACCGGTGGAGATCACCACCGGCTCCTCCCGCTGCCGCGCCTGCTCGGCCAGCGTCGCGATCACGTCATCCGCCTCCACCCCCGGGATGCAGAGCAGGGGGAGCCCCATCGCCCGGACCAGCTCGTGCAGCGGCTCGATCTGCACGGAGAGCTCCTCGGGCATCGGCGGGCGATTGGCCTTGTAGGCCGCGTAGAGGTCGTCGCGAAAGGTCCGGCCAGGGGCGTCGAAGACCACCGCCATGCGCCGCGGCGCGTAATCCGCGCGCAGCTTGCGCAGCATGTTCGCGACCCCGTAGACGGCGCCGGTGGGCTGGCCGTCGGGCGCGGTCAGCGGCGGCAGCGCATGGAAGGCGCGATACAGGTAGGACGAACCGTCCACCAGGACCAGTGGGGCTTCATCGCTCATGCGGGCAGGCGCGGTTGGAGAGGGGCCACAGTGTACTGCGCAGCCATGAGGGCCGCGAACCCGGGCTGCGAACCTTGGCCGCTCCCGGGGCTGTTCGCGATCGCCCGGCAGGGTTAGGCTTAGTATCATGGCACTGGACGACACTGGAAAGGACTGGCGCGAGCGGGGCGGTCACCCCGGGCTCGCACCGATCGACGACTCCGAGCTGACTCGCGAGAGCTGGAAGATCTTCCAGATCATGGCCGAGTTCGTCGAGGGCTTCGAACGGCTGGCGCGCATCAAGCCCTCGGTCAGCGTGTTCGGCTCCGCGCGGATTCCGCCGGGCCACCCCGACTACGAGCTGGCCGAGGAACTCGCCCGGCAGCTGTCGGATGCCGGCTTCGCGGTGGTCAGCGGCGGCGGTCCCGGCATCATGGAGGCGGCCAACAAGGGCGCCCTGGCCGGCAAGTCACCGAGCATCGGGCTGAACATCCAGCTGCCGCACGAGCAGCTCGCGAACGAGTACCAGGACATCGGGCTCGGCTTCCGGCACTTCTTCGCACGCAAGGTGATGTTCGTGAAGTACGCCTCCGCCTACGTGGTGCTGCCGGGCGGCTTCGGCACGCTGGACGAGCTCGCCGAGATCCTGACCCTGGTGCAGACCGGCAAGTCCAGACGCATCCCGATCGTGCTGGTGGGCAGCAGCTACTGGCGCGGCCTGCTGGACTGGTTCGAGACCACGCTGGTCGAGCGCGGCACGATCTCGCGCAAGGATCTGGAGCTATACTCGCTGGTGGACACGCCCGAGGCGGCGGTTGACGCGATCTTCGAGCACTACGAGACGCGCAGCTTCGAACCGTCGGCCGAGGAAAAGCAACGCCTGATGGAGCTCTAGCGCCGGATGCGAAAGGAACGGGGACAACACGGCATGGCCGCGCAGGCCACACCCTTCGGGCACCGCACCGGCGGCCCCACGCGAAGGAATGCGCAGGCGACGACCACGCGCCTGCGCAGGCGCGGCCCGGGTGCGCCCTGGATCCTGGGCATCGCCCTGTTCGCGCTGTCGGCCGCGGCCGGCGCCCAGCCCCAGGACTGGCCGGACGCGCCGCCACCCCCCGAGATGGACCAGGACGCGCCACCGCCGGTGCTCGACGAGCGGGCGCGCCAGCTGCAGATGCTGGAGGAGGCCGACATCACGCTGATCGAGCGGCCGGATGGCATCATCCGGGAATACCGGATTGCCGGGCAGCTGTTCATGGTCGAGGTGGTGCCGAGCGTCGGGCGCCCCTACTACCTGGTCGACACGACCGGCGACGGCATGCTGGACACCCGCCGGCGCGGGCTCGGGCCGGATTTCGTTCCTCCACAATGGATCCTGTTCCAATGGTAACCAGACGAGCGCTGATCGCGGCGGCCGTTCCGGCCTTGCTGCTGGCATTAACCACCGTCGCCGGCACGGCCGGCGCCACGGAGATCTATCGCTGGGTGGACGCCCAGGGCACTGTCCACTTCGGGGACAACCCGCCATCCGACGGCCGCGTGGAACAGATCGAGGTTCGCCCGCCGATCGGCGATCCCCCACCGCTCGACGACGCCGAGTCCGCCCCGGGGCAACCGGAGACGCCGGATACGGAGATCGAGCCTGGCGAAGAAGCCGCGGGCGACTGAGAAGGCCCTCCCGGGCCGGCAGACGCCGGCCTCGCCTTCCCGACTGCTGCCGCCCCAAACCGCGAGGACCCTGCGCTGAGCACCAACCTGGTGCGCCTGGGCGATATTCGCACCAAATTGGTGCTATTGTCTTCCCCAATCTGATCATCACGCATGTTCCGCAGTCCTGTTCGCGACCGCGACGCGCTCCTGCGGGGGCCACGATGCGCAGGGTCGCGCCGCTCGCGCAAGGCCAAGGGCTGGCCCGTTGCGTTGCGGGCGGCATGGCGTTGTCCAACGGCGGAGCATCCGTGATAACCAGGTGACCGATGAACCAATATGACCCGCCCGTCCCGCAGTCGGGGCGAAGCACGCCAGCCGATGCGCCGCCACCGTACAGGCTGGCGCAATTCCTGCTTCCGGCCCGTCGATGACAGTCAATCCCCTGCCGGACCCGACGACCCCGGTCTACTGCCAGTGGCTGGACGATCTCTCCACCGCGGTGCTGGTGACCGACGGGCACCTGCGGCTGCTCGCGGTCAACAGCGCCGCCGAGGTGCTCCTCGGCCTGAGCCGCGAACGGGTCGTCGGCGGGCCCCTGGGGCACTGGCTGACCCTGGACCGGAACCTCGCGAACCAGCTTCGGCGCGTGATGGACGAGGGTCAGCCCGTCTCGCTGCGGGGGCGCAGCCTGCACCCGCTGCGGGCACCCGAGTTCCTGGCCGACCTGATGATCTCGCCGCTGCAGGAGAAGGATTCAAGGGGGCGGCTGCTGCTGGAGCTTACGGCCATCGATCGCCACCTGCGCATCACGCGCGAGGATCAGCTGCGCCAGCAGCAGGCCATCACCCGCGCGGTGACGCGCGGCCTGGCCCACGAGATCAAGAACCCGCTGGGTGGTCTGCGCGGTGCCGCGCAGCTCCTGTCCAGCGAGCTGGAGGACCCGTCGCTCCAGGAGTACACCCGGATCATCATCCGCGAGGCCGACCGGCTGCGCAGCCTCGTGGACCGCATGCTGGGCCCCAGCAACATGCCGCGGCGCGAGCCGGTGAACGTTCACGAGGTGATGGAACACGTCCGCGGGCTGGTCAGCGTGCAGTTGCCCCTGGGACTGAGGATCATCGGCGACTACGACCCCAGCATCCCGGACCTGCTGGTGGATCGCGACATGCTGGTGCAGGCCCTGCTGAACGTGGTGCAGAACGCGATCCAGGCCCTCGGTGACCACGGCGAGATCTGGCTGACGTCGCGCATCCTGCGCCAGTACACCATCTCCGGGCAGCGCCACCGCCTGGTCGCCCGGCTGCGGGTGCGCGACAACGGCCCGGGGATTCCGGAGGAGATCGGCGAGCGCATCTTCTTCCCGATGGTGACCGGGCGGGCATCGGGCACCGGCCTGGGCCTTCCGATCGCACAGAGCCTGATGCAGCTCAACCACGGCCTGATCGAATGCCAGTCCCGACCGGGGCGCACCGATTTTGACGTGCTGCTGCCGCTGGAGGGCACACCATGAACGCCAACATCTGGGTCATTGACGACGACGATTCGATCCGCTGGGTTCTGGAGCGGGCCCTGAACCGGGCCGGACTGGATGTCCGCGGCTTCGAATCGGCGGATTCGGCCTGGAGCGCGCTGGAGGCAGGCGACAACCCCGACACGATACTGGCGGACGTACGCATGCCGGGCCTGAACGGGCTGGACTTCCTCGCACGGCTGCGCGAGCAGCCCGACCCGCCGCCGGTCATCATCATGACCGCATTCTCCGACCTCGAGAGCGCGGTCTCCGCCTACCAGACCGGTGCCTTCGAGTACCTGCCCAAGCCCTTCGACCTCGAGGAGGCGGTCGGGCTCGTGCAGCGCGCGCTCCAGGCGCGCCGCGAGAGCCTCTCCTCGGGCAGCGCCGCCGAAAGCGCAGCGCCCACGGCCCTGATCGGCGAGGCGCCGGCGATGCAGGAGCTGTTCCGCGCGATCGGCAGGCTCTCGCGCTCCAACATCACCGTGCTGGTCAACGGCGAGTCCGGCACCGGCAAGGAACTGGTGGCCAGGGCACTGCACCAGCACAGCCCGCGGGCCAGCCAGCCGCTGATCGCCCTGAACACGGCCGCGATCCCGAAGGACCTGCTGGAGAGCGAGCTCTTCGGGCACGAGCGGGGCGCCTTCACCGGTGCCAGTCAGGGTCGCAAGGGCCGGTTTGAACAGGCCGACGGCGGCACGCTGTTCCTGGACGAGATCGGCGACATGCCCTTCGACCTGCAGACGCGCCTGCTGCGGGTATTGTCCGACGGCACCTTCTACCGGGTGGGCGGCCACACGCCGATCCGCGTGGATGTGCGCATCATCGCCGCCACGCATCAGAACCTCGAGGACCGCGTTGCCGCCGGCCTCTTCCGCGAGGACCTGTTCCACCGCCTGAACGTGATCCGGATCCAGGTTCCGGCGCTGCGCGACCGCCCGGAGGACATTCCGCTGCTGGTCCGCCACTTCATGCAGGAGGCCGCGCGCGACCTGGGCGTCGATGCCAAGGTGATGCGCCCCGAGGTGATGGCCGAACTCCAGGCGATGCGCTGGCCCGGCAACGTCCGCCAGCTGGAGAACACCTGCCGCTGGCTGACCGTGATGGCCTCGGGCCGCGAGGTGCACCTGGAAGACCTGCCGCCGGAGCTGCGGACGCAGCCGGCCCGGACAGGCTCGACGCAGGAGGGCCCGGCACAGCCCGCGCACGACTGGACCAGCGATCTTGCCGAACAGGCGCGGGCCCACTGGCGGACCGGCTCGCGCGACCTGTTGTCCGTGGTGCAGCCGCAATTCGAGCGCACCCTGATCCTGGAGGCGCTGAACGTCACCGACGGCCACCGGCAGCAGGCCGCCGCACTCCTCGGCTGGGGCCGCAACACCCTCACCCGCAAGATCCAGGAACTCGGCCTCGACCAGCCCGAAACGCACTAACGATCCTCGCGGTCCGGGCCGCACCGAAGGATGCAAGCGCCGTATGGAGTGCGGGAGCTTGCTCCCGCTTTCACGCGAGGAAGCTCGCTTCCTCGCCAGGAGGCGAGCCTCCTGCAGGGCAAAGCGGGAGCAAGCTCCCGCACTCCATGGCGCGGGACTTTCGCGCTAGGCAGAAGGAGGCGGCAGATCGCAGGCGGAGACGTGGCCGTGCAGGCGCAGCGTGCCGGTGAGGTCGCCGATGCGGGCGATGCCGTGGCGGTCAAGGTACTCGCTCATGCCGCCCAGGATCTTCGGCAGGCAGAGCGGATCGTAGAACAGGCCGGTGCCCACGCCCACCGCGCTCGCGCCGGCGATCAGGAACTCCAGCGCATCCTGCGCGTTCACCACCCCGCCCTGGCCGATGATCGGGATGCCGTGCGGCCCCGCGACCTGGTGGACCTGGTGCACCTTCAGCAGCGCGATCGGCTTGATCGCCGGACCGGATAGCCCGCCCTGGTTGTTGCCGATCACCGCCTCGCGCCGCTCCACGTCCACCGCCATGCCCATCAGCGTGTTGATCACCGCGAAGCCGTCGGTGCCGGCCTCGATGCAGCGCCGCGCGTTCTCGGCGATGTCCGTCTGGTTCGGCGACAGCTTGGTGATGATCGGCTTCGATGTGACCGCCCGGCAGGCCTCGACCACGCGGGCCGACATGTCCGGGTCGTTGCCGAAGGCCACGCCGCCCTCCTTCACGTTGGGGCAGGAGATGTTGATCTCGATCGCGTCGATCGGCGAGTCCTCGAAGCGGCGGGTGACCGCGATGTACTCCTCGATCGTGGATCCCGACACGTTCGCGATGAAACGCGTTTCGGAGAAATCCAGCGTCGGCAGGATCCCGTCCACCACGTGGTCCACGCCGGGATTCTGCAGGCCGATCGCGTTCAGCATCCCGTCCGGCGTCTCGTAGATCCGGTGCGGCGGGTTGCCCAGGCGCGCGTCGCCGGTCGTGCCCTTCAGGCAGATCGCGCCGGCGTCGCGGTTGGAAAATCCCGCGACCCGCGTATATTCCTCCCCGAATCCGACGCACCCCGACAGCAGCACCAGCGGGGTATTGAACGGCAGCCCGCAGAACGAGATCTGCAGGCGCGGATCAGCGGGATGTTCAGCCATGTTGCATATCGTCCTCTTTGAACCGGAGATCCCGCCGAACACCGGCAACATCATCCGTCTTGCCGCGAACACCGGCGCCCGACTGCACCTGATCCACCCGCTGGGTTTCGCGCTCGACGAGCGCAGGCTGCGCCGGGCGGGACTCGATTACCGCGAGTTCGCCGAGATCCGGGAGTATGCCAGCCTGGACGCCTGCCTGGAATCGGCGCCGATCGGCCGGCTCTTCGCGCTGACCACCCGCGCGAACCGCCCGCACAGCGATCCGGCCTTTGCGGCGGGCGACGGCTTCCTCTTCGGTCCGGAGACGCGCGGGCTTCCACAGGCAGTGCTGGACCGCCTCCCGCCCGAACAGCGCCTGCGCATCCCGATGCTGCCGGGCAGTCGCAGCCTGAACCTCTCCAACGCCGCGGCGGTGGTGGTGTACGAGGCGTGGCGGCAGCTGGGATATCGCAACGGGGCGTGAAGGCGTCGATTGGTGGGGCCGCCCTGCGACGCTGCCATCTACCATACTGAAGCTGCCAGCCACCACGCAGAAGGGTTCCGGGGCGGCGCTGCATCCGCGGGACGCCGTGAATACATCCCTGTAGGCTTGACGGCAGCATCCCTGCTGCCGACACCCGCGGATGCAGCGCCGCCCCGGAACCCGGCCCCAACCGCCGCAGCCCCCAGCCCGCCCTACTCGGTGACCGGGTCGCGTTCGAGCAGGCGGCGGACGGCCTCGCGCACCGGGCGGTCTTCGTAGAGCACCGCGTAGACCTCGGCACAGATCGGCATCTCCACGCCGGCCTCCGCCGCCTTCGCCACCGCGACGCGGGCGGTGTCGGCACCCTCGACCGCCTGCCCGATCCGACCCAGGGCCGTCTCCAGGTCGAAGCCCTGACCGAGGTACAAGCCCAGGCGCCGGTTGCGCGACTGATCGTCCGTGCAGGTCAGCACCAGGTCGCCGAGGCCCGAGAGACCGGTGAGCGTGTGCGGGCGTGCGCCCACCGCCGCGCCAAGACGCTGCAACTCGGCCAGGCCGCGGGTGATCAGCGCGGCCCGGGCATTGGCGCCGAAGCCGGCCCCGTCCGAGATGCCGGCGGCGATCGCCAGCACGTTCTTGAAGGCGCCGCCGAGCTCCACCCCGAGCACGTCGGAATTGCGATAGACGCGCATCGCACGTCCGTGGAAGGCGCGCACGACCCATTCCAGCGCATCGGGGTCGGTGGCCGCGGCAGTCAGCGCGGTGGGCTGGTCACGGGCCACTTCACCGGCGAAGGACGGACCGGACAGCAATGCCGGCGACTGCCCCGGGATTTCCTCGGCCAGCACCTCGTGCAGCCAGGCACCCGAGCTCTTCTCCAGCCCCTTCGTCGCCCACGCCACATGCTGACCCGCGGCGATGTGTTCCGCCACCCAGCGCAGCGTCTCGCGGAAGCCGCCGGTCGGCACCGCCACCAGGATCAGGTCGCGGTCCCGCAGCGCCGCCTCGCGCTCGGAGAGGATCCGCAGGTTCTCGGGAAAGTGCACCCCGGGCAGATAGCGCGCGTTCTCCCGGCGCGACTCCAGCAGCGTCGCCTGCGCCGGCGCACGGGCCCAGAGCAGCACGTCCTCGTGCAGGCGTGCCGCATGCATCGCGAGCGCGGTGCCCCAGGAACCCGCCCCGAGCACCGCGATCCGCACGGGTGCCTCCGTCATCGCTGGCATCGCTGGCGCAGCTTCGGGCCGCCGGACGCGCGAGCCGCCTCAGGCGGTCGCGGAGCCGGACTCCTCGGCCTGCTCGCCGCGCTGGCGCTCCTGCTGGTGCTGCGCATACAGCGCGTCGAAGTTCACCGGCTGCAGCAGCATCTGCGGAAAGCCGCCCTTCAGCACCAGGTCCGCGACCACCTCGCGGGCGAAGGGGAACAGCAGGTTGGGACAGTAGGCGCCGAGCAGGTGCCCCTGCTGCTCCTGCGAAAAGCCGCGCGTGACGAACACGCCCGCCTGCTTCACCTCGACCAGGTAGGCGTTCTCGCCGTGGGAGGTCGTGGTGACCGTGAGGCCCAGCTCCACCTCGTACACACCTTCCTGCTCGTTCAGCGCGCGCGCCTTCGTGTTCAGCTGCACGTTGGTATCGCCCTTCCACTCCTTCAGGAACACACCGGGGGCACCCGGCGCCTCGAAGGACAGGTCCTTTATGTAGATCTTCTGGATCTGGAACTCGGGCCCCTTGGCCGCTTCGGGCGTGGCGCCGGAGTTGGTGCTGCTGCCGGTGTTGGTGTCTTCAGCCATGTGGTGTTCTCGTTGCCGGAAGGTGGGAGATGGGCCCTGTAGAGGGCCGGGGTTCAGCGCGCTGCCTGCCGCGCCCAGCCCATGATATCCGAGGCGGACATCGCGCCGCTCTGGCGTGCGACTTCGTGGCCCCGGAGAAAGAGGATCATCGTGGGAATGCCGCGGATGCCGAAGCGCGCGCCCGCGTCGGGATGCGCCTGGGTATCCAGCTTCAACAGACGGAAGCCGGGCTCCAGCTGCCGGGCCGCCTCGACGTACTGAGGGGCCATCACGCGGCAGGGGCCGCACCACGGCGCCCAGAAGTCGACCAGTACCGGACGCTGATCGCGGCCGAGGAAACGGTCCAGCCGGGCGGTGTCGACTGCCGCCGGCTCGCCGGTGAACAGTGGCTGACGGCAGGCGCCGCAGCGCGCGTCCACCGCCTTCGCATCGGGCACACGGTTCACCTGTCCGCAGTGCGGACAGACGCGGTGCGCGGCAGCGGACCCGCTCATGCCTCAGGCCCCCGCGCCGCGTCCACCAGCCGGGACAGCCCGCCGGACCGGTGCAGTGCGGCGAGGTCGTCATAGCCGCCAATGTGCGTGTCATCGAGGAAGATCTGCGGCACCGAGGTGCGGCCGGAACGCTCCTCCATCACCCGCCGCTCGTGCGGCTCAAGCTCCACGTGGATCGCCTGGTACTCGTACCCGAGCCGGTCGAGGAGTTCGCGCGCCAGCTGGCAGTAGGGACAGAATTGGGTGAGGTAGACCTGGAAACGCATCCGTCAACGCTATTTCTTCTTCACCGGCAGACCCGCAGACTGCCAGGCCTGGATGCCGCCCTGCAGGTTGGTGACATCGGTGAACCCGGCGGCGACCAGCTGGGATGCCGCGACCGCGGAGCGCGCGCCGGTACGGCAGTACACCAGCACCGGCGACTCCTTGAAGCGCTCGATGTCCTTGATCCGCTTCTTCAGCACGCCCAGCGGGATGTGCCGGGCGGCACCGATGCGCCCCCCGGAGAGCTCGTTGTCCTCGCGCACGTCGAGCACGAGGGCTCCCTCCTGGTTCATCACGCGCACCGCCTCGGCCGGCGGCAGCGCCCGGTACTTGCGTGTCAGGCGCTGGAACTCGGTGTAGAGAATCAGCGCGATGACCGCGATCAGCGCGCCGGTGAGGATCGGGTGGTTGCCGAGGAACTCGGGCAGACGCTCAAGCATCAGGACGCACCTTGGACATCAGGAATTGCAGAAGACATCCTGCATCATACCGATCAGGCGCAGGGTGCGGGCGTCGCCGACGCGGTAGTAGACGCGGTTGGCATCCTTGCGCGTGGCGAGGATTCCCTTGTCACGGAGAATGCCAAGGTGCTGGGAGATGTTGCTCTGCGAGGTCCCAACCTGGTCGACGATCTCCTGCACGCTGATCTCGCGATCACCGAGAATGCAGAGTATCTTCAGCCGCAGCGGGTGCGACATCGCCTTCAGGGAGCGGGACGCCCGCTCGATGTCCTCATCCTGGCTCATCAGGGGTTCATCGAAGCAGTCGGGGTCGTGGGTCACGGCGGAGCATCCGGTTTTGACGAAGATCATGTCTGGGCGATAACTATAGAAGTGAATATAAGCAATCAAAAGTACTCGGATATTGCCACAAGCGCAATGGTCAAGCTCGACAAACATTCCCGATTACAGCCGTTTGCCTGTCTTCTCGCGGCCCTGATCCTGTGTGCACCCGCGGCCGGGGCGGTGGAGGCCGAAGCCGAGCTGGAGGCCACGCGGGAGGCGATGCGCGCGCTGGAGCGCGAGCAGCAGGAGCGCCTGAGCGAGATCGAGCGCCTGGAAGAACGCGCGGCCGGGGTCGCGCGGCGCAGCCAGGACCTGCGCGACGAGCAGCGTCGTCTGCGGGCAGCGGTGGCCGAGCAGGACCGCGCGGTGGCGGATCGCCAGCAGGAGGCGGACGAACGGGAGGCGGAGCTGGCCACAGCCCGGGACCAGGCGCTGCAGCTGCTGAGAAGCCAGTGGCTGCGCGAGCGCCACCGCGCGTGGACGCCGGACGATGCGGAGCTGGCCCGCCATCAGCGCCACCTGGACGGCCGGATCCAGCTTCGCCGAGAGGAGGTGCTGGCGCGGATCGCCGCCCAGGCGGCGGCCCTGGTCGAGGCGCGGGACCGGCTCGCCGCTGCACGTGACGAGCTGATCGCGCGCGAGACGGAGGCCCGCCGGACGCTGCGGGAAATCGCTGTCAGGGAAGAGGAGCTCGCGGCACTGCTGGTCCGGGTGGAAGAGCAGGTCGAGAGTGACGCGATGGAACTCGAGCGGCTCGCGCGCAACGCCGAGACACTGGAGGGGGTGCTGCGCCGGATGGAGGAGCAGCCGCAGGCACGGCCCGACGGACGGCCGCCGGCCGCCACGCCCGGGGATGGCGCCCGGTTCTCGACGCGCCGGGGGGCGCTGCCGCAGCCGGTCGAAGGCGGTGTCCTGCACCGTTACGGGAGTCCGCGGAACGGGGGCGTGCACGCCTCCTGGCGGGGGGAGGTCTTCGAGACCGGCGGGGACGCACAGGTGCGCGCGGTCCACCACGGGCAGACGGTCTACGCGGACTGGATGCGCGGCTACGGCTTCGTGGTGATCCTCGACCACGGGGAAGGCTATCTGACCCTGTACGGCAACGCCCGCGAGCTCCTCACCCGGTCGGGGGAGCAGATCGCCGGGGGCGACGTGATCGCGCGCGCGGGCGGCGCCTCCGCGGCGATCGCCCCGGGTCTCTATTTCGAGCTGCGACACCGCGGGGAGACATTGAACCCACGGCCGTGGTGGGACTCAAACTGAGCAGAACGACGCCCCTGCCGCCGGATCTCTTTCTTGCGGCTCGGCACGTCGCCAGTGATACCATGCAATCAAATGATTTCCCGCACGGGGACAAAGACATGAACAAGCGTTTCAGCGTCGGCTACGGCCTGGTGACCGGCGTCATCCTGGGGGTCTTCCTCAGCGTTTCCATTGGCGTCTTCGCCGACCGCAACGACGGCGCGAACGCGGTGCTGCCGGTCGAGGACCTCCGCCGCTTCACCGACGTCTACATGCGCATCAAGCGCAACTACGTCACGGAGGTCGAAGACGGCGAACTGCTCGACAACGCGATCAAGGGCATGCTCTCCGGCCTCGACCCGCACTCGGCCTACCTGGACGAGCAGGAGTTCCGCGATCTGCAGGTCGGCACCAGTGGCGAGTTCGGCGGCCTGGGCATCGAGGTCGGCATGGAGGACGGCTTCATCAAGGTGATCGCGCCGATCGACGACACGCCCGCGAGCCGCGCCGGCGTCCGCGCCGGTGACCTGATCATCCGCCTGGACGATACCCCGGTGAAGGGCATGAGCCTGTCCGATGCGGTGAGCCAGATGCGTGGCGAGCGTGGCACCGACATCACCCTGACGATCATGCGCGACGGTCTGGATGCGCCGGAACGCATCACCATCACCCGGGACGTGATCCGTGTGCAGAGCGTGCGTTCGGAGCACCTCGAACCCGGCTTCGGCTATGTGCGCATCACCAACTTCCAGGCGCGTACGGCGCGCGACCTGGTACGCGCGATCGAGGACCTGAAGGAAGAGGGAGAGCTGAAGGGCCTCGTGCTCGATCTGCGCAACAACCCGGGCGGTGTGCTGAACGGCGCCGTGGGCGTGTCCGATGCCTTCCTGGACAGTGGCCTGATCGTCTACACCGAGGGCCGCCTGCAGGAGTCGCAATTCCGGTACACGGCCTCCCCCGGCGATGTCGCCGACGGCGTGCCGATGGTGGTGCTGGTGAACGAGGGCTCCGCCTCGGCCTCGGAGATCGTCGCCGGAGCGCTCCAGGATCACAACCGGGCGGTGGTGATGGGCACGCCGACCTTCGGCAAGGGGTCGGTGCAGACCATCCTGCCACTGGCGCAGGACACCGCGATCAAGCTGACCACCGCGCGGTACTTCACGCCCGACGGTCGCTCGATCCAGGCCGATGGCATCCAGCCCGACATCCGCATCGAGCCGCTGACCGTCACACTTGCGGAAGACAACGGTCCGCGCCTGAACGAGTCCAATCTGGACCGCCACCTCGAGGGACCCGCCAACGGTAACGCCCGGAACGATGCCGAGCCTGACGAGGCGGATGACGAGCCGCTGGCCCAGCGCGATTACGGGCTGTACGAGGCGCTGAACCTGCTGAAGGGACTGGCGATCATGGGTGCGCGCCAGTGATGAACGTCGAGCCGGACAAGATCCGGGTGCTGGTCCCGCTGGCACCCGGGGCCGAGGAGCTGGAGGCGGTCACCATCATCGATCTCCTGCGCCGCGCCGGCTTCACCGTTGTGGTCGCCGGGCTGGAGCCGGGACCGGTGACCTGCTCCCGGAAGACGGTGATCCTGCCCGACCGCGAACTCAACGATGTGGTGCAGGAGGACTTCCATCTCGTGGTGCTGCCGGGCGGCCTGCCGGGCGCGGATCACCTGCGGGACGATGCGCGCGTGCAGTCCGTGATCCGGCGTCAGTCAGACGCCGGCCGGCTGGTCGGCGCGATCTGCGCGGGGCCGAAGGCGCTGGCCAGCGCCGGCATCCTCAAAGGCCGCCGGGCGACCGCCTATACCGGGGCGCTGGACGCCACCGGGCTGTCGTCGACGGGCGCGCCGGTGGAGGTCGATGGCGGCGTGGTCACCGGGCGCGGGCCGGGTGTTGCGATGGAATTCGCCCTCACGCTGATTGAACAGCTCGCCGGTTCCGATGCGCGGCGGGACGTCGAGGAACCGCTGCTGCGCTGAGCGTCCGCGCCCCCCTCCCCGACCCCCCGCAAGCGGGGGAGGGAAATGGTTTTTCAGGCTTTCGAATCCGACTCCAGCCACGCGCGGGTGTGCGGCAGGTAGTGCGCCAGGCCCTCCAGCACGCCGGCGGCGTAGTTGCCGTTCATGCCGAGGAAGCCGCCGCGGGCGACATAGAGCCGGTCGGCCTCTCCCGACTCGGCGACACGACGCTCGGCCTCTTCGCGGACCTCCGGGGGGGCATTGCGCACCAGCACCGCCTGCAGGCTGCTGACCAACACCTCCAGGTCATTGCCGCTGTCGCCGGAGAAGACCGTCTGGCGATCGCCGAAGCCCCGCTCCCGCATCAGGAACTCGATCGCGTGGCGCTTGTTTGCCGAGGCGGGCAGCACATCCAGCAGCCCGCAGCGCGCCTGCTCGTCGATGCTCCAGATCAGGTTCGCCCGGACACCGTTATCCTGCAGCCGGCGGCGCACCTCGGACAGCAGTTCCTCGGGCCGTGGATCCTCCGGCCCGTAGTAGCTGAGCTTGAAGTCGTTCTGCTTCTCCGCCTCCTGCAGGCGGAGGCCCTCCACGCCCCGCAGCAGTTCGGCCAGATCGGGCCCCTCCATGCCCTGCCAGTCCGGCGCAATCTCCCGGGACCAGGCCTCCATCGGTTGCCAGTCGTCCCCCTGCACCCGGTAGATGGTGGTGCCGACATCGCCGATCGCGAAATCGGGCACTGGCAGATCGTGGTCCCGGATCGCGTCCCGGAGCAGGCCCTCGTCGCGTCCGCTCACGTACACCAGCGTGGATTCCGGACGCGCCGCGAAGCGGCGCAGCAGCACGCGGGCCTGTGGGGATTCCGGCTGGTCACCGTTCGGTATCACCGTCCGGTCGAGGTCGGTGCATAGCACCACGTCGTCAGTTGGCATCACGCACTCCGAACACGTCACGTCCGTCCAGCGCGGCGCCGGCGATCACCGCGCCCGCCGCACTCCAGCCCTGCCGGCGGGTGCCTCCCGGCGTCCGGTCACGACCGTGCACAAACTCCGGGAAGGACCAGTCCTCGCCGTCCATCGCGAGCCGGTTCCCGGCGTGCACCGCGTGCAGGTAGCGCCGGGCCGCGTCTGCATGCCCGCGCAGCGCGAGGTCGGCGGCGTGGAAGCCCGTCAGCATCGGCCAGAGCCCGCCGTTGTGGAACTCGTAGGGCCTGTTCTTGAATGTGTAGGAAAACATCACCTGAAGATCCTCCCAGTCTTCGTCGACCGGCTCGACCACCGGATGAAAGGCCGGCAGCAGCGGCAGGTCGTCGTGCACCAGTTCCTCCTCGATGTAGCGGTCGACCCGCTCCCGCTGGTGGTCGTCGGCCACGCCCAGCAGCGAGGCGAGCACGTTCGCGAAGGCGTCGAAGCGGTAACTGTAACCGGTGGGCGAAAAGGACGGAAGCCAGTAGCGGGCGGCGCAATGAGGCGCGGCCTCCTGGCCTTTCTGATATAGCACCTCATGGTACGCGTCACCGGCCTGGTCCGCATCGCCATTGAACCAGTAGTTGGCGCGGATCAGGTGATACAGGTGGCTGACCCGTTCCTCGAGCGCGTGGTCCGACGAGCCATGCACCCCGGCATGCAGTGCGGCCAGGCTGCGCTGCGTCTGCAGGTAGAGCAGCTGGTCGTAGAGGACGTATCCGCTCTGCAGGTACTCGTCGGCCCAGTCCCCGGTCGGCGGCACGTACAGCAGGCCCCGGTTGTTGAACTCCCACGCCCCGAGCAGGAAACGCACCTTCTCGAGGGCGGGAAGCATCGCGTCGAGGAAGTCGTCGTCCCCGGTCGCGCGCCAGTATTCCGCGCACGCGATCACGAACCACAGATCGGCGTCCACGCGGCCGGTGGTGCCCCCGTAACTGACGCGCCCGGTGACCGGATCGACATTGCTCGGAATCTCGCCGTGTGGACCCTGGTGGCGCACCAGGGTCTGCAGCGTGCAGCGCGCGGTGGCAATCAACTCCTCGTCCTGCGCGCACAGGGCGGCCAGGGACAGGATCGCTCCGTCCCGTGCCCAGACCCGCCGATAGTTGGAACGCCGTGTCGGCGAGGCCAGGAAACCCGCCTCGGTCGCACAGGCCCGCAGCATCGCCAGCGCCTGCCGGTGACCCTCCTGCTCGAGGCCGTCTTCTCCCATGGATCCGCGTCCTCCGTCGATCGGTCGCGTCGTGGGCCGCTGTCAGTCGTCCTCGACCGGCACCACCTCGAGCTCGATCTCGAGGCTCAGCTCGCTGCCGTCGCGCCAGACCGTCACGGTCACCACGTCGCCCTCCCCGCGATCGAGGATAACGCGCTGCAGGTCGATCGCCCGCTGCACGGGCTCACCGTCGACCGCCGTGATCACGTCCATGCCCACCGGAAACGGCTGATCGTCGACCAGCACCATTGCCTCGGGGCCCTGGACGCCCGCCCGGTCCGCCGGACCGCCCTCGGACACGCCAGTGACCACCACGCCTTCGTCCGGCAGGCCGAGCTGATCGCGCAGGGCACGGGGGTAGTCCCCAACCCGCAGGCTGATCTCCAGCCCGAGCCGGGGCCGGTCGGGCAGTTGCGCGGCCGCAGCGGCAAACCCGGAGAGCCCGCCGGCCCGCAGCTCGCTCATCGCCTCGGCGAGCAGGTTGCTCGGCACCGCGAGACCGATCCCGGCAAAGGCGCCGGCCGGCGCGAGGATGGTGTTGTTGATGCCGATCACCTCGGCGGCGGAGTTCAGCAGCGGACCACCCGAGTTGCCGGGATTGATCGCGGCGTCGGTCTGGATGTAGGGGATCTCGATGCCGACGACGCCCGGCTGCTCGCGCTCCACCGCGGAGATGATCCCCGCGGTCACCGTCGAGTGCAGGCCGAAGGGATTGCCGATCGCAATCGCCTTCTGACCCACCTCGACCCGGTCCGAGTCCGCGAGCGGGATCGGCGACACCACCGGGGCGCGATCCGGGTCCAGCAACTCCAGCAGCGCAAGATCGACGTCCGGATTGGCGCCCAGGACCTGGACCTCGTGTTCCTCGTCCGGGGTGTCGAGGAACGACACCATCAGCGACGCACCCGGTTCCAGCTCCACCTCGTCCTCGGTGGCTTCACCCAGCGCCATCGCCACCACGTGGAAGTTGGTGATGATGCGCCCGGCTTCGTCCACGACGAAGCCGCTGCCGCCGGCGAATCGCTGGCCGTCGTTCTGTGCCATCGGGGATTCGCCGTCCGTCGTCACCTGTACGGCGACCACTGCACGGGCCACCTGGCGCACCACCTCGATGGTGTTCTTCTCGTAGGCCAGGCGGTCCTCCGCACCAGCCGACAACTCGGAGGCCACCGGCTGCGCGAGCAGGGCGCCGAGCAGCAGCGTCAGCAGTGAAAGGGTGCGGGCGCCGAATGCAGGCGCCGCAAGGCTTCTTCCGGTTCTTTCTGAGAGATCCATGGCAGAGGCCTCCGGTGCGTCCTTCGGGGACGCTTTGAATGGCATTCAAGGATAGAGAACCGTGGCCCGCATGCCAAACCGGCCCGGCGTCCTCAGGGCCGGTGGCGGCTCTCGCCGGTGGTCACGCCGCCGGCGATCAGGTGCGCCACGCGCAGCGGTTCGGGCATGAGCCCGTGCAGCTGGAGCCCGGTCAGCAGCTTCCCCGCCTCCGCGGGGGACAGCCCCTGGCGCTGCACGTGGACACCCGCGAGGGGCTCCATCGGCCCCGCCGCCTCGATCAGGCGCCACTTGCGCCGGCCGCCGGGCACCCGGCGTTCCAGCGCATTGCGGATGCGCGCAAGATCGGGTTCGCGGCGGGCGACCACCAGCACCGGCAGGCCGGTGGATCGGCCGAGCGCGGCAAGATCGACCACGTTGAAGCCGGCCAGCGCGATGCCCTGCAGCAGCACGGCCTGGAGTTGTGGCCGGAAGCGGCTGGCCTCGATGCAGGCCGCCAGGCGCTCCGCGGCATTGGCGCCGTCGCGGCGCACCCGGGTCGACAGCACCCCCTCCAGCCGCTGGCCGGCGAATACCGCCCCGACCACCAGCACGTCACCGCGGTGACTCCGTGCAAAGGGGGCATCGTCAAACCCGACCACGTGGGACAGCACGCGGCCGGCGGAATCGGGTGTCACGGGTGCCGCCGAGGTGCGAGCGCCGCGTCTACTCCACGGTCACGGATTTCGCGAGGTTCCGGGGCTGGTCGACGTCGGTGCCCTTCAGCACCGCGGTGTGGTAGGCGAGCAGCTGCAGCGGGATGGTGAACAGGATCGGGGTCAGCCACTCGAGCGCTGGAGCCGTGGGCAGCGCGATCCAGGTGTCCTCGGCGCTCAGCGTCGGGACCGTGTCGCGGTCCGCGAAGACCATCAGCTCGCCACCCCGCGCCCGCACCTCCTGCAGGTTGCTCGCGAGCTTCTCGACCTGTGCGTCGTTGGGGGCCACCGCGATCACCGGCATGTCCGCGTCGACCAGCGCCAGGGGGCCGTGCTTGAGTTCGCCGGAGGGGTAGGCCTCCGCATGGATATAGGAGATCTCCTTCAGCTTCAGCGCACCCTCGAGCGCAATCGGGAAGTGCTGGCCGCGACCCAGGAAGAGCGCGTGGTCGCGTTCGACCAGCCGCTCCGCCAATTCGGCAACCGGGGCGTCCATCCCCAATACCGCGCGCACCTGCTCGGGCAGGGCCCGCAGGCCCCGGATCCAGTCCGCGCGCGCCTCCGGCGCGAGCTGCGCCGCCTGGGAATGCTCCGCGAGCAGCAATACCAGCAGCGCCAGCGCCACCAGCTGGGTGGTGAAGGCCTTCGTCGAGGCGACGCCGATTTCGGGTCCGGCGTGGGTCAGCAGCGACAGGTCGGCATTGCGCACCATCGCGCTCTCGGGGACGTTGCAGATCGACAGGCGCGCGTGGAAGGCTTCCGTGCGCGACTGCTTCAGCACCGCGAGGGTGTCGGCGGTCTCGCCGGACTGCGAGATCACCACCAGCAAGGTGCCGGGCAGCACCACGTGCGGACGGTAGCGGTACTCGCTGGCCACCTCGACCTGGCAGGGCAATCCCAGCACCGCCTCGAACCAGTGGCGCGCTACCAGGCCCGCATGGTAGCTGGTGCCGCAGGCGACCACCTGCACCCCGCGCACCCCGGACAGCCGCTCGGCGGTCTCCGGCCCGAGCAGGTTGGGCAGCAGGTCGTCCGCGCCCAGGCGGCCCTCCAGCGTCGCGGCGATCGCCTCCGGCTGCTCGTGGATCTCCTTCAGCATGAAGTGCCGGTAACCGCCGCGATCGGCGGCCAGCGCCTCGCGGCTGCTTTCGCGCACCGGGCGCTTCACCGCTTCGCCGTCGCGGTCGTACACGGCGATCGACAGACGCTCCAGGACCGCGAAGTCGCCGTCCTCGAGGTCCACGAAGCGCTGGGTGACCGGCAGCAGCGCCTGGATATCGGAGGCGGCGAAGTTCTCGCCGATGCCGAGCCCGATCACCAGCGGGCTGCCCTCGCGGGCGAGCACCACACGCTCCGGCGCCTCCCGGTCCAGTACCGCCAGCGCATAGGCCCCGTGCATCTTCCGGGCAGCCGCACGCAGCGCGGTGAACAGGTCGCCGCTGCCGTTGGAGAGTTCGTCCACGATCAGGTGCGCGATCACCTCGGTATCCGTCTCCGAGGTGAAGCGGTGGCCGCGCTGCTGCAGCATCGCGCGCAACTGCGCGTGGTTCTCGATGATGCCGTTGTGCACCAGCGCGATGCGCTCGGCCGATACGTGGGGATGGGCATTCTCGGCGCTGGGCTTGCCGTGGGTGGCCCAGCGCGTGTGGGCGATACCGGCATCGCACTTCAGCCCGTCGCGCTCGACCACATCCGCGAGCGCGGCGACCTTGCCGAGGGTGCGCTCGCGGACAATGACCCCGTCCGCGAGCAGCGCGATGCCCGCGGAATCGTATCCGCGGTATTCCAGTCGGCGAAGCCCCTCCATCAGGACGGGCACGATGTTGCGTTCGGCGATGCCGGCGACGATTCCACACATGGCTGAAGTCTAGTCCTGAACGGGGTGATAGGTGAAGCGCGACTTTCACGCTAACGGTCATGGCGCCTGGCAACCACCCCCGACCATGAAA
>RECA01000197.1 GCA_007692435.1 Thioalkalivibrio sp.
GGGTGGCCCCGACAGAGACCTACACCCAGCTGGGCGTGGAACTGCTGCAGGGTGACAACAGCTTCATCCCCTATGAGGGCTCGGGTGGCTCGCATACCACCAACGCTGGAGATGAGATCCGCTCCTCGTTTTCCAGCGTGTCCGGTCCGCGCCTGATCACTGCCTTTGCCAAATTCGGGCCCGATCTAGGGCCGGATCACGCCGCCCAGTTCGGCATCTCCGGCGGCTACGCCCGCACCTGGCAGCAGGAAACCGAACACGGGTCCGGACTGGAGGAATGGGATGGCGATGCCTGGTTCGCCGGGCTTGATGCGGTCTACAAGTACAGCTCCGGACGTGCCTACGGCCACGGCGACTGGCGCGTGCAGGGCGAATACTTCTACCGCGAGATCGATGTCGACTATCAGCGCCGGCAGGACCAGGCCACCATTGCGGATAATGCGGTCGGCAGCAGCAAGGCCAAACAGGATGGCCTGTATCTCCAGGCGGTCTATGGCTTCGCACCGCGCTGGGAGGCCGGTGTGCGCACCGAGGCCCTGGGCCTGACCAATGACGGTCTGCCCGGAAACGAAAGAGACGCCGAACGCGTACGCCAGTTCGTCACCCCGGACTTTGACACCTCCTACCGCCACACGGCCCAGGTGACCTTCCGCCCGGTGGAGCCGGTCTTCCTGCGCGCACAGCTGTCGCAGAACGACTTCGTCGACGACGACGGGGATCGTGACCGCGGGCTGGAGTTCATGCTGCAGCTGAACGTCGCCCTCGGCGCGCACGGCGCTCACCGATTCTAATCCTCAATCGCGCGGGTCCTGCCCGACCCGCGCATCTCCGGGGGGTCGGCGGAGAAGCCGGCACCGGGACCATCTTTTGCCCACCTCGTTCCCCAAGGAGTCCGGCATGGTTCTTCACAGGAATCGCACGCCAATCGCCCGATGGCTGACCGGCATCGCGGCCCTTGCCCTCGCGGCCCTTGTGCTGACGCCCGCACAGGCCTTGGCCGGCCTTAACGTGGTCGCCACCACCTCCAGTCTCGGCGCCCTGGCCCGCGAGATCGGCGCCGACCGGGCCGAGGTCCGGGTGCTCGCGCCACCCGACCGTGACGCGCACTATCTCGACGCCCGGCCAAGCTTCATGGCCGCCCTGCGTCGGGCCGACCTGCTGCTCGAACTGGGCGCGGGCCTGGAGGAAGGCTGGCTGCCCGCCGCCCAGCGCGGCGCCAACAACCGCGCGATCAACTCGGGGCAGCCGGGCCACTTCCGCGGCGCGGACCAGGTTGAGCTGCGCCGATCCATCACCATGGACGGGCCGAACATGGGTCACGTGCACGCGGAGGGCAACCCGCACTTCAACGCCGACCCGCTGCGTATGGCCGAGCTCGCCCTGGCCCTGGGCGAACGCATGGGCGAGCTCCGCCCAGACCACGCCGACGACTTCATGCAACGCGCCGAACACACCGCCGAGCGCCTGCACGATCACGCCAAGGCCCTGGCCGCGCAGGTCCAGCCGGGTCAGCGAATCGTCGTCTATCACGAGGATCTCGACTATCTGGAGGAGTGGTTGCCCGTCGAGATCGTGGGCTACCTGGAGCCGGCCCCCGGCATTCCGCCGACCGCCCGCCACCTGCGCAGGCTGGTGAGCGATCTTGAGGGTACGGAAGGGACCGTGCTCTACGCGATCTTCCAGCCTGCCCGCGGTGCCGAGTTCCTGGAACGCAACCTCGGCTGGTCGTCGCAGGCCGTGCCACTGGACCCGCCAGCGGATGCGACGCTGGATGGCTACCTGGAGCTGATGACGCTGTGGGCCGGGACACTGCCGCAGCGGTGATCCGAATGTCCCGGATCCTGCCGGTGCACGCCCCGCGGCCGACCAGCAGCCTGTAGGACTTGGGCTGCCAGGCCCGGCTCCGGGCAACGGTTTCCGGGTCCATTCGAGTTCAGCCGGAACACAGATTGAATGCCATCCCGGTCTGCCACGCCCATCCTCAGCGCCCGGTCGGCGTTGCTCGGTTTCGACCGCCCTGTACTGGGGCCGTTGTCGATGCACGTGCCGCCGGGCGCGCGCTGGGCGCTAACCGGCCCCAACGGCGCCGGGAAATCCCTGTTGCTGAGGGCCATTACCGGCCAGGCCCGGGTGCACGCCGGCCGTTTGCAGGTGGCCCCGGGCGTACGGGTCAGCCTGCTGGCGCAGGACCATCCGCGCCGACAGCCCCTGCCATTGTCGGGATACGACTGGTTACGGGCCATGGGCGCGCGGGTGACGGAGCCGTCTCCGGTGAGCGCACTTCTGGACCGCCGTCTTGACCACCTGAGTGGGGGCCAGTGGCAGTTGCTTCGACTGGCCGCGGCGCTGTCCAGTTGTAGCGGCCACGCGCCGTCACAACGGCTGATCCTGCTCGACGAACCGGCCAATCACCTGGATGCGGAAGTGCGCGACGATGCGCTGGTGCTGATCCGCGGGCTGCCGCCCGAAACGACTCTGCTGATCACCAGCCACGACGACGCCTTCCTCCAGGCGGTGGGCGTCGAGAATCGCCCGCTGGCCGAGTACATCGATGCCAGGTGACCTGCTGCTCGTCCCGTTCGTCGCCGGTGTGCTGGTCACATCCGTGCTCGCACTGGCTGGTGCGGGACTGTTTCTGCGCGGTTCGGTGTGGCAGGCGCTGGCGCTTGGGCAATGGGCGGCAGCCGGAGGCGTGCTCGCGTCGATCCTGCACTGGCCCGTCCTGCCGGTCGCGCTCGCCGTTGCCGCCGCAGTGATGGCGCTGCTGCAGCGCATTCCGGAACGTGAGCGCCTGCCTCTGGCCATCTTCCTTGCGGGCCTCGCGGCGGTCACGCTGCTGGCCGCGAACTTTGCCCAGGCGAGCCTCGCCGCGGCTGCGTGGGCCGAGGGCCAGCTGTATTTCGCCAGCCCGAATGAGCTCTGGGCCGTCGGCGCGCTGGGTGCGGTCAGTCTCCTGCTGTGGCCCGGTCTGCGCCGGATATGGCTACATGCCCAGACCGCGCCCGATGTCCCTGCCACGCCACCGTCCGGCCCGTGGCTGCGCCTGACGGAGATTGCCTGGCTGGTGGCCGCGATCGTGCTGGGCACGATGGTACTGGGTCTTCCTGCGGCGCTGGCCACCATGCTGCTGCCGGCCTGGGGCGCTGCCTATCCCGCGCGTAACCTGACCAGCCTGTTGCTGTGGTCGCAGGCGCTCGCACAGGCGGGATTCCTGATCGCCTGGGGCCTGAGCCTGGCGCTGGATCAGCCGTTTGCGCCCGTGCTGGTGCTCGTGAACATGGGTCTCGCCCTTGGTGCAAGGCTGGTGGCGGTACGGGGATGACAATCCTCGCGACAAGCGCTGAATAAAGCCAGCCTGGATTTGGCCAGGCAATTGGCTGCTACTGCAGCCGCCGCCACTCTTCAGAAACGCCCGTTCTCGCCGAATACCTGACTTGAAGGGTATGCGAAGGCTTCGTCGCCCTATCCGGGAGTCGGCCGCTGATCTCCGGGAAGGGCACAGACTCGAGGTGACTCGGTGCTGCGATGGAGCCCCCGGGCGGGGGCTTAGAAGCTACAATAGTAAGAACAGCTAACGGGCTGTTTTGGAATAGCAGTCACGCTCGCGGAGGCTGCCATGATGTCGCGGGTCAAGGTGTGAACAAGGCACTGTATCTGCCGGCGGTCCTGTTCGGCCTGGCGGCCGGGCCGCTGTTCGGTGCTGGCCCGGAGCCGGGGGTTACGGGCGGCCTTTCCAGCGCATATCCGGGATCGGAAGGACCCGGGTCGGAATTGCCGGCCATCTCCCGGCGAGACCCGTTGCAGGAGGTGTCGGTGGCACCGCGCGAAGCCTCCGGACGAACCCGCCTCGGCACGCAGAGACTCGCCTACCAGAGCCTGATCCATCGGGACCGGGATCGGCCCGGCGCGGTCGCCGAATGGCAGCCGGCACGGGAGACGGATATTCGCGGCTTTGTCTTTCATCCGCGGATGGAGGGCCAATCCGGGAATGCGCCACAGGAATCCGACCTGGAGCACCAGTTGTTCGGTCTGGTGGCGGCGCATGCCGTCCCGGCAGGAAGCCGCGGCACCCTGAATCTCACCAGTGGCTGGGTCGCCGGAAACGAGCTGGCGGACACGGCGGGCGACGGTACCGAGGCGCCGGCAAGACAGGCGTGGTCACTGGGTGCAGACGCCAGCGTGCTGGATTCGCGACTCCGGGTTTCGTTTGAAGAAGCGGGCTCGGGACAGGCCAGGGGCATGGGGGGTGGCCTCGGTGGCAGGCGGGGAACGGCGCGCCGCCTGGTTGCCGAGTGGAAGCCGGACACATCCGACGGGTTGCACTGGCATGCCGGCGCAGAATACCGCTGGGTGGGACCGGAGTTCGACAGCGCGGCGAACACCGGCGTCACGACCGACCGCGAACGTATGCGCGCCGAGGGTGGGCTCGAGGTCGACGACTGGCAGATCGGCGTGTTGGCCCAGCGCGAGCGCGATGATGTAATTCGTGAGCGGCCCGGGAGCGCGGAGCGAAAGGACCGCTATCGGCTCAGAACGACGTGGACGCCGCCGGAGATCGGCTCGGGCTGGTGGCGGGGCCGGCCCCGCGTCCGGATGGACACCGAGTTCGGCCAGAACGAACGGTTGCGGGCGCCAGAGAGCGGATCGGCAATGGCGGCCTACCGGCGCCTGCAACTGGAGTCCGAGTTCAGGACCGAGGCCGGCCGCTGGGGTATCAAGGCCACACGTGGTCAGGTGCCCGGCGCAATCGATTCCGGGCAAGCGGCGGGTATCGACACCTCGCAGCTCGAGCTGTATCGGGACCAGCGTGGCTTCAAGGCCTTCCCGGTAAGGGCGCAGCTCGAGTGGCGTCAGCGCGAGGATCGGGTGACCGGTACCACGCAGGATCGCTGGGAGGCGAGCTTCGGCTCGCGCACGCTGGATCTGCACCATCGAGTCGATGCCGATTTCGACCTGCGTTACCGGCACCAGTTGCGGTCGGATACCGGTCTGGGTGAGGCGGACATGCAGCTCGGTGGCCGCGTCGCCTGGATCCTGGATCGCCCGACCACGAACCGCCGGGGGCTCGCCCTTACCCTCGACGCGGAGTTCCGTGACCGAAGCGCAGCCTCCGGGAGTAAAGACGACGGCTACCGCGTGCTGCTGACGCTTTCCCGCCACAATCCGCTGGCGGAGTGGTGACCGGGCGCCGGTGAGGGTGGCACAGGTGGCCGGGGCGAGCACCGTAGGAGGCCAGCCCCCTGGGCGACCGTCCCCGGCGCCGAATCGCCGAGAGGGCTCGCCTCCTACAGGGGGCCGGGGCGAGCACCGTAGGAGGCCAGCCC
>RECA01000077.1 GCA_007692435.1 Thioalkalivibrio sp.
GGATGACGGGCTTCGCCCTCTTCCGCCCTACGCTTCTTTCATGGTCGGGGGTGGTGGCCAGGCGCCATGAGAGTCAGCCCTGGACCTCCCGCAGCAACTGGTTCAGGCCGACCTTGGCCTTCGTCTTTTCGTCCACGCGCTTGACGATCACCGCGCAGTACAGCGAGTACTTGCCATCCTTCGAGGGCAGGGTGCCGGAGACCACCACGGCCCCGGCGGGCACGCGGCCATAGGTGATCTCGTCCTTTTCGCGATCATAGATGCGCGTGCTCTGCCCGATGAAGACCCCCATGGAGACCACCGCCCCCTCTTCGACGATCACGCCCTCGACGATCTCCGAGCGTGCGCCGATGAAGCAGTTGTCCTCGATGATCGTCGGTGCGGCCTGCAGTGGCTCCAGCACGCCGCCGATGCCCACGCCTCCCGAGAGGTGCACGTTCCGGCCCACCTGGGCGCAGGATCCGACGGTGGCCCAGGTATCGACCATCGTGCCCTCGTCCACATAGGCACCGATGTTCACGTAGGAGGGCATCAGCACCACGTTCGGGGCGATGTATGCGCCCTTGCGCGCGGTCGCGGGCGGCACCACGCGGACGCCCCCGGAACGGAAGTCGCGGCTGCTGCTGTCCGCGAACTTCGATGGCACCTTGTCGTAGTAGTTGGTGAAGCCGCCCTTGATGAACTGGTTTTCCTCGATCCGGAAGGAGAGCAGCACTGCCTTCTTCAGCCATTCGTGCACCACCCACTGCCCGTCGATCTTTTCGGCCACGCGCTGACTGCCGCGGTCGAGCTGTTCGATGGTCTCGCGCACGGCGTCCTTCACCGTGGTCTCGACGTTGCGGGGGGTGATCTGGGTGCGCCGCTCGAAGGCGGCCTCGATGACGGCTTTGAGGTCGGACATGTATTCGTTCCTTTGGGTCGGTTGGGACGGGCTGGCGCCCGGAGGCAACGGGCGGTTCGTTCGCAGGCTGGGGCATCGCACCTGTGGCATGACCCGCGGCGGCCGTGGCCAACCGCAGTGGAGCCGCCAGTATACCGAACCCCCGCCGGCGGCTCCGCATCGGCGTGCCGCCTTCAAGCGTTACGGCATGCTTGAGGCCGGATCGAGGCAGAGCCCCCCGTCATGCTTCGTCCCTCCCCTGAAACAGATCGGCCAGCGCCAGATCGATCGGCGCCTGCGCCCAGCCGAACTCCCGGTAGCCGGCGCGCAGGTGGTCCAGATATTCCGGGGCCACCGGCAGCCCGCTGGTGACCCGGTCCGGGTGGGCGATCCAGGTGTGCGCCAGCCGCATTCCCCGCTCGCCCGCGGGCTGAAAGGGGAGCACGACCCGCAGGTAGTGATCGGGCGTCCCCTCGAATCCGTCCATGGCCTCGAGTTGCGACGGCGCCACCCGGTGCAGGGCTCCGGGGCACCGGTCCCGGCCGGTGAAGCGCAGGTTCGCCACCACCCGGGGCCCGCCCGCGGCGCGCTTCTCGAGGCTCAGCCGGAATCCCGGGAAGGTGCCGGGGCGGCGCCGTCCCACCGGGCCGATCCGCTCCTCGATGCGGGACAGACGGAGATTGGATCCGTAGGCGACCATCGGCTGCGGCCCCGGGCGGTGTTCCAGCAGGTACCGGCGGTAGTCCCCGTGCGGGATGCGTGCCCTGCCGGGCGGCCTGCGGTTGTAGTGGTAGGTGAATGCCGGGAGCTGCACCCCCGAGAGGCTGCGGACCGGGACCTCGCCCCGTCGATAGAGGGACCCGTTCGGGTCGCGGGGATCGAAGTCCTCGATTCGGTCGATGCGCTGCAGCATCGCGTCATCGACGTGCCAGACCTCCCCGACGACCAGGCCTCGCCCGGGGCGCAGGCCAGGATATCGCCCCAGATCGAAGAGGCGCCCCTCTGCGAGAGCGGGGCCCAGAAAACGCGCGTCGCGCAGCACCTGTGCCCGGCTCAGGCCCCGCAACAGGGTGCCGTAGACGAACAGTCGGCTCCCAGAGGCCGGCATTCCAGAGGCCGTCATTGCGCCGTGGATCCGCGGAACATGGCTCCATTGTACGGGCACTGGACCTGTGGGGCGTCCCGTTGCACCTTGCGTCGCGGGCTGCGGAGGCCGGTTCCGCAACCGGTTTTCCCTGTATCGTGGGGTGTTTATTGCCGCGATCGCGGCCCGCACGCAACATGTGTAGTCAGTAATCAGGCGGGGGGCATTCGTGCCCCTCCTTTTTAAGGTAAAATGGGACTAATTAAGTACTGTTTGACCAAATCGGTACTGTTTAACGGGAAGCCGCTGAAACCATGCTACGAATCAGCAAGCTCAGTGACTACGCCATCGTGATCCTTTCCGAGATCGCCCGGGAGCAGGGCGCGCAGGGGATCACCGCCCGACAGCTGTCGGAGAACACGCGTATCGCGATGCCAACGGTGGTCAAGCTGCTGAAGCTGCTCAGGGATCACGGGGTTCTGCTGTCGATCCAGGGCCGCAACGGCGGATATCGCCTGGCGCGGCGTCCGGGAGACACCAACCTCGCTGTGATCATCGAAGCGGTGGAAGGTCCCATTGCCCTGACCGAATGCATGACCGAGGAACTGGACTGCCAGATCCACAGCAATTGCAACACCCGTCCGCACTGGGTGCACATCAACGCGGCCTTTCGCCAGGCCTTGTCCGTCGTCACGCTCAACGACCTGGTCACCGGCACGGTTCCGGTGCCGGTGACCTGGGGCGGGGCCCGCGCGGCAGCACTCTGAACGACTCAACGAGACCAACCGGAGCGAGAATCATGTCCACGCAATCCCAAGACGTCGAGCAACTGATCAAGCGCGAATACAAGTACGGCTTCAGTACGGATATCGATCAGGAGATCCTGCCGCCAGGGCTGAACGAGGACGTGGTCCGTGCGATCTCGGCGAAGAAGAACGAGCCCGAGTTCATGCTCAAGTGGCGCCTGGAGGCCTACCGGCACTGGCTGACCATGCGCGAGCCGAGCTGGGCGCACGTGCACTACCCGAAGATCGACTACCAGTCCATTTCGTACTACGCCGCGCCGAAGCCGAAGGACGACGCCCCGAAGAGCCTCGACGAGGTTGATCCGAAGCTGCTCGAGACCTACGAGAAGCTGGGCATCCCGCTGCACGAGCGGGCGCGGCTGGCCGGCGTGGCGGTGGATGCGGTCTTCGACAGCGTCTCCGTGACGACGACCTTCAAGGAGAAGCTCGCCGAGGCCGGCGTGATCTTCTGCTCGTTCTCCGATGCGGTGCGGGACCACCCGGAACTCGTGGAGAAACACCTGGGCACGGTGGTTCCCTCGGGCGACAACTATTTCGCTGCGCTGAACGCCGCCGTGTTCTCGGACGGGTCCTTCGTGTACGTGCCGAAGGGCGTGCGCTGCCCGATGGAACTGTCCACGTATTTCCGCATCAACGCGATGAACACCGGCCAGTTCGAGCGGACGCTGATCATCGCCGAGGAGGGCTCGCACGTGAGCTACCTCGAGGGCTGCACCGCGCCGCAGCGCGACGAGAACCAGCTCCACGCGGCGGTGGTCGAGCTGATCGCGCTGGACGATGCCGAGATCAAGTACTCCACGGTGCAGAACTGGTACCCCGGAGACGAGGAAGGAAAGGGCGGCATCTACAACTTCGTGACCAAGCGGGGCGAGTGCCGCGGCCGCAACAGCAAGATCTCCTGGACCCAGGTCGAGGCCGGTTCCGCGATTACCTGGAAGTACCCGAGCTGCGTGCTGATCGGCGACAACTCGGTGGGCGAGTTCTACTCGGTGGCAGTTGGCAACAACATGCAGCAGATCGACAGCGGGACAAAGATGGTCCACGTCGGGAAGAACACCCGCAGCACCATCATCTCGAAGGGGATCTCCGCAGGACGGGCCAACAATGCCTACCGCGGCCTGGTGAAGGTGGTCGGGGGCGCCGAGGGCGCGCGCAACTACACCCAGTGCGACTCGCTGCTGCTTGGCGACCGCTGCGGCGCGCACACCTACCCGTACATCGAGGCGAAGAATCCGACGGCCCAGATCGAGCACGAGGCGACCACCTCGAAGATCGGCGACGACCAGATCTTCTACCTGAAGCAGCGCGGAATCTCCGAGGAGGACGCGGTCAACATGATCGTGAACGGCTTCTGCAAGGAGGTCTTCGGCGAGCTGCCGATGGAATTCGCGGTCGAGGCCCAGGCCCTGCTGGCGGTATCGCTGGAAGGCGCGGTCGGCTGATTGCGCAAGCCGGGTGGCAATCCGACGATCTGGAGGAGAAACAGATGAAGATGCAGGAACTGATGGAAGCCTTCGAGATGCTTCCTGACTGGGAAGACCGCTACAAGATGATCGAGGACATGGGGCGGCAGATGCCGAACCTGCCGGCCGAGCAGCTCACGGAGGAGACCCGGATCAAGGATTGCAACACGAAGGCGTGGCTGGTCGGCCACCTCAGCGACGAGGACCCCCCGAAGCTGGTCCTCGAGGCCGATGCGGAGACGGCCACCGTGCGCGGCCTGATGGCGCTGATGCTGCTGCCCTTCCGGGACAAGACACCCGAGGAAGTGCTGGCAACCGATCCCTACGAGATGTTCGGGCCAATGGGTCTGGAGAGCGCGCTCAGCCCGACCCGGCGCGCGGGGCTCGAGGCCCTGCTGTTCCGGGTGCGCGAGCTGGCCGTGGAACACTCGGCGACCGCCTGAATCGGATGGTGGGTTTCAGAGGTGGGCCCGCTGCGCTTGGCCCACCCTACGGAACGGTGGGTGACGACGGGTAGGGTGGGCCAAGCGCAGCGGGCCCACCATCGGGCCTGAACGCAACAGACAATTGATCGGCCAGGCCGCCCGCCGGCGGAAGGCCTACAGGAAATGAACCAGGAGAATACAGCCATGCTGAAGATCAACGACCTGCACGCCCGGGTGGAGAACGGCACCCCCATCCTGAAGGGCATCGATCTCGAGGTGAAGCCCGGCGAGGTCCACGCGATCATGGGGCCGAACGGCTCCGGAAAGAGCACCCTGTGCCAGGTGCTCGGTGGCCGCGATGGCTACGAGGTCACCAGTGGCACCGTCGAGTATCTCGGCGAGGACCTCTTCGAGCTCGAGCCCGAGGAACGCGCCCGCGCGGGCATGCTCCTCGGCTTCCAGTACCCGGTGGAGATCCCGGGCGTGAAGAACATCTATCTGCTGAAGGAGGCCTACAACGCCCAGCGCAAGCACCGCGGGGAACCCGAGGCGGACACCTTCCAGTTTCTCAAGCTCGTGCGCGAGAAGCTGCAGATGATGGAGATGGACGAGAGCTTCCTGCATCGCGCCGTCAACGTCGGGTTCTCCGGCGGCGAGAAGAAGCGCAACGAGATCCTGCAGATGCTGGTGCTCGAGCCGAAGCTCGCACTGCTCGACGAGACCGATTCCGGGCTCGACATCGACGCGCTGAAGGTGGTGTCGGAGGGCGTGAACAAGCTTCGCGCTGCCGATCGCGCGATCGTGCTGGTCACGCACTACCAGCGCCTGCTGAGCCACATCGAACCCGATTTCGTCCACGTGCTGTCGGACGGACGGATCATCAAGTCCGGCGACAAGACCCTGGCGCATGAGCTCGAGCGGAGCGGCTACCATGGCATCATCGGGGAGGCGGCATGAGCGCGAATGCCCTGAGTCAGCACTACGCCGAACAGGTCCGGCAGGTACAGGACGGGCTGCCAGCGGAACTCCCGGAGTGGCTGGCCGGACGTCGCCGCGGCGCGGCCCAGCGCTTCGTCGCCGCAGGCTTCCCGGATCCGCGTCAGGAGGAGTGGAAGTACACCAACGTTCGTCCGATCGCGACCAAGCCCTTCGCGGCGCCCGCGGCCGATGCCCCGGTATCGCCCGAGACCATTGCGGGCCTGGGCTTCGAGGGACTGGATGCCCATCGCATGGTGTTCGTGGACGGACGGTTCCGTCCCGAGCTGTCGGATCTCGAGGGCCTGCCCGAGGGCGCAATGGTGCGCAGCCTCTCCGGCATGCTCGGCGGCGATACGGATCGCCTCGAGCCGCTGCTGGGGACCCTTGCGCATGACCGCTTCTCCAGTTTCGCGGCTGCGAACATGGCCTTCATGAGCGACGGGGCCGTGATCATGCTGAGCCGGGGCGTGCGCGTGGAACGACCGTTGCACCTGCTGCTCGTGGGATCGGCGGGGAGCCCGGCCACGTGGCATCACCCACGCGTACTGGTTCAGGCCGGGGAGCAATCCGAGGTGACCATCGTGGAGCACTACGCGGATCTCGACGGCGCCAGCGGGTTCACGAACACGGTGACCGAGCTGCGGGCCGAGGCCGGCGCGCAGGTGCGCCACTACCTGGTCCAGGACCATGCGGACACGGCCTACCACATTGGCAGCATCTTCGTGCAGCAGCGCCGCGACAGCCGGGTGACCTCGCACAACGTGAACCTCGGTGGTCGCCTGGTGCGGCACGATCTGAACATCGACCTCACCGAGCCGGGCGCGGAGATCGAGCTGAACGGTCTCTTCCTCGTCGGCGGACGCCAGCACGTGGATACCCACACCCGGGTCCACCACTCCTCGCCCAACACGACCAGCCGGGAGCAGTACCGCGGCATCGGCCAGGGGCACGGCCGGGGCGTGTTCAAGGGCCGGGTGCTGGTGGAACGCGGTGCGCAGAAGACCGACGCACAGCAGCACAGTGCCAACCTGCTGCTGTCTCCGAACGCGGAGATCGACACCAAGCCCGAGCTGGAGATCTACGCGGACGACGTGAAGTGTGCGCACGGGGCAACGGTCGGCCAGCTCGACGAGACCTCGCTGTACTACCTGCGCAGCCGCGGCATCGGCACGGAAGCCGCGCGGGGAATGCTGGTCTTCGCCTTTGCCGACGAGGTGCTCGAGCGCATGGAGCTGGCGCCGATTCGCACCAGTATCGAGCGTCGGCTCGCCGCCCGCCTTCCCCAGGCGGGTGTGATGGAAGTCATCGCTTAACCTCAGGATCGCCCGGAGCGCGAGGAGAAAACAGGCCATGCAGGTTCAGGAAATGATCACGCTCACTCGGGACTGCCCGGCGGTCGCGGTCCCGGAAGGGCAGAAGGTGATGATGGGGGCGGGTGGCGAGGTCGGCCTCGTCCAGGCCCTCGGCGGGAGTTACACCGTGATGGCGCAGGGCCGGCTGTTCCGGGTCGACGCCAAGGATGCCGACGCCCTGGGCAAGGAGCCCGCGCCGAGTCCGGAGCTGCCCGAGGACGCCTCGGACGAAGACGTCGAGAAGATGGTCTGGGATCAGATGCGCGGCTGCTACGACCCCGAGATTCCGATCAACATCGTGGATCTCGGTCTGATCTACCGTTGCGAGATCGAGCCGAACCCCGAGGGGGGCCGCCGTGTCTCCATCGACATGACGCTGACCGCGCCCGGATGCGGGATGGGCAATGTCATTGCGAGCGACGTCTGGCAGCGCGTGATGGAGGTTCCGACCGTCGAGGACGCGCACGTGGAAGTGGTGTTCGATCCGCCCTGGGATGCCTCGCGCATGACGGAGGCGGCTCGGCTGCAGACGGGCATGTTCTGATGAGTGACTGGGTGGATGTCGCCCGGGAAGGAGAGATCGAGCCCGGTGCGTACCGACAGGTGGATGTCGATGACGTCCCGATCCTGGTCTTCAACGTCGAGGGCGGCTTCTACGCCATCGAGGACATGTGCTCGCACGAGGAGTACCCGATGGCGGGCGGCGAGGTGAAGGGCGACCGCATCACCTGCCCGCAGCACGGGGCGGAGTTCTGCCTGCGCACGGGTGCGGCACTGAGCGCACCCGCCTACGAGCCGATCACGACCTTCCCGGTTCGGGTCGAGGACGGCATGGTGCAGGTCCGGGATGATCGCTGGGATTGAGTTCAGCGTGAAAATTCAGCCACGGAAGGGCACGGAAGGCACGGAAACGAAGTCAATTGATCATCTTTTCCGTGTGCGTCCTTGTGTTCCGTGGCGTGCCTTTTCATGGTCAGGGGTGGCGTAGTGCCATGAGAGTCAGCGCTCGCGGCACGTTTGACCTTAACGAGGAGAGTCAGCACGATGAGTACGATGGCCGTTGATAACAGCAGCGCCGCAGCCGAGATTCCGGAGGCGGATCGCGTCCGGGCGACCGAGAAGGCGACGCGGCACATCCTGAAGCAGATGGAGTCGGACCCGGCCGCCGTCGGGTTCCGTCTGGAGGTCAAGCGCACGGGCTGTTCCGGCTGGATGTACGTCGTCGATCTCGTGCGCGAGGCCCGCGACGACGACCTGATCTTCCGCACGGGCGATGATCTGGATATCTACGTGGACGAAAAGAGTTTCGGGTTCGTGCGCGGCATGGAAATCGACTTCGTATCCGAGGGCCTCACCCGGCAACTGGTCTTCAACAACCCCAACGTGACCGCCGAGTGCGGCTGCGGCGAGAGCTTCTCGATCGGTTGAACCGGTCTGTGCCCCGTTCGCTATGGAGTGCGGGAGCTTGCTCCCGCTTTTCACCGGCGGGAGCTTGCTCCCAACTTCACCGGCTTGAGCTTGCTCCCAACTTCACTGGCTTGAGCTTGCTCCCAACTTCACTGGCTTGAGCTTGCTCCCGCGGCAGGAGGCAAGCCTCCTGCAGGGCAAAGCGGCGGCAAGCCGCCGCACTCCATAGGCTTGCGCTCTCATCCTTCGGGGTCGTCGTCGCGCGCGATGAGAGTGAGTGCCGCTACTGGTGCGGGCGCAGCGGGAACTCGATGCGTGCGTCCGCGCGCAGCTCGTCGATGTAGGCACGCAGCCTGCGGGTTTCGAGGATTTCCTCGATCACCGGCCGGACCTCGTCCAGTGACGGCGGCTCGATCGTTCTCGTGTCCTCGAGCTGGATCACGTGCCAGCCGAACTGGGTTTCGACGGGTTCGGGGGTGTATTCACCGGGTTCGAGCCCGGTGACGGCCTCGGCGAAGGGCGCGACCATCTGCTGCGGCGGGAACCAGCCCAGGTCGCCGCCTTCGGGTGCGGAAGCGTCAATGGAGTGTGCCTCCGCCAGTTCGGCGAAGTCGGCGCCGGCATCCAGTTCTTCAATGAGCTCCTGCGCGAGTTCCTGCGTCGGTACGAGGATGTGGCGGGCACGGTATTCCTCGGATGCGAGGTCCGCGACCTGTTCATCGTACTCGGCCTGGATCTCGGCCTCGGAGAATTGCATGGCCTCGGTCCTGCGGTCGAGGAGCTCCGACGCCAGGATATTGGTCTCGATGTTCCGGAGGATGACCCGGGTCTCCTCCTCCTCGTGGATGCCCTCGGCGACGGCCTGCTGGCGCAGGAGTTCGAGGTTGACCAGTTCTTCGAGGAGATCCTCGGTGCCCGCGGTCTCCGGCGCCTCGCCGAGCCCGACATAGGTGAAGAGGTCGGTCCGCGTGATGGGCACCCCGTTCACCAGCGCCAGGGTCTCCGCATCCGCCACCGGTGGCTCGGTCTCGGGTTCGGTGCGGTCGCACGCAGTCAGGATCAGCAGGAGCGGAGCCAGCAGGATCAGAGGGATGCGGGTCTTCATGGACTTCTCCGGGGCGGTTTCGGGCGGCGGACGTGGCAGCGGCGGGAATCCGTGCGGGGCCTGGTCAGGGCAGCACATGCCTGAACGGGTAAACCTGCACCGAGCGGAACACGCCTGTGGTGAGATAGGGGTCCGCGCTGGCCCATGCCTCGGCCTCCGCGAGCGACGGAAACTCGGCGACGATCAGGCTGCCGGTGAAGCCGGCCGGACCGGGGTCGGGGCTGTCCACCGCGGGGAGCGGTCCGGCGAGCACCAGCCGGCCCGCATCGCGCAGGGCCTCGAGCCGGGACAGGTGCTCGGGGCGGACTGCCATCCGCTGCTCGAGGCTTTCGGGATGGTCCTGTCCAAGGATCACGTAGAGCATGTCGGGTAACCCCCCGCGGTCAGTCGTCTTCAGGGATTCTTCAACCCGCAGTATACAGGCTCTGCAGCCGGCGTCGGCGGGCGCGCAACTGCTATCATGACGGGTTTCAGGTGCAACGGTGCCGTGATGAGCGTCCTCTCCATCCATCCCGAAAACCCGCAACCCAGGCTGCTGCGGCAGGCGGTCGAGTGGCTGCAGCAGGGCGCGGTGATCGTGCTGCCGACCGATGCATGCTACGCGCTAGCCTGCCGAATCGGCGACAAGGCGGGCGTGGAGCGGATCCGGCGGCTGAGGGAGGTGAGCGAGGACCACCACCTGACGCTGCTGTGCCGGGATCTCTCCGAACTGGGCGTATACGCGAAGGTCGATAACACTGCCTTCCGGCTGATGAAGGCCCTGACGCCGGGCCCGTATACCTTCATTCTCCCGGCAACGCGCGAGGTGCCTCGGCGCCTGCAGCACCCGAAACGGCGCACCGTCGGCATGCGTGTGCCGGAGTCGCGAGTGGTTCAGGAATTGCTGCGGGAACACGGCGCGCCACTGATGTCGGCGACGCTGCACCTTCCCGGGGACGAATATCCGCTGAGCGAGCCGTGGGAGATCGAGGAACGGATCGGACGCCTCGTCGACACCGTCATCGACAGCGGCGCCGGGACCCTCGAGGCGACCACGGTGATCGACCTGACCGGCTCCGTCCCGGAAGTGGTGCGGCACGGGCTGGGTCGCGTCGATTTCCTTGAGTGACCGGCCTGTGCCGGGGCGATCGCGGGGAAGGTGGGCAATGCGGCTGACCGGGCGGTCTTGGTTATACTGCGGCGATGCCATCATCGAACCCAATCAGCACGGCTTACGGCCTGTGCGTACCTGAAGGGCGCCACCTGAACGTGGCGCATCCGGGGCGCACGGTGCAATCCCTGCGGAGGCCCGGATCATCCGGGAAGGCCCCTTGCGCAAGATACTGATTGCCCTGCTGCTGGTCGTCGTGGCCGCTGCCGCGTGGCCGGTGTACGTGGGTGTGCAGATCGAGAACGCCCTCGAAGAGCCGTTCACCGGGTACGTGGGTGAGCTGCGAATCCATCACGCGGTCAGCCGCTACGAACGCGAACGGTACCGGGCCCGAGCCACCAGCGTGCTGCACGTGGTTGGGCAAGGGCTCGATTTCGAACTGGAGCTGGAACACCGGATCGATCACCGGCTGCTCGGTGCGGCGGTCCAGACCCGCACCGCGCCCGTCCGGGCCGATGGGGAGATCCCCGCGCTCTGGGCCGCGGCGCTGGCGCAGGCGCGGCCCCGCGCGGACAGCTGGCTCGGTCTGGGCGGCGGTGTCAGCTCGCGGCTTTCGAGTCGACCGGTGCTCATCTCCGGCGACGCGGATCCCGAGGAAGAACCGATCCCGTTCCGGCTGCATCTCGGGGCAGGTCAGGGCGGCATCGCCTATGCGCCGGAACGGATGGTCGTGAGCTTCGATACCGCCCGGATGGACCTCACCGAGGGAGAACGGCGTCTGCTTCTGGAGCAGCTGTACTTCGGGCTGGTGGTGCACCCGGATCCGGAAGGCCGCTACGGGCCCCTGCCGGACTACGACATCGGACTCGGATCCGGCCTCGTTTCATTCACGCGCGGGGACCGCGAGATTCTGGCCCTGGAGACGCTGCAGATGAGTTCCAACCAGAATTCGGTTGCGAACCGCCTCGACAGCCTGTGGCGGGTGCGCGCGGAGGAGTTGCGCTCCGTCGGACTCGCAGTCGAGACATTGGATCTGCAGCTGACGGCCCTGCGCTGGCACCGGCCGACGCTGTTGCAGTTCATGGAGGATCTGGAGGGCGTACGGGCGATGGCGCTGGCCACCGACCTGCAGACCGGGTTGCTGCTGGGCATGGTGCTGGAGGGTCTGCAGCGGATGATCGAACATGACCCGTCGTTGAAGGGGCATCTCCGGCTGAACAGCGAACCGGGGAAGCACGTCCGTTTGACCGCGGATCTCGGTTTGAGCGGGGAGGCGGAGGCCTTCGCCTCGCGCCCGCTGGAGTCGATCGCGCTGAACCTTGATCTCGAGGCCGGTGTCTCGCTGCTCGAGGAGGTCGCGGCGCTCCTCCAGGCCGAGGCCGGCCTGGAGGCCACCGGGGGCATGGACCTGCAGAGCTGGCTGGAGCTTGCGGTCGACGAGGAGTGGGCGCAGGTCGAAAACGGGGTCCTGAGCAGCCAGTTGCGCATGGAGGATGGACGGCTGCTGATCAACGGACGGGATCAGACGGTGCTGCTGCTGGCGCTGGTGTTCGGTCTGGCCCGCGGCATGTTTTAATGCGCGCGATGAGCATCAGGGCGCGGCTGGTGCAAAGTCGTCGATTGAGGCCGCCACCATCAGGAGTGTGGCCACCGGCTGAGCCTTTCGCGACGACGGGCAGGGTTCGCCCTCCCCGCACAGCGGAGTCCCGGCGAAGATCAGGTCACGGTCTGTGAACCCAGGAGAAAGTCTTTCGTGAGCAATCAGGGGACGAACCAGCGCGTGCTCTCCGGCATGCGCCCGACCGGCCGGCTGCATCTGGGCCACTATCACGGTGTACTGAAGAACTGGCTGGAGCTCCAGCACAGCTACGAGTGCTTCTTCTTCGTCGCCGACTGGCACGCACTCACCACGCACTATGAAGCGCCCGGCGACATGGGTCAGCATGTATACGACATGGTGATCGACTGGCTTTCTGCGGGTGTGAGCCCCAGTGCCGCGACGATCTTCGTGCAGTCCCGGGTGCCGGAACACGCGGAGCTGCACCTGCTGCTGTCCATGTTCACGCCGCTGGGATGGCTCGAGCGGGTGCCGAGCTACAAGGACCAGCAGGAGCAGCTGCGGGAACGCGACCTGGCCACCTACGGCTTTCTCGGCTATCCGGTGCTGCAGAGCGCGGACATCCTCGCCTACCGTGCCGGTCTGGTCCCGGTTGGCGAGGATCAGGTCGCACACCTGGAGGTGACCCGCGAGATCGCGCGCCGCTTCAATCACCTGTACGGCCGCGAGCCGGGCTTTGCCGAGAAGGCGGAGGCCGCCGTGGACAAGATGGGCAAGAAGATGGCGCGGCGTTACCGGGATCTGCGCCGAAGCTTCCAGGAGCAGGGCGAGGAAGAGGCGGTCGAGATCGCACGGGCGCTGCTCGAGGGCCAGCAGAACATCTCGCTAGCGGATCGCGAGCGCCTGTTCGGTTACCTGGAGGGCGGTGGCAAGATCATCCTTCCCGAACCCCAGGCGATGCTGACCCCGACCGCGAAGATGCCCGGACTCGATGGCCGGAAGATGTCCAAGAGCTACAACAACGCCATCGGCCTGCGCTCCGAGCCGGCCGAGGTCGAGGCGCAGATCCGTACCATGCCGACCGATCCGGCGCGCGTGCGGCGCACCGATCCGGGGGATCCCGACAAGTGCCCGGTGTGGGGTCTGCACCAGGTCTACACGCCGGAGTCCACGCGCGAGGAACTGGCCATCGGGTGCCGGACCGCCGGCATCGGCTGCGTCGACTGCAAGCGCCCGCTGATCGAGGGGGTGCTCGCGGAGCTGGCGCCGATCCAGGAACGGGCCCGGGAATACGCTGCCGACCCGGCGCTGGTCAGGAACATCATTACCGAGGGATCCGAGGCCGCGCGCGAGGAGGCCCGCGAGACGCTGGAAGAGGTGCGTCGTGCGATGGGCCTGGATTACCTCCGCTGATGCACGACACGCGCCCTACGGTTGAACAGTACCCGCTGCCAACGCGCATGGCAGGCAGGACTGACGGGCGATGACGGAGACCGAAGTCGTCGAGTTCGAACCGGAGGCCGGGGAGGTGGCTGAGGCCGGGTGGTCCTGCCGCGTGCATGGCAGTCCGATGGAGGCGTTACCGGTCGATCTCTACATCCCGCCGGATGCCCTCGAGGTCTTCCTCGAATCCTTCGAGGGTCCGCTGGACCTGCTTCTGTATCTGATCCGACGCCAGAACCTCGATATCCTCGCGATCCCGATCGCCGAGATCACCCGCCAGTACATGGCCTACATCGAGGTGATTCAGGCCCTGCGCCTGGAACTGGCGGGGGAATACCTGGTGATGGCCGCGCTGCTCGCGGAGATCAAGTCCCGCGTGCTGCTGCCACGCCCACCCGCGTCGACGGAAGAGGAAGAAGACCCGCGCCTCGCGCTGATCCGCCAGCTTCAGGAGTACGAGCGGTTCAAGACGGCTGCCGAGCGCCTGGACGCGATGCCCCGGCTCGAACGTGATGTCTTCCACGCGCACGCGGCACGCGACGCCCTCCTGGGCCCGCCCGCGCCGGCTCCCGCGCTCGAGGACCTGATGGATGCCCTCGTCGCCGTGCTGCGGCGTGCGGGCCTGCATGCCCACCACCAGATCAGCGCCGAGGCCCTGTCGGTCCGCGAGCGCATGGCGCGGATACTCGGGACCCTGGAAGAGCGGGAGGGCTTCGTGGACTTCGTCAATCTGCTGGCGGTGGACGAGGGGCGCCCCGGCGTGGTGGTCGCGTTTCTGGCCGTGCTCGAGCTGAGCAAGGCCGGGCTGCTGGAGTGGGGCCAGGGCGAGCCCTTCGGTCCGATTCAGGTCCGGCGTCGTGCCCAGGCAGCGGCCCCGGAATGACGGTCCCGTAATGACTGAAATGGAGACCACAACGCCGGCCACGGTCCCGTCCGGCACGGAGGAGCCGGGAATCGAGCTGGTGCTGGAGGCCGTGCTGTTCGCCGCGTCCGAGCCGGTGCCGGTGAAGGACCTGGTCGCCGCCTGCGCCGTCGCGGACGCCGCCGCCGGGCGGGCCGAGGTCGAGGCCGCACTGGAGCGCCTGTCGGACCATTACCGGGACCGGTCGATCGAGCTGGTCCGGTCCGCGGGCGGGTACCGCTTCCGCGTGCGCCAGGCGTTTTCCGGGCACGTGCAGGCGGCACAGCCGGAGCGTCCCCAGCGACTGTCTCGCGCGCTCCTCGAGACCCTCGCGATCATCGCCTACCGTCAGCCCGTGACGCGTGCGGAGATCGAGGAGATCCGGGGGGTGGCCGTGAGCACGCAGATCATGCGCACACTGACCGAGCGCGGCTGGGTCCATGTGGTGGGGCACAAGGAGGTGCCGGGCCGGCCCGGCCTGTACGCGACCACACGGGTCTTCCTGGACGATCTCGGTCTCGGCCGGCTGGACGAGCTGCCGCCGCTGGACGCACTGCGCGAACTGGTTGACCTGCCCGGCGAGGAGGGCGGGGCCGCGCCGGTACCGGAGACGGGTAGTGCGAACGGGGACGCTGCAGACGAACCGGAATCCGGCCGCTGAGACCTCCCGGGGCCACCCCGCCGGAATGGCGCGTGGCCCCACTCCCACAGAATCCGCGCGCTTCGACTATATTCCCTGACTGGGCCCGCGCGGCGATGGCGCGGCGAAGCTGCGTCCGGTTCCGTGCAACCGGGCTGGTTGTCACCTTCGTTGGGGACACGCACCAGGAGACGAGCCAGGCATGTCGGACAAGATCACGTCGCTGAGCAAGCTGGCCGGCGTCAAGATGGCCGAGACCTTCCAGCTGGGGCTGCTGTTCCTGGCCGGTTTCGGGGTCCTGTGGGCGACGATCATTGAAGTGGGAATGGTGGTCGAGAAGGGTGGCCCGGATCTCGGCGACGTGCTGATGCTTTTCCTGCTGATCGAGCTCGCCGCGATGGTCGCGATCTACTTCAAGACCAACCGGCTGTCGGTGCGCTTCCTGGTCTACATCGCGATCACGGCCCTGACGCGCGTCCTGGTGGTGGATGTCAAATACATGGAGAACCCGCAGATCCTGACGCTGGTCGGCGCGATCTTCGTGCTCACGCTCGGCGTATTCATCCTGCGCATGTGCGAGATCTGGTTTGGAGTGGACGACGAGGGACGGGACTGAAGGCGCGGGCCTGGCGCGCCGCGGGACCTCACTCCTTGAGCCTTGGCATCAGCATGGTCAGGTTGCAGGGACGGGTGCCGGAATCCAGCTGTGCCTCGATGATCCGTGTCCACGCGGTCCGGCAGGCATTGCGCGAGCCGGGCAGCACGAAGATGAAGGTGCGGTTGGCAACCCCCGACAGGGCGCGCGACTGGAGGCTGGAGGTCCCGATCTCCTCGTAGGAGAGATGGCGGAAGAGCTCACCGAAGCCCTCGATCACCTTGTCCAGCAGCGGGGCGATCGCCTCCGGGGTGCCGTCACGGCCGGTGATGCCGGTGCCCCCGGTGGTCAGGATGCAGTCGATTCCCGGATCGGCGATCCAGCGCGAGACCTCGGCCCGGATCGCGTAAATGTCGTCCGGGACCAGCCGGCGGTCGGCGAGGCGATGACCGGCGCCCTCGAGGAGCTCGCCGAGCGTCGCCCCGGAACTGTCGTCCTCGAGACTGCGGCTGTCGGAGACGGTGAGCACGGCAATGTTCAGGGACTGGCTCGTGCCGGTCATGGCGGGGCCTCCTTTTTCGTGTATCGTCGGCAGCCATCATAGTCAGCCCTTGCGAGCCTTCAAGATGGCGGAGCGTCTGCAGAAATATCTCGCGGCCCGGGGACTGGGGTCGAGGCGCCAGATCGAGGGCTGGATCGAGCGCGGTGAGGTCCGGGTCAACGGCCGGGTTGCGCGGCTGGGCGAGCAGGTCGGCCCGGATGACACCATCCACGTCCGTGGCCGTCCGGTCAGCACCAGGACGGCCGCTGATCGCTGGCTGGCCTATCACAAGCCCGAGGGCGAGATCTGCTCACGCTCGGATCCCGAAGGTCGACGCAGCGTGTTCGCGGCGCTCCCGAGACTGCGCGGTCAGCGCTGGGTCTCCGTGGGACGGCTGGACCTGAACACCTCGGGCCTGCTGCTGTTCACCACGGACGGGGCCCTGGCCCACGCACTGATGCACCCTTCGCACGGACTGACACGCGAATACGCGGTCCGCGTGCTGGGCGAGGTGCCGGAGGCCATGCAGCAGTCGCTCCTCGAGGGCGTGGAGCTGGAGGATGGTCCGGCCCGCTTCGAGAGCCTACTGGACGCGGGAGGGGAGGGTGCGAACCACTGGTTCCACGTGACCGTCAGCGAGGGGCGCAACCGGCTCGTGCGCAGGCTCTGGGACGCGATGGGCGTGAACGTCAGCCGCCTGATCCGGATCCGCTACGGGCCGGTGGAACTCGGCCGGGGCCTGAAGACCGGGCACTTCCGGGACCTGGAGGATGCGGAGGTGCGTGCGCTCTACGATGCGGCAGGCCTGCGGCCACCGCGGCCGGCAGGCAGGCGCACGGGCGCCCACAAGCGTGGCCGACCGTCATCCGGCGGTGCCCGGAAGCCGCGGCGCGCCCGCTGAGACGTTCTGCCGTGGGCACCGCGGATGCTTCCGAAGTACTGCGCCGGCTGGGTGGCGCCTACGGGCCGATGCACTGGTGGCCCGCGGACTCCGTGTTCGAGGTGGTCGTGGGCGCAGTGCTGACCCAGAACACCCGCTGGCAGAACGTGGAGCGGGCGATCGCGAACCTCCGCGAGGCGGGTCGCCTCGACCCTGATGGCATCCTTGCCCTGCCGGAATCCGAACTGGCCGCGCTGATCCGGCCAAGTGGCTATTTCAACGTGAAGGCGCGACGCCTCGCGAGTCTCGTCCGCTTCATCCGGGGCAGCGGGGGGCTGGAGACACTGGCGGGCTGGGACACGCCGCGGCTGAGAACGGCGCTGCTGGAGGTGCACGGAATCGGCCCGGAGACCGCGGACGATATCCTGCTGTATGCCTTCGGCCGGCCGGTCTTCGTGGTCGACGCCTACACGCGTCGTCTGTTTGCGAGGCTCGGATGGTTCGCCGAACGCGCGCCCTACGAGGAGCTTCGGCTGCACGTTGAAGCGGAACTCGGGGCAGATGCCGGGGCACTCAACGAATTGCACGCGCTGATCGTGGAGCACGGCAAGCGGCATTGCCGGCCGCGGCCGTCCTGCAACGGTTGCGCGCTCAGGGAGATCTGCACCGTCGGCGGATGACGGTCTTTGGGTCCCCCGAACGGGCGGGGACTGTAGGTCAGCAGGGACGTTCGCGGATACACTGGCGAGCCGTGCGCAGAAGGTCCGAACAATACAGGGGGGGTTATGAATCTGGACAGGTTTAGCCGGCGGGCGTTGCACGGGACCGAGGTCGCGGTGCTGGCCGTGATCGCGGTCGCGACCGTGATCGCCATTCTCCAGGAGATCGCGCTGATGGTGCAGAACCTGGAGGTCACGCTGGCGGACCTGCTGCTCCTGTTCATCTTTCTCGAGGTGCTGGCAATGGTCGGCATCTATTACAAGTCCGGCCGTCTGCCGGTCCGGTTGCCGCTGTACATTGCGATCGTCGCGCTGGCCCGCTACATCATCATCGACATGAAGGCCATGGAATTCTGGCAGCTGATGGGGGCGGCGATCGCCATCCTGCTGATCACCGTTGCGGTGCTCGTGCTCCGCTTTGGCCACCTCCGCTTCCCCTACACCGACGAGGGTGGCGAGGCGGCCGACCGCGTGCGCGACGACTCGCCCGGCAGGTGACCGTGCCGATGGAGATCCTGGTACCCGGCCTCTGGCTTCGGCCGGACGAACCGCCCGACGCGGGGACGCCCGCGCTGCTGGCAAAGATGCTCGGACGCGGCGAGGTGGCGCCGAGTCCGGCCATCGGCTGGGAGGACGCAGCCGCGGCCCGGCTGGGCTTCCGGCCCTCTGCCTCGGGTCGACGGCGCTGGCTTGCGGTGCCGGTCTCGCTGACCGCGGGCATGACCGATGCGGTGGCGCAGGGGATCGAGGACCTCGGTCCGGAGGAAACCGCGGCGCTGCTGCAGTCCATTCGTCCCGAGCTGGAGGCGGCATCCGCCGCGCTCAGTGAGACCTCGCCCGGCCTGTTCGAGCTGGAACTGGATGCCGAGGGTGACTGGGGCATGCCACCGCCCTCCGCGGCACTGGGCCGGCCGATCCGCACCCCCCGCCTGGAGGGCCCGGCCGCACAGCGCCTGCAGGTCCTCGGCAATGCGGTGCAGATGGCGTGGTTCAGCCACCCGGTGAACGAGGAACGCGCGAGCCGGGGCCGTGCCCCGGTGCAGGGGCTCTGGTTCTGGTCGCCGGGCATTCCCGACGCAACACCCGCGGTGCGGGGGATCGCCGGGGGCGGGGCGATCGCAGCCTGGCTCGCAGCGGCCGCAGGGGTCGCGTGGTCGGCCGACCCGCTGGACCGCGACGCGGAGCTAGCGGTCCTGGACGCCTTCCTGCGTGCGGAGGACACCGGGCGTCGTGATCAGCTGCTGGCGTCGCTGTCCGGGGACCTGCTGGACCCGCGCCTGGCCCGCCTGCGGGCGGGCGGGGCGGAGGAGTTGCGGGTGCACGACCCGGGCACCGCCCTGTTGCGGCTGCGGCGGAGCGACTGGCGCCGTTTCTGGCGCCGGCCGAAGAACCTGGCGTCCACCGCGCCGGGAGTCTGAGGCCGGGGCTGGCGGTTCGCTCCGCGGGGAGCGATGTCTTGGTATACTCGACGGCTTTTCTGACCGGAAGTCGCTCCCATGGAACTGAACCCGTACTATTCCAATATCGCTGACCTTCAAGGCCGTCTGGAAGGCCTTAGGGGGTATCTTTGACTTCGCCGAGCGCGAAGAGCGTCTCGAGGAGGTCATGCGCGAACTGGAGTCGCCCGACGTCTGGAACGATCCGGACCGGGCGCAGGCGCTCGGCCGCGAGCGTGCAAAGCTGGAGGCTGTAGTCCTCAACATTCGCGAGATCGAGGGCCGGCTGGAGGACAGCAAGGGCCTGCTCGAACTCGCCGAGGCAGACGAGGATGCCGAGACGGTCTCGGCGATCGAGTCCGATCTCGCGAAGATCAACCGGCAGGTCGAGGACCTCGAATTCCGCCGCATGTTCTCCGGCGAGATGGATGCGGCGAACGCCTACCTCGACGTCCAGGCGGGGTCCGGGGGTACCGAGGCGCAGGACTGGGCGAACATGCTGCTGCGCATGTACCTCCGCTGGGGCGAGCGTCGGGGCTTCAGCACCGAGATCATCGAACTCTCCGACGGCGATGTCGCGGGCATCAAGAGCGCGACGGTGCGTTTCGTGGGCGAGTACGCCTTCGGCTGGCTGCGCACCGAGACCGGCGTGCACCGGCTGGTCAGGAAGTCCCCCTTCGACTCCGGGAACCGGCGCCACACCTCCTTCGCCGCGGTCTTCGTGTCGCCCGAGATCGACGATTCGATCGAGATCGACATCAACCCTGCGGACCTGCGCGTGGACACCTACCGGGCGAGTGGTGCCGGGGGGCAGCACGTGAACCGGACGGAGTCGGCGATCCGGATCACCCACAATCCCTCGGGGATCGTGGTGGCCTGTCAGAACGACCGTTCCCAGCACAAGAACCGGGACACGGCAATGAAGCAGCTGAAGGCGAAGCTCTACGAGATGGAGATCCAGAAGCGCAACGTCCAGAAGCAGGCGGAGGAGGACGCGAAGTCCGACATCGGCTGGGGAAGCCAGATCCGTTCCTACGTGCTGGACCAGTCGCGGATCAAGGATCTGCGGACGGGCGTTGAGGTGGGCAATACACAGGCTGTGCTGGACGGCGACCTCGATCCGTTCATCGAGGCCAGTCTCAAGAGCGGGCTCTGAAACCGATGGATGCTCAGGATCCTGACGAGAACCGCCTGATCGCGCAGCGGCGCGAGAAGCTGGCGGCCCGGCGCGGCGAGGGACCCGCGTTTCCGAACGACTTCCGGCGGGACAGCCTGGCCGCCGACCTGCATGCCCGGCACGACGGGACCGAGCCGGAGGCGCTGGAGGTGTCCGGCATCGAGGTGGCGGTCGCGGGCCGGATGCTCGGCAAGCGCGTGATGGGCAAGGCGAGCTTCGCGACCCTGCGCGACATGTCCGGTGACATCCAGCTGTTCGTGCAGCGTGATTCCCTTCCGGAGGGTGTCTACGCGGCCTTCAAGCAATGGGATCTGGGCGACGTGCTGGGCGCGCGGGGCACCCTGTTCAAGACGCGCACCGGCGAGCTGTCGGTGAAGGTGACCGAGTTGCGGCTGCTGACCAAGAGCCTGCGGCCGCTGCCCGAGAAGTTCCATGGTCTATCCGACCTCGAGACCCGGTACCGTCAGCGATACGCCGATCTGATCACGTCGCTGGAGACGCGGGATCTGTTCCGTCGGCGGACGCGGATCATCGAGTACATCCGCCGGTACTTCACGAAGGCCGGCTTCCTCGAGGTCGAGACGCCGATGATGCAGACCATCCCCGGCGGGGCGACGGCGCGGCCCTTCGTGACCCATCACAACGCGCTGGGCATGGATCTCTATCTGCGCATCGCCCCGGAACTCTTCCTGAAGCGGCTGGTGGTCGGGGGGTTCGAAAAGGTCTTCGAGATCAACCGCAACTTCCGCAACGAGGGCCTCTCCACCCGGCACAACCCCGAGTTCACGATGCTGGAGTTCTACGAGGCATTCGTGACCCACCACGAGCTGATGGATCGCACCGAGGAACTGGTGCGGGGCCTGTGTCGGGAGGTCCTCGGCACGACCGTGATCGAGTACCAGGGGCAGCGTCACGACGTTGCACCACCGTTCGCGCGGCTGACGGTGCGCGAGTCCATTGTCGCGTTCAATCCCGGGATCGCCGACGCGGACCTCGATGACGCGGAGCGGATGCGGGGTCATTGCCGGGACCTGGGAATTCCGGTGAAGCCCGGGTACGGGCTGGGCAAGCTGTGGATCGAGGTCTTCGAAAAGACGGTCGAGCCGGAGCTGGTGGACCCGACCTTCATCACCGCCTATCCCACCGAGGTCTCGCCGCTCGCTCGCCGCAGCGACGGGGATCCCTTCGTCACCGACCGTTTCGAGTTCTTCGTCGGCGGCCGCGAGATCGCGAACGGGTTCTCCGAGCTCAACGATCCTGAGGACCAGGCCGAACGGTTCCGGTCGCAGGCCCGGGACAAGGAGGCGGGGGATCTCGAGGCGATGCACTACGACGCGGATTACATCCGTGCCCTGGAATACGGGCTGCCCCCGACGGCCGGAGAGGGCATCGGCATCGATCGCCTGGTGATGCTGCTGACCGATTCCCCGTCCATCCGCGACGTGCTGCTGTTTCCGCACATGCGCCCGGAGGCCTGACCCGCCGGAATCGCCGAGAGGGCTCGCCTCCCACGGGGGCCGGGCCCAGCACCGTAGGAGGCC
>RECA01000132.1 GCA_007692435.1 Thioalkalivibrio sp.
GGCTGGAGCCGGCGCGCCCGGATGTGGCCTATGTGATTGGTGGCCTCTACGGCAACCTCGAGGCACTGGACGCCATCGAGAATCTGGCAGAGCGCGAGGCCAGCGCCGGTCCCGCCCAGTCCTGACGCAGACTGCCCCGACAGACCCGTCCCATGCAAGCTCATTCACCCACAGGAGTAGACCATGTTGCAAAGAACCATCCCCCTGATCGTCGCCGCCCTCAGCTTTGTCACGCCCCTTCAGGCCCAACACGCCGTCGACGGGCTGATCGTCCTTTCCAGCCCCCATTCCGCGGCCGAGACCATGGACCGGCTGGAAGGCGCCCTGGGCACCCGGGACATCGCCCACATGCGATGGAACCACTCCGCCCGGGCGGCAGAAGTCGACATTCCGGTCCGGCCCACCGAACTGATGCTGTTCGGCAATCCCGCGCTGGGTTCCCACCTCTTCACCAGCCGGCAAACCGCCGGCATCGACCTGCCGCTGAAGGCACTTGCCTGGGAGGACGCAGATGGAAAGGTGTGGTTCGCCTACAATGATCCCGCCTGGATCGCGGCACGACATGGAATCGATGATCGTGGAGAAGTGATCAGCCGCATGACCGGCGTCCTCGAGATGCTTGGCGGGATTGCCACCGGCGAGGGTTCGGCACAGTGACCTGGGCCCGGGGGTAGAGGCCTGGCCGAGGGCCGCAGCCTTGAGGGGGGCGACTATGAACCGCGTAAAGGCGATGTCGAGGGTGATCCACTCAACGATACTCGGGATCGATCCGGGTACGCGCGAGGTTGTTGGCGTAGGTCGCCAGCGTGAAGGCGGCGATGATGGCGATGATTTCCAATAGCTCGTCGAACGGAACACCCTTCTCCTCGAATAGCGTGACCTCCGCCTGGCCAAGACAGCCGGACTCGGCCATCAGGCGGCGCGCCACGTCCACGAGATGCCGGTACCGAAGATCGCGCAGCTCGAAGCCCTGGAGGATGGCATCCACGGTCTCGTCACTGACGCCCGCCTCGCGCGCCTCGCGCGACATCACGCCGCGACAGTAATTGCAGCGGTGGCTCATCGCGACCTCGAGGGCCACGACAGCCTGCTCGTCCCGCCGCAGGAGCCCGTGGCGTTCCAGGATGTCCTCGAGGCGCACAAAGGCCGTGAGGGCGACCTCACTGCGCGCGAGCATGCGGTAAAGATTCGGTACGTCATGGTCGAAGTGGACTGCGCCCTCTGTCAGGTTGCTGCAGTTTTCTCGATCCCCCGGATTGTTCATCGACCGACTCCCGCTGCCTGTGCCTACCGGTCAGAATGGCAACCCGGGATCCGCAACACCATCGGTAAAAACCCATAGATCCGGAACCCGCGCCCCATGTCGGGACCTGATTCCTGGCGGGCTCAGGACGGCGTTGGTCCTGCGGCAGCCAGGTCGACACCGCGATGCGGCAGCACCAGGCGGAACACGGTCCCTGCGGGACCGGTCTCCACGAGCGTCAGATCACCACCATGGTTGCGCGCGAGTTCCCAGGCAATCGCCAGCCCCAGCCCGGCCCCGACTCCCTTCCCGGCGGGCTTCTCGACGAAGAGCCTGCGTTGGATCTCTTCCGGGACCCCAGGCCCATCATCGTGGCAGTCGATCACAGTGCGCCCGTCCTGCATGGAACCCATGAGCCGCACAAAGCGGCTGCCCGCAGCCAGCGCGTTTCGGATCAGGTTTGTCAGGATGCGGAAGACCTGATCAAAGTCGGCATCGAGCTCGATGGAGTCCGCGTGCGGTACCTCCAGCTGGGCCCGCGCCACCTCGCCAGGCCCGATGGCCGCGTTCAACTCGGTCGTCAGGTCCGCGAGCGTAAAGCGTTCTCGACGGGGTTGCGCCTCCCTCGCGCTACCGACCTCGAGCGTCTGCTGACACATCCGGACCGCACGGTCCACGGACCGCGCGATCAGTTCCGCGCTCTGGCGCACCAGCGGGTCCTTATGCCGGCGCAACCGGTCACTCATCAGACGCGAGGAGACCATCGTGTTGCGCAGGTCGTGAGTGAGCTTGCGAATCGATCGTCCCAGCTCAGCCAGTTCGGCATCGCGCCGATCGTGCACGATCGCCAGCACGTAGGGGCGGTCGGCGATCCGCACCAGCGTGGCGCGTAACTGGGCAGGCAACAGCCCTCCGCGCTTGGTCCGGCAGGACAGATCGTCGGCAATCCAGCGCCCCTGCTGCTGGACCGAGAAGATGAACGCGTCGAGGCGCGGTATCTCGTGGGGGTGGATGTCCGCCGGACTCAGATTGGCGAGTTCCTCTGCGCTGTACCCGAGGAACTCGCAGGCCGCGTTGTTGGCACCAACGAAGGTTCCCGTGTCCGGATCGATCAGGAGGGCGGGATCATAGAGTTCCTCAAAGATCTGGCACACGCTTTCGCTTGCCAGGCTCTGAGATTCGATCAGGATCATGTGATGACGGCCTGCCGGGTGTTTGTGCCCGGCAGCATAAAGGTGAGCGCCCGGTCGAAGTCAATAGACGGGGTTCTGTATCCCTGAGCCTTCAGGAACCTTCACAGGTCTTGGCAACCGCGGCTGGACCGGACCTTGGCTCACGGTTCGTTCGGAATGCTGATCTCGTGGCGATCTTCAAAGGCTGTCATTCATCCACCAATCCGCCGCGGCGCCCCGACCCCAAACTCTCAGCCATCGCTGCCGATTGGCACCGGTACAGGATCACCGGTGTACCGCTGCGTCTCGGGGTGGAAGGTGAACCAGGCGAACCAGTACGCGATGAGGCTCGTCAACTCCTCGCCCCGGGCGTCGAACACGCGGCCACTCTGGGCATCAGCATCGATATGCTGAGTGACGCGTCTTGAGTGTCAACTACTCGTTCGTTCCCACTGACTGCCCGCTCAGGCTCGTACACCGTCCCTCCGGATCGGACCATGCTTGTGTTCCCTCAACCACGACCACCTCTCGGATCGTGAAACGCTGGGTGGGACTCGTCGGCGGGAATCCTCAGGAGCACGGCACGCATTCATTACGGCGGACCAAGGGCACGCTGATCAACCGCCGGATAAAGAGGCTGTGGGCCGTGTACTCCTGCTTGGTGACCGGAAGCTTCAAACCACAGTCCGCTACCTTGGTATCGAGGTGGATGACGCACTGGAGATGGACTAACGCACCGAGTGCTGATCGGCCCTGAGCGCCCATTCCAACGCGATCTACCAACGGCGGCTGACCCCGCTCCTCCGGCCATATGGCAGCCTTCATCAAGACTAAGGACCCCGCTCGACCGGGGAAACTACTTAAGGGTTTCCCCGGATATCCGCACCCGGGAACCCGCCCTAGCATTGCGTACAGACCCGAACGCCGGTTTGCAGCGAGACCACCCTTAGTTCCGGGCCAATAACCCGGTTCCGGATTGGACCAGAACAGGAGAATGCTGGAAACCGCCACCACAGCCACTGAACACACGCGAAAGGACAACACGATGAAAACGAAATTGCTTGCAATGCTGCTTGCCGATTCACGGAATGGCATCAGCGATACCCTCTACCCGTGTTTCAAAGCTCTTCTCAACTGTCCTGGCAGACAACTCGTGAACAGAAAAATGGTCGCTCTGGCTGTTGCCGCTGCGTTCGGCATCCCGGCCGCTGCCTCGGCGCAGACCACGCTGTTCGGCCAATTCAAATATGAAGTGGGCTACATCGATAGCGGCGCCGTGCAGGCGGATGGAACCGTAGACAGCGACAACAACTTCGTTCACGGTACCTTCGGCACCCGCCTCGGTGTCCGTGGCGCCGAGGACCTCGGCGGCGGCCTGCAGGGTATCTACCGCTTCCAAGGTAACTTCTCGGGCGCGAATAGGAGCTTGGCCACCCAGAACTTCCGGTTGAACGAAGAGGCGTGGGTCGGCCTGCAGGGCGGATTCGGTCGCCTGCTGGTCGGTCGCAGCGACACCGCGGTGAAGGTCGCCGCCATGCCGTTCCGTAATTTCACCGATACTCTTGCCGACTTCAACAACATTCCTGGAGGCTGGCAGCGTGCCGAGGGCCTCCATTACACGTCCCCGAATTTCGCCGGCGCGACCATTGGTATCACTATTGAGCCCACCGGAGACACAGAGGACGTCTACGCCGCAGCCAACGTGATCTACCGGCAGGGTTCGCTGTTTGTCTCTGCCGCCATCGAGGACTCACCGGGTTCCGCGACGTTCGCGGTTGGCGACATCGGTATTGACGAGACCAACTGGCAGGTTGGCGTCAGCTGGGACTTCGGTCAGGGTGATATCGGGATACAGTACCAGGCCCGGAACGATGGTGACGACGATGTGGTCATCATCCCCGTGAACTACAAGGTTCTGCCGAACCTGAACCTGCGCGGTGCTGTGAAGTACGTCGATCCTGATGTCGGCAGCGACTTCACCAACTTTGCGATTGGTGCGCAGTACATGTTCAGCGGCCGCACTGAACTCTACGCCAACCTCTGGGTTGACGACGAGATCGGCCAGACCCAGGCCGGTGCGAATGTTTCCGATGCCAGCACTCACTTCGGCATCGGTCTCCGCCACTCGTTCTGAACACTTCAGCATACTAAGGCGGCTATTGGAAGTGCCACTTCGTGCCCTCCGCCACTGCGGTTCGCGGCCATTGCAAAGTGGCTTTACTAACAGCCGCCTTAGTGACCTGAAGGCCAGTGGCATCGGCCTTCGCTTAACGGAGACCTTCGGGGGCCCGTTTTTCATGTGCGATCTGCCTGCACGATTGCCTCATTTCGTCGGGTACGTGGAAGCGTTCATCACCCGCGCAGGGCGGGCATCGTCTTCAGAGTCACAGGGGACGGGCAGATCGGGGTAGTAGAAGACATTCTGTTTGCCGATCTCGAGGCGGACCTTCATGTCCGAAGTGAACAGCTGGCAGCGACGCTTGCGTGCAGCCGGGGTCAGCGCGAAGGCCAGCGCACTCAAGATCCCGGTGTGCCGATCACGCGCGCCGACCATGGCGTAGACCCGGCCAGACACTTACTCGTGCCGCACCCGCTCCCGAGTTCTCCAGGGAGGTAGTCTTCGACGCCCTCAGTGTCCGGTTAACGCGCCTATCACTGCCGCTCGCGGTCATCGCTCGAGTGCCCACTCAGGGTCGGGATGAGACAGCGTTGTCGGCAGCAACCCAGATGCTGTTTAGTTAGTTGACGGTGTCCACGGGGCTGGCTGTGTGCTAGAGCCGGAGTCGGTCTGCCTGAGCAAATGGCCGGCCCAAGAAGGACCGGGATCCCGCGCATGGTC
>RECA01000167.1 GCA_007692435.1 Thioalkalivibrio sp.
CGCCCACCGCCTACGAGCGGACAATGGCAGCCAAACAACCTATCGATGCCTCCGGGGCCTGCAAGTCTCAGATTGCTTACCTGTCCCTTATGGTCTAGCTTCGTTTTAGGCGCTCGAAAAATCGAGCCGCCTGCTGATCCTGGCCGGCACGAGGCAACGGCTTGACCCCGTTAAGCGCGGGGTCGACAGAAACGTGGTCCACCGGCCCCACACCAGGAGGAATTGCCGTGAGACGTTCATTGCTTGCCGCGTTCGGCGGCTTGGCTGTTGCACTGACCCTCGGAATGGGCGAAATCCGCACCGCACAGGCCCAGGAAGTCACCCAACTCCGCTGGGCGACCTCCGCGGTTGGTTCCGCCGGTCATCGCGCGAAGGTCGCGCTGATGGCGATGCTGAACCGCGAAATGCCGGAATACTTCATCACCGTGCTGCCAACCCCCGGCGCCCTCGCCACGGTCCGCGGCTACGCAACCGAGCAGTTCGACGGGTACTACGGCGCCGACATCGCGTTTCAGGAGCTCGCCGCGGACAGCGGCCGCTTCCGCGGCTTCCGCGACCAGATGCGCCGCGAGCCGGTGCAGTCGTTCTGGGCGTATACGATGGAAGTCGGGCTTGGTGTGCGCGCCGCCGACATCGACCAGTTCGACAGTTGGGGCGATCTGCAAGGCCGGCCCGTCTTCTCGGGACCGGCTCCGTGGGATGTCCGCGCGGCACTGGAGCGAGCGATGGGCACCCTCGAGGTCGGGCACCGCTATGTCGAGGTCGATCTGGGTCTCGTGTCCCCCTCGCTCTCCGGAGGAACGATCGATGCCTTCGTGATCTACAGCACCGGTGAGGCGAGCCCGGCGCCCTGGGTGATCGAAGCGATCCTGTCCACGGACGTGAAGGCACTCAACCCCAGCGCGGATGAACTGGCGCGGCTGGAGGCAGCCGGCATCGAGATGGTTCGGGTCCCCGCCAGCGTATTCCAGAGCGATATGGGCGTGGAGGAAGTCGTGCTGGCGCCGTTCTTCTACGGCTTCCACGTCGGCCTGGAGGTCCCGGAGGACGACGTCTACCGCATGCTCACCGTGATCGAGGCGAACGCCGACGAACTGGCGCGTTCGGACGCCGCCTTCCGCCAGATCCGCGACGGCATGGTCGAGATCCAGCGCCGCGGCGTGGCCGCTTCGGTGAACTCCGTGAAGGTGCATCCCGGTCTCGCCCGCTACCTGCGCGAGAACGGTGCCTGGAACGAGGACTGGAACGACCGTATCGCCGGTTCATGAGCCTGAGGGGCCGGCGCCGCGAGCGACCCTTCTCTGCGGCGCCGACCCCAGACACTGATGGCTGAACCCGCGCAGACGGGGGCCGTAACCGACCCGCCCCCACCGCCCCGCCATGCCCGGGTGCTCACGGGCGCGGCGCATCTGCTCTTCTACATCACCGGCGTCGCCTTCTTCGCCTACCTGTCCCGCTACTACCTGACCGGCATCGGCGGACCCTCGCTGCTGGCGGTCACCGCGGTCCCGCTGACCCTGTGCCTGGTCGTGTTGAACGACCTCCGCCACGGCATGCTCTACCCGCGTCTGGGCGCGGTTGTCCCGTTCCTGATCGCGCTGCTGTACTGCACCGTGGCGCTGTATGCCGCCTGGTACCTGACGCGGGAATTCGACGAGATCCGGATCTACCGCCTCGGCCTGTGGAGCCTGCACGACCTGGCCGTCGGCGGCGCCGTCGCCGCGCTGATTCTGGAATACACCCGCAGACGCTATTTCGCGCTGTTCGTGCTGAACGTGGCGCTGATCCTGTACGCGGTCTACGGCTACGTCGTGCCGGGCATGTTCCACCACCCCGGGATGGACTGGACGCGCATCGTCAGCGCAGTCAGCGTCGAGATGAGCACCGGCGTCTTTGAGCGCCTGCCGCAACTCGGCCTGACGCTGATCGGCTCGTTCATCCTGGTTCTCGCAGTGCTGCGCGCTTTCGGCTGCATCGACTCGATCCTCGCCGGTTCCGCGCGCATCGCGCAGCGCTCGCCGCGAATGCTGCCGCAGGCTGCGGTGGTCGGATCCTTCGCGGTCGCGGCCGTCTCCGGGTCGGGAGCTGCCAACGCCGCAACCACCGGCTCGGCGACGATCCCGGTGCTGATCAAGGCCGGGTTCCCGAGGGTGACCGCGGCCGCGGTCGAAACGGCGTCGTCCCTGGGCGGCCAGCTGATGCCGCCGCTGATGGGCATCGCTGCGTTCCTGATGGCCGACTACATGGGCAAAAGCTACTTCGACGTGGTCGCCCGCGGCTTCGCTCCCGCCATCATCTATTTCCTCGGCGTCGCCTTCGCGGTCTGGCTGCTCGCTGCCCGGCACCATCGGCACTCGGTCGCCCCGGACGTGGGCCCGATGCGCTTCATGGACTGGACCAACATCCTGTCCTACCTGATCGCGGTCGTGGGCCTGATCTACCTGATGGGCGTCGAGCGCAAACCGGCAATGACCTCGGCCCAGACGGTGTTCGTCTACCTGTTCCTGTTCCTGACCGCGGCTTTCCTGATCCGCAGCTTCATCGAACGCGCCTGGTCTTTGCGCGAACTCACGCGGCCGTTCCTGCGCCTGATCGAGTCGTTCTCGACCATCACCGCGGAGCTGACGATCCTGCTCGCGACACTGGGCATCCTGACCGCGATGTTCACCATCACCGGCGTCCCGACCAAGGTCGGTGTACTGCTGATGGAAGGCGCCGCAATCAACATGATGGTGATGGTGCTGGTCGCCTTCGCCTTCGGCTACCTGATCGGGATGGGCCTGCCGGTGGCGCCGACCTACATCGTTACCGCGATCGTGGTCGCGCCGTTCATGATCCGCGCCGGCCTCGATCCCTGGGTGGTGCACTTCTTCATCTTCCTGGTCGCGGTGTTCGGGGAGCTCTCGCCGCCGACGTCGGTGACCGCTGCGGTGACCTCGCGCATCGCCGACGCACCCTTCGTGCGTACGATGTTCGCCGCCGTGGTGCTGTGCATGCCACTGCTGGTGATGATGGGCGCGGTGTTCACCCGGCCGGACCTGGTGGTCGAACCCGGCTGGGCCCAGCTGCCCGCGTTCACGCTGGTGCTGATCGGGACGCTGGCGCTGAGCTTTGCGCTGCAGGGCCGCTTCCATCGCGCCCGTGCTTTCGACATCCCGATGCGGATCGGACTCGCGGCAATCGCCAGCGTGACGATTTTCCATCCCGACCCGTCGACCGCCGCACTGATGGCCGGCCCGACGCTGCTGTTCACGCTCGTCGGGGCCTGGCGGTTCCGCTCCGGCCTCGCACGCTGAGATGACGGCCCCGGAGGCCCTGCTCCTGCTCGCGGTCGGGGGGTTGGCCGGTTTCCTGAACGTACTCTCCGCCGGCGGCTCGATGCTCACCCTGCCCGCGCTGATGTTCATGGGACTCGACTCCGCCACCGCGAACGGCACCAACCGTGTCGGCATCGTGCTGCAGAACATCACCGCGGTCTGGCGTTTCCGCCGTTCCGGTCACCGCTACTGGCGCCTCGGCCTGCTGCTCTCGGTCCCTGCGGTCGCCGGCGCGCTGCTTGGAGCCTGGGCCGCGGTTCACGTCGGCGACGACTTCTTCCGCTGGGTGCTGATCCTGGTGATGATCGGGGCATCGGCACTGATGCTGCTGCCGCCGCCCGCCCGCGTGCGCACCTCGCCGCTGGAGGCCTCGGGGATGCGCTGGCCGGTGCTGGCCGCGATGCTGGTCATCGGGTTCTACGGCGGCTTCATCCAGGTGGCCGTGGGCATCCTGTTCATCGTGCTGCTCTACCGGGTACTGGGAATCGACCTGGTGCAGGTGAACGCGCTGAAGGTGATGGTTGTGCTGGTCTACATGGTCCCGGCGCTGGGGATCTTCGTCGCCACCGGGCATGTCGCCTGGTCCTACGGGCTGGTGCTGGCCGCCGGCAGCGTGGCCGGGGCGTGGCTGGCGGTGCACGTGACGGTCGGCCCGAGTGGCACGATGCTGGTGCAGCGCTTTACCCTCGCGGTGATCGCGGTGATCATCGTGAAGCTGCTGATCGATCTGATCTGACCGGACCCTGTCCTGCAAGGAGTGCCCGATGAAGGCCTTTGTGATCCAACGCCATGGCGGCCCGGAAGTCTTCGAGGAGACCACCCTACCCGACCCGCAGGCCGGCCCCGGCAAGGTGCGCATCGCGGTGCGCGCCTCCAGCGTGAACCCGCTCGAGATCAAGATCCGTAGCGGGCTGGTCCGCTCCGGCCCTCAGTTTCCCGCGATCCTGAACGGCGACGTCGCCGGCATCATCGACCAGGTGGGCGAAGGGGTCACCGGGTTCGAGATCGGCGATGCGGTGGTCGGCTGTGCGGGTGGCATACGCGGCTACCCGGGGGCGCTGGCCGACTACATGGTCGCCGACGCCTGCCTGGTCACGCACGCGCCCCAACGCCTGCCGCTGGAGACCTGCGCCGCGCTTCCGCTGGTGTTCATGACCGCGTGGAGCGCACTGGTCGATCGGGCCCAGATCCAGCCTGGGGAACATGTGCTGATCCACGCCGGCGCCGGGGGCGTGGGCCACGTCGCGGTGCAGCTGGCCAAGGCGCGCGGCGCGCGTGTCGCGACCACCGTTTCGAGCGGGGAAAAGGAGGCGATCGCCCGCGACCTGGGCGCCGACGACGTGATTCTCTACAAGCAGGATTCGGTGCCCAACTACGTGCAGCGGCTCACCGGGGGTACCGGGTTTCCGCTGGTCTTCGACACGGTCGGCGGCGGCAATCTGGATGCGAGCTTCGAGGCCGCCGCGGTTTCCGGGCGCGTGTGTTCGATCAACACCCGCTCTACGCATGACCTGTCGCCGCTGCACGCGAAGAACCTGACCCTGCACGTGATCTTCCGCTCGGTGCCGCTGCTGTACCGCATGGAGCTGGAACACCAGTCATGGATCCTGCGCAACATGGCCAAGATGGTCGACGCGGGCACGCTGCGCCCGCTGCTCGCGGCCCGGCAGTTCACCTTCGCGCAGATTGCCGATGCGCACCGCTATCTCGAGTCCGGCCAGGCGGTCGGCAAGATCCTGCTGACACGGAACGGTCCGTAGGCCCACGGAAACGCTGGTGGAGGCCCCTCGACGGGCTTCCCTCGAGGGGCCTCCTTCGACAGGCTATGGATCCGATCCTTCCTCACCCCAGGCCCCGATCAGAGCCCCCAACTACCGCGCGAGCGGTTTAGTCC
>RECA01000194.1 GCA_007692435.1 Thioalkalivibrio sp.
TCGCCGAGAGGGCTCGCCTCCTACAAGAGCGGGGCTGGTTGCAGGGGCGTGAGAAGACCCTGGCCCGGTCCCGTCAACCGATTCGTTGAGATGGGTGCAGCATGGAAAATCTAGTCGTCAGTCTCGGAGGCGGTGTCGCGCTGATCGCGGTGCTGTTCTTCCTGATCTACCGCTTCACCAGCCTGCGCGGATACCAGACCGCGGCCGTGGTCTTCGTGATCACGATGGTCGTGTTCATCCCGTACTCCATCCTGAACTGGGCCAGTGCCGACGTCTTTGCGATCCATCTCGCGCTGTACGTGATCGTTCCCTACGGCCTCGGCATCATCACCACCCAGCAGGAGTCGGAAGGGGGCAAGGGCGCCCGCCGCGGCCGCCTGCACTGGGCGCCGATGATCATCCTCGCCTTCTTCGGCGTGGTCGCGACGGTGAATGCGCTGATGCTCTCCTTCGCCACCCACGGGATGCCCAGCCACCTGGTCGGCGTGCTGCTGCCCGAGCCGCAGAGCCAGGCGACCGAGGTCACCTCCGGCTTCCCGGGCACCGTCGCGCGCATCAGCGAGCGCAAGGAGGCCCTGGCCACGGGCTCCAGCTACATCGACGTGATGCGCCGGCAGCAGGGCCTGGGCTGGGAGGTCCGGCAGGGGTGGCTGTCACGGCCCGAGGCCGGCGAGACCGCCGTGTTCCAGGTGCGCGTCAGCGACGGCGACGGACGCCCGATCACCAACGCCGCGATCGAGGGCCAGTTCATGCGGGTGTCCGATTTCAACCTCGACCAGTCCTTCGCCATGCAACCGGTGGGCGGCGGTCTGTACCAGGTCGAGGTGAAGCTGCCCGCCCCGGGCCGCTGGGACCTGCTGTTCCGCGTGCGCAACGGCGAGGATACCTTCGAACAGCAGGCCAGTACCCGCGTACGGGCAGGCCGCAGTTAACGTGAATGTCGTGGAATTCTCCCCCCTCCCGCTTGCAACCGCTTGAGCCTGCCTCCGCGGCAGGAGGCGAGCGTGCTGCAGGGCAGGGCGGCGGCGAGCCGGCGCACGCCATGCGGCGCTGGCGGCTTGATTCTCTGGGACGGCGCGGGTGACACAGACTCAGGCGCCTGAACGGCCTGCCCCGGACGCTACGGACACCGGGGCCGGCTGCTTTCACTGCGGTCTGCCGGTGCCCCGGGGGGCGCACTACCCGGTGCAGTTCGAGGGGCGCGCGCGCGAGACCTGCTGTGCCGGTTGCCAGGCGGTCGCGAACGCGATCATCGACAATGGCCTGGGCGGCTACTACCACCACCGGACCGCGCCGGCCGGCGCGCCGGGCGAACCGCTGATCCCGGACGAGCTGCGCGAACTGAAGCTCTTCGACGAACCCGAGGTGCAGCGCCAGTTTGTCACCGACGAGCCCGACCGGTCCTCCGGTCGCATGCTGCGCGAGGCCTCACTGATCCTCGAGGGCATCACCTGCGCGGCCTGCGTGTGGCTGAACGAGCGGCACGTGCGCACGCTCGCCGGCGTGACCCAGTTCACGGTGAACTACTCGACGCACCGGGCGCGGGTGCGCTGGGATCCGGAACGCATCGCGCTGTCCGACATCCTGCAGGCGATCCGCAACATCGGCTACCGGGCCCACCCCTACGACCCCGGCACGCGGGACAAGGCCTTTCAGCGCGAGCGCCACGTGGCACTGCGCCGTCTTGCGGTGGCCGGCCTGGGAATGATGCAGGTGATGATGCTCGCGGTGGCCCTGTGGCTCGGCCACTCCGACGAGACCCACGCCGACCTGCTGCAGTTCATGCGCTGGGTCGCCGCCGGGCTGACGACCCCGGTGGTGTTCTACTCCGCGGTGCCGTTCTTCCAGAGCGCCTGGCGCGACCTGGTGCACGGGCGGCTGGGCATGGACGTGCCGGTCAGCCTGGCGATCCTCGGCACCTATTTCGCCAGCCTCTGGTCGGTGATCCTCGGGACCGGCGAGCACGTCTACTTCGAGTCGGTGGCCATGTTCGTCTTCTTCCTGCTGACCAGCCGCTATCTCGAACTGATGGCGCGCCAGCGCTCCAGCCAGGCGATCGACCGGCTCGACCGCCTGATCCCCGCCGTGGCCACCCGGGTCGCGGCCGACGGCAGCGACGAGCAGGTGCCGGTGGCCGAGCTGGCGCCCGGCGACCGCGTCCGGGTGCGCCCGGGCGAGCCGCTGCCCGCCGACGGGCTGATCGACGCCGGCGAATCCACGGTGAACCAGGCGCTGCTCACCGGTGAACCGGAGCCCTGCCTGCGCCGCACCGGCGACGCGGTCACCGGCGGCACGGTGAACGTGGACAGCCCGCTGGTGGTGCGGGTGACGCGGGTCGGTGCGGAGACCACGCTGGCGGCGATCCAGCGCCTGCTCGACCGCGCGCAGACCGACAAGCCGCGACTGGCGCGCATGGCCGAGAAGGGCACCGGGCACTTCACCGCGGCGGTGCTGATCATGACCGCACTGGTCGGCATGGTCTGGTACTTCTGGATCGCGCCCGACCGCGCCTTCTGGGTGGTGGTCGCGATGCTGGTGGCCACCTGTCCCTGCGCGCTGGCGCTGGCGACGCCGGTGGCGATCACCACCACCACCGGCGTGCTGTCGCGCATCGGTCTGCTGCTGACGCGGGGACAGGCGGTGGAGGACCTCGCGCGGGCGCGGGTGGTGTGCTTCGACAAGACCGGGACGCTGACCGTCGGCCGGCCGCAGTGGCTCGCCACGCAGGCACTGGTGCCGGGCATGGAGGACCGTGAACTGCTGGCGATGGCGGCCGCGCTGGAGCGCCATTCGGAGCATCCGCTGGCGAAGGCGCTGGTGGAGGCTGCCGGCACGGTGACCGCGCCGGCGCTGGAACGGATCCGGAATGTACCGGGCCTCGGGCTCTCCGCGCTGCTGGACGGTGCGGAGATCCGCGTGGGTGCGCCGGATTTCGTCGGGCTGGAGCGGGTCCCGGATGATGTCCAGCCGCCCGCGGCACACCCGGAGGCAACGGCGGTCTGGCTGGCGCGTGCCGGCGAGGTGCTCGGGGTGTTCTGGTTCGCGGACCAGACGCGTCCGCGCGTGCGCGAGACGGTGGCCGAGCTGACGGAACTGGGCCTCGAGGTCGTATTGCTCTCCGGGGACCGGCCGGAGGCGGCCGCGACCTTTGCCGCGAACGCCGGGATCGCCGAGGCGCACGGGGGGATGACGCCGGAGGACAAGGTCGCGTACGTGCGCGGGCGCCAGGCGCGGGGCGAGATCGTGCTGATGGCCGGCGAGGGCATCAACGATGCGCCCGTGCTCGCGGGGGCGGATGTGTCGCTCGCGATGGGCAGCGGTACCCGGATCGCCCAGACCCAGGCGGACCTGGTGCTGATGTCCGATCACCTGGAGGCGATCCCGGCGGCGATCCGGCAGGGGCGCGACACTCTGCGCATCGTGCGCCAGAACATCGTCTGGGCGGTCGGCTACAACGGCATCGCGCTGCCGGTGGCCGCCACCGGGCTCCTGACCCCGTGGCTGGCCGCGCTCGGCATGTCGCTCAGTTCCCTGATCGTGGTCGGCAACGCGCTGAGGCTGCGCCGCGACGCGGAGGAACTGCTGCCGCAGACGGACACGCGCCGGCCGCTCGCGGCGAACGTGATACGTCCCGCCCGCGACGGCTGAGCACGCGCCGCCCGCCCGGGTTTCCTGTCGACGCCGGAGTTTCCTGTCGACAGCGGGGTTCTGGCAACCCGGCGGAGGGGGGCTGCTACACTAGGGCCATGGAAGTGCTCTACATGCTGATTCCGATAGCCCTGATGCTGGTGGTCATCATCGGCGGCGCGCTGTTCTGGGCGATCCGCTCCGGTCAGTACGAGGACATGGAGGGGCCGGCCCACCGCATCCTGATGGACGACGACGATCCGCTGATCCCCGGCAACGAGGATGCGCGCCGCCCGGACGGCAGCAACGACGACCCGGAGCCGCCGCGCGACGACGAGCGCCGCTGAGCCGCCACGTCCTGCAGCGTCCTGCCCGGCGATGTTGCGTCCCGGCGTGCTTCGTCATACCCTCACCGGACCGATCACTGACGGAATCGCTGGCGATGCGCGACTGGTTCACCTTCGAGAATCTCCCCCTCACTCTGATCGTCATCCTGATCATCATGTCGTGGCTCAGCTTCTTCTCGGTGATCCTGTTTGCCGGTTAGCGCCGGCTGCCCCTGACGATCCTGATCGGCCTCCAGTGACGGGGGCGACGGGGGTGCGGTCTGCCCCAGCACGTGCCCGAGCAGCAGGCGCGCGTGACGCGCGATGAAGGCCCTCGAGAGCCGGCGCTTGCGCAGCAGCAGCTGTTGCTGCAGTTCCCGGTCCAGATACAGCGTCTGCGCCGCTGACGGGTCGTAGGCGCGGTCGACGCTGACCCTCACCAGCTGCCCCAGGTTGATCCCCCGCCCGTCGTCCAGCACGATCATGTGTGGCGCGAGGCCGCGTGCCGGGTCCGGGCGGGCGAAGTCGATCACGTCCAGCAGCACGTGCGCCTCGCCGGTTTGGCGCACGCCCAGCGTGATCGGCGAGGCCGCGAGTTCGATCAGGTACACCGGCCGCCCCACCGCCGAGCGCAGGCGTTCCACCTGACGCTGGTAATCCGGGGAGGGCCAGAGCTGACCCGGATGCTGTTGCCCGGGCGCGCTCATCAGCTGCGCTGTCGAGTGTTCACCAGAGAAGGGTGCGCAGCCCGCCGGTGCGCGGCCAGCGGCTGCGTCTTCGTGACGATCGGGAGCTGCAGTGGCACGGGTCGGGACTTGGTCTCGGCGTGGATCCGGCGCATGCCGGCAAGGATAGCAACTCGCGCCGGAAGCGGATTTGCCACCCCGAATCGCGGGGATTCCGGGTGGCCGGGATGGTGGGCCCGCTGCGCTTGGCCCACCCTACGGGGGTCTGGTGCGCGTGGGGTCTGTAGGGTGGGCAAAACGGAGTGTGCCCACGGGGGCGCCGGGGCCGGGATGGTGGGCCCGCTGCGCTTGGCCCACCCTACGCGGGTCTGGTGCGCGTGGGGTCTGTAGGGTGGGCAAAACGGAGTGTGCCCACGGGGGCGCCGGGGCCGGGATGGTGGGCCCGCTGCGCTTGGCCCACCCTACGCGGGTCTGGTGCGCGTGGGGTCTGTAGGGTGGGCAAAACGGAGTGTGCCCACGGGGGCGCCGGGGCCGGGATGGTGGGCCCGCTGCGCCTGGCCCACCCTGCGGGTCAGGCGGCCAGGGCCTCGCGCAGGCCCTTGAAGGCGCGGTTCTCGATCTGGCGGATGCGCTCGGCGGAGACGCCGTATTCGGCGGCCAGTTCGTGCAGCGTCGCCTTGGGCTCGATCAGGTAGCGCCGGACCACGATGTCCCGCGTGCGCGCGTCCAGCGTGCTCAGCGAACGCTGCAGTTGCGCCTGGTAGTGGCGGTCCCAGTCGGCGTCCTCGACGATCCGGGCCGGGTCGTTGTCCGGCGTGCCGGAAAGCTGTTCCGCCGGCACCAGGTGGCTGCGCTCATCGTCGTCGGCCGGATCCGGGTCGAAGCTGGTATCGCGGCTGGCGAGGCGGCTCTCCATCTCCAGCACGTCACTCTCCGGCACGCCGAGATCGCGCGCCACCGCCGAGACCTCCTCCGCGTTCAGCCAGCCGAGGCGCTGCTTGGCCTGGCGCAAATTGAAGAAGAGCTTGCGCTGCGCCTTGGTCGTCGCGACCTTCACGATGCGCCAGTTGCGCAGGATGAACTCGTGGATCTCGGCGCGGATCCAGTGCACCGCGAACGAGACCAGCCGCACGCCCTGTTCGGGATCGAAGCGGCGCACGGCCTTCATCAGGCCCACGTTGCCCTCCTGGATCAGGTCGCCCAGCGGCAGGCCGTAACCCGAGTATCCGCGCGCGATGTGCACCACGAAGCGCAGGTTGTGCAGAATGAGGCGCCGCGCCGCGTCGAGATCGTGCGAACCGTGCAGCGAGCGCGCCAGTTGCCGCTCCTCTTCGGCCCCGAGGACCTCGATGCGGCTGACCGCCGCCATGTAGTGGTCCAGGTTGCCGACCGGGACCGGCAGCTCCACGTGTCTTGGCATCAGTGCCTGGTTCATGAGTGTCCCCCTTGAAAAACTCCGGCATTTTAGCAATCTGCCCGTTAGAGTGCTAAATGCCCCGCGTGTTCCCGGCAGAAATCCGCCTTCGCGCCGGCCCCGGGCGCTCAATCGCGCAGGGCGGCGGCGCTGCCCAGCCGGGCCCCGACCCAGCCCAGTACCAGCCCCGCGCCGAGGAGCATCAACCCGATGCGGGCCTGCGGACCCGCGAAGGCGAACGGGACCCCGAAGACCAGCGCCGCCTCCTCCACCGGGCTTCGGGTCATCATCACCACGATCCCCAGCAGAATGAGGCTGAACAGCCCGCCGCCCACCCCCAGCAGCAGTCCCCCGTACAGCGATGGCCGGCGCAGGAAGCGGTCGGTGGCGCCGGTGATGCGCGAGATCGCGATCTCCTCGTGGCGCTCCCGTAGCTCCGCCGCGGAGGCGACTGCGAGGATCAGCGTGATCCCGAGTGCGAGCAGCGCCGAGACCACCAGCAGCACGCGCAGGCCGGCCCCGTGCAGGGCCTCGAGCTGGCGCACCCACTCGTGGTCGCTGATCACGGTGGCCTCCGGCAGCAGGGTCGCGAGCTGCTGCTCCATTGCCGCCAGGGCCTCCGGACTGCGTTCCAGCGGCAGTACCTCGATGATGGCGGGGAGCGGATTGTCCTCCAGCCAGTCCAGCAGCGCGGGGTCGGGCAGGCTCTCGCGGTAGGCGGCCAGGGCATCGTCCGCCTCGATCGCGGCAACCTCCGCGACGCCGGGCAGCGCGTCGATCCGCGCCACCGCGTCGGCCAGCGTCTCACCGCCCTCCAGGTCCAGGTACAGCGCGATCCGCGGCTCGTGGTCGACGCCCGCGGACAACGCCCGGGCGTTGTCCAGCAGCAGCCAGAGGTAGGCGGGCAGCGCGAGGATGAAGCCGAGCACCGCGACCAGGATCAGGGTCTGGCCCGGGGCGTGGGCGCGCCGCCAGAGGCTCCGCCGTGCGGCCTCGGAGTGGTTGTAGAGCCAGGCCTCGAGGTGGCCCGCGCGATCGCTCCCGTCCTTCATGCGGTGCTCCGCGGCTGGGTCACGTGGCGCGCCTCGAGGCTGCCGTTCTCCAGGTGCAGCACCGGTCTGGCGAAGGTCGAGATCAGTCCGAGGTTGTGGCTCGCGATCAGTGCGGTCATGCCGACGCGGTTGAAGTCCAGAAACAGCTGGATGATCTCGCGCGAGAGCTCCGGGTCGAGATTGCCGGTGGGCTCGTCCGCCAGCAGCAGCGCCGGCCGGTGCACGATCGCGCGGGCGATGCCCACCCGCTGCTGTTCGCCGGCGGAGAGGGTCTGCGGCTGGGCATTCTCCTTCTGCAGCAGACCCACCTTGTCCAGGGCCGCCCGCACCCGCTTGCGCGCCTCCGTGCGCCGGTACCCGAGGATCTCCAGCGGCAGCGCGACGTTGGCGTGCACGGGACGGTCGAACAGCAGCCGGTGATCCTGGAACACCAGGCCGATGTCGCGCCGGAACTGCGGCTCCTGGTGTCGGGCCAGGGTGCCGAGGTCACGGCCGTTGACCATGATGCGGCCGCGCGTCGGGCGTTCCAGCCGCGCGATCAGCCGCAGCAGCGTGCTCTTGCCGGCACCGGACGGGCCGGTCAGGAAGGCGAGGGCGCCCGCGTCCACGCGCAGGCTGACATTGCGCAGGGCCTCGGTCCCGCCGGCGAAACGCTTGGTCACACGGTGCAGGCGTATCATGACCTCCCCGCTCCGTCGGCGTTCAGCCGTCCGCGCGGTTCAGCAGCGCCCGCACGAAGGCGCGGGCCTCGAAGGGCTGCAGGTCCTCGGCGCGCTCGCCAACGCCGATGAAGCGCACGGGGATGCCCAGCTGCCGGGCCAGTGCGAACAGCACGCCGCCCTTGGCGGTCCCGTCGAGCTTGGTGACCACGAGCCCGGTCACGCCGAGCGCCTCGTGGAACTGCCGGGCCTGGGCCAGCGCGTTCTGGCCGGTCCCGCCGTCGATCACCAGCAGGACCTCGTCGGGTGCCTCGGGGTCGAGCCGGGCCATCACCCGCCTGACCTTGCGGATCTCGTCCATCAGGTTGTGCTGGGTGTGCAGGCGGCCCGCGGTGTCCGCGATCATCACGTCGGAGCGCCGCGACTGCGCGGCCTGCAGCGCATCAAAGACCACCGAGGCCGAATCGGCTCCGGTGCCCTGCGCAACCACCGGCACGCCGTTGCGCTCGCCCCAGGTCTGCAGCTGCTCCACCGCCGCGGCACGGAAGGTGTCGCCGGCCGCGAGCAGGACCGAGTAGTCCTCCGCGCGCAGGTGGTGGGCCAGCTTGCCGATGGTGGTGGTCTTTCCGGCCCCGTTGACGCCGACCACCAGGATCGAGAAGGGCCTGCCCCGCTGGGGCGGGATCCGCAGCGGCTCCTCCACGGGATCGAGGATCTCCGTCATCGCCTGTTCGAGGGCCTGCATCAGGGCCTCCGCATCGCCGAGCTCGCCCCGCTTCACGGCGCGGGCAATCTGGTCCATGATCTGCTGCGTCGCGTCCACGCCGACGTCGGCAAGCAGCAGGCGCTCCTCGAGTTCCTCGAACAGGGCATCGTCGATCTTGCGCCGGAACAGCGTGGTGATGTCGGTGCTCAGGACCCGGCCGGTCTTCGCGAGGCCCTGCTTCAGGCGCGCGAAGAGACCGGCGCGTTCCGGGGTGTCCGCGGCGGTGGGTTCTTTTTTTCCGAAACCGAACATGGCGGCCATGGTCAAGACAGAAGGTCGACATGCTATCACGAGGTCCGAAGATGATGAGACGCCTTTTCCCGCGCCTGCTGGCGCTCTGCCTGATGCTCACCCCGCTCGCGGGCCACGCCTCGAACGGGGCCGTCGAACACCGCCTCGACAACGGGCTGACGGTGCTGGTGCAGGTGGATGCCCGGGCCCCGGTGGTCACCAATCAGGTCTGGTACCGGGTCGGTTCGGTGGACGAACACGGCGGCATCACCGGCATTTCGCACATGCTCGAGCACATGATGTTCAAGGGCAGCGAAGAGTACCCGCCCGGGGAGTTCTCGCGCATCGTCTCCAGGCTGGGCGGACAGGAGAATGCCTTCACGGGTGCCGACTACACCGGGTATTTCCAGGTCATCGGGAGCGAGCACTGGGAGACCATGATGGCGATGGAGGCCGAGCGCATGCACGCGCTGCGGCTCACCGAGGAGGAGTTCGAGCCAGAGCGGCGCGTGGTCATCGAGGAGCGGCGTCTGCGCACCGAGGATCGTCCGAATGCCCTGCTGCGGGAGCACTTGTACGCGACCGCCTTCCTCAACCATCCCTACGGCGATCCCGTGATCGGCTGGATGACGGACATCGAGGCCTACACCGTCGAGGACCTGCAACGGTGGTACGACGCCTGGTATGCGCCCAACAACGCGGTCCTCGTGGTGGTTGGCGACGTGGATCCGGATGCGGTGATCGACGCCGCCGAGCGCCACTTCGGCCCGATTCCGGCCCGCGAGCTGCCGGCCCGCAAGCCGCGCGTCGAGACGCCGCACCTGGGCGAGCGCCGGATCACGATGCGGCTGCCGGCGGAGCTGCCCTACCTGATGATGGGCTGGAAGACCCCGGTGCTGATGACGCTGGAGGACCCGTCCGACGCCTACGCGCTGATCGTCGCGGCAGGCATTCTGAATGCCGGGGATGCCTCCCGCTTTTCGCGCGAACTGGTGCGCGGCCGCGAACTCGCCAGCAGCGCCTCCGCGGGCTACAGCGCCTTCAGCCGCCTGGATTCGCTGTTCACGGTGGCCGCAGTACCCGCCCGCGAGACCGACATCGAGACACTGGAGCGCGCGCTGCTCGACGAGATCGAACGCCTGAAGGAGCAGCCGGTGGAGGCCTCCGAACTGGAGCGCGTGCAGGCCCGCGTGATCGCCTCCGAGATCTTCCAGCGCGACTCGATCCGCGCCCAGGCCTTCGAGCTGGGCGCGCTGGAGACGGTGGGTCTCGGCTGGCAGGTGTCCGAAGAATACGTGGAGCGGATCCGGGCGGTCACCGCCGAGGACGTCCAGCGCGTCGCGCGCGAGTACCTGGTGCCCGACCGGTTGACCATCGGGCGGCTGGATCCGCTGCCGATCGGAGGTGACGCATGAAGACAGTGAAGGCCATTGCCCCGGCGGTCCAGGCGCGGCCGCTCCCGGCGCTGTGGGTCGCGACCCTCGGCCTGACCCTGGGCCTGCTCGCGGCCGTCGTGTTCGCGCCACCGGCACAGGCGGTGGACATCGAGAGCTGGGAGACGGAGGCGGGCACGCGCGTGCTCTATGCGCCGGCGCCCACGCTGCCGATGGTGGACATCCGGCTGACCTTCGACGCCGGCGCAGCGCGCGACGGCGAGCGCAGCGGCCTTGCCCGGCTGACCAGCAACGGACTGAGCCTCGGCACCGAGGCCATGGACGCGGATACGCTGGCCGAGCGCTTCGAGGCGGCCGGTGCACGCTTCAGCACCAGTTCGGCCCGCGACATGGGCATCATCACCCTGCGCACCCTGACCGAGCCGGACTGGATGGACGAGGCGCTCGACGTCTTCTCCGAACTGCTCGCGGCCCCGGCCTTTCCCGAGGCGGGCCTCGACCGCGAGCGCCGGCAGATGCTCCGAGGGCTGCAGCGCGAGCGCCAGGAACCGGGCTCGGTGGCCAGCCGCCGCTTCTACCAGCTGATGTATGGCGACCATCCCTACGGGAATCCGCCGAACGGCCAGGAGGACACCATTCCCACGCTGACCCGCGAGGAGGTCGAACGCTTCTACCAGGAGTTCTACACGGCCGGCAACGCGGTGCTGGCACTGACCGGGGCGATCTCCCGCTCCGAGGCGGAGGCACTCGCGGAACGCATCGCGTCGGCGCTGCCTCCGGGTGACCGTGCAGCGGAACTGCCCCCGGTGCCCGCGCTCGAGGGCCCGGTCACCGAGCGTATCGCCTTCCCGTCGGAGCAGGCGCACATCTTCATGGGGGCACCGGCGCTGCGCCGCGATGACCCGGACTACTACCCGCTGACCGTGGGTAACCACGCGCTGGGCGGGGGCGGCTTCACCTCGCGGCTGTTCCGCGAGGTGCGCACGCAGCGCGGGCTGGCCTACTCGGTGTCCAGCTCCGTGCGGCCGATGGCGGCCGAGGGCCCGTTTCTGGTCAACATGCAGACCGGTACCGACCAGGTCGACGAGGCCCTCGGGGTCCTGCGCGACGAACTGGAACGTCTGAGCCGCGATGGCGTGGACGCCGACGAACTGGAGGCCTCGCGGGCCAACATCACCGGAGGGTTTCCGCTGCGCCTCGCGTCGAACCAGAGCATCGTCCAGAACCTCGGAATGATGGGCTTCTACGATCTGCCGCTGGACTTCCTGTCCGCGCACAACGACCGCATCGAGGCGGTGAGCGCGGACGATGTGCACGAGGCGCTCCGGCGGCGCATCGATCCCGACAGGCTGGTGACGATCGTGGTCGGCGGCGAGGAGTGAGCCGGCGGGGGCGCCCGTCACGGGTGCGCATCATCGGCGGTGACTGGCGCCGGCGCTGGCTGCCGGTCGCCCCGGTACCCGGGCTGCGCCCCAGCGCGGATGCCCAGCGCGAGACGCTGTTCAACTGGCTGCAGCCCGTGCTGCCCCGCGCGGCGGTGCTCGATGTCTTTGCCGGCACCGGCGCGCTGGGCTTCGAGGCGGCCTCGCGCGGGGCCGCGGCCGTGCTGCTGGTGGAGCGGGACCCGCTGGCGGCGCGCCAGCTCGAGGCCAACCACGCGGCGCTGGGGGCGGAACAGGTGAGTGTGCGGCGGGCCGACGCGCTGCGCCTGCTCGGTGCCGGACGCCGGGTCTCGGGTCAGGACCCGTTCACGGTCGTCTTCGTGGATCCGCCCTTCGGCAAGGGCCTGGTGGCGCCGGTTCTGCAGGCCCTGCTCGCCGGCGACTGGCTGGCCCCCGGCGCGCGGGTCTACGTCGAACAGGAGAGCGGGCTGCCGGCACCGGAGGGCTGGACCGTGCTGCGCGAACGCACGGGTGGCCAGGCCCGCGGCCTGCTGCTGTGCCGGGATGCCGCGGCAACGCCCGCGCCGGAGGCGGGCGGGGCGCCGGGCTGAGATTGCGCCGCGGTTCGGGTCAGGCCCGGGTGCCTTCCTGGCCGGGGTCTTCCGGTGACGCCCCGGGCTCGCCGGGGCGGTCTGCCTCGGGACCATCGTCCTTGGGGCCATCCACGATGGGGCGATCGCCCCCGGTGAGTTTCAGCATCACGTCGCGATCGCGCTGATCCTGGATCGCGTCGAAGACCGAATACTCGCCGTCGCTGACCGCGCGGGAGGTCTCGTCGAGTTCCTGCGCGAGGTCCTGGACGCTCCGGATCACGCGGATCAGCCGCTCGCCCGACTTCGACAGCGAGAAGGTGTTGTTCCGCTTGGCCTCCTTGATGCTCTCGTTCAGTTCGCGGATGGTGTCGTGCAGGGTCCGGTTTTCCTCGTGCAGCTTCTCCTGCGTGGCCTCCAGCTCCCGCACCTGCCCGCGCAGTTCGTCCTCCCGGCGCCGCTGCTCCGATTCCAGGCGCTCGCGCATCTCGTCCTGGGCCCGCTGCATCGCCGCGACGGCCTCCGTGTGGTCGGTCTTTACCGACTGCAGCGTCGCCTGGTGCTCGCCGCGCAGGGCCTCCGTCGCGCGCTCCTGCTCGTCGCGGAAGATCTGCAGGGTCCGCTCGGTCTCCTCCCGCACCGCCTTCACCTCCGCGCCTTGCTGTTCCTCCAGTGCCTTCTGGGCGGCGTCGTATTCGGCCCGGAGCTCGCGGAGGTTGGTGTTGTTGGCCTGGTTCATCCGGTCCACCAGCGCCGCGTGCTCGTCCTTGATCCGGGCCAGTTCCGCCGCGGACTCCTCACGCAGCGTCTCGAGCTCCTTCGCCTGCTGTTGACGCAGCCGCTTGAGTTCTTCCGCCTGACCCTCGCGCACGCGCCGGAGGCTCTCGGCATTGTCCGCCTCGAGATCGGCGATCGAGCGGGTGTGGGTGCGGTTTGCGGCGGCGAGCGCCTCCGCGCCCCGCCGCGCCTGCAGGCCATTGCCCAGCGCGAAGCCCAGCAGCGCGCCGACGAGCGCGAGCAGAATGGCGATGATGACCACCTCGGGATGGAGCAGGACAGCAAAATCCATGATGTCGACCTCGGCTGGAAGAAGGGAGGGAGCGGGACCCGTCGGCCGCCGCCGGCCACCGCGCCGGTTCCCGAGCGTACCCTAGCACCCGGGCGGTCAAATTTCCCGTGTCTCGACCCGCGGCACGGCGGGGGCGGTGCCGCTCAGCGCAGTTCCGCGAGCAGTCCGCGCGCCATGCGTTCGGCCTGGGCGGCATAACCGCCGCCGAAGAGGTTGAAGTGGTTGAGGATGTGGTAGAGGTTGTAGAGTTCGCGCCGCACCGGATAGCCGCCGTCCAGCGGCTGGCGCTCGTTGTAGGCGGCGAAGAAGTCCGGCCCCGGATGCCCGAAGAGCTCCATCATCGCGAGGTCGGCCTCGCAATCGCCGTAGTAAACGGCCGGATCGAAGAGCGTGGGCGTGCCGTCAGTCACGAATCCCCAGTTGCCGCTCCACAGGTCGCCGTGCAGCAGCGAGGGCGCCGGCCGGTGGCCGTCGAGCAGCGTGTCGAGTTCCGACTCGAGCCGCGCGACCGCGTCGATCACGCCGCGGCCCGCGCCGTTGTCCCTGGCCAGGCGCCGCTGGAAGGCGAGGCGGTGTTCGCGGTAGAAAGTGGTCCAGTCCGGCTCCGGCGGGTTCGGCTGGGGCGTGCTGCCGATGAAGTTGTCCTGCGTCCAGCCGAAATGCCCGCCGCGGATCGCGTGCAGCGCCGCGACCGCGTATCCCAGCCTCGCGCCGTCCGGGCGGCCGCCCAGGTCGAGGTGCTCCAGGACCAGGAAGCAGGCGTCGCCGTGATCGGCAAGGGTCACGGGCATCGGGACCCTCAGCTGCCTGCACTGCGCCAGTTCGGCGAGCCCCGCGCCCTCTGCCTCGAACATCGCCCGGTGGCGCCGGTGATTGCGCTTCACGAAGAAGCGGCGGCCATCGGTCCCGGTCAGGCGGAAGCCCTGGCTGATCGATCCCCCGCCGACTCCCGCACGGTCCGCGGGCTCGAAGGCCGTTCCGGTGGCCTTCGCGATAGACTTGCAGACGGTTTCGATCCACGGTTCCATGGGGCCTCCGCATCCGGTCCCGGGTCCACAGCACTTCGGGCGGAGGATACCCGGATCCCGCCACGGCGTCAGGAGGCCGCATGTCCTACCGCAGGTTGGTGCCCTTGAGCGAGCGCATCGGGCGCGAGGCCATCGAGGCGGTGGTGCGGACCCTCTACGACCGTCTGGCCGCCGACCCCGCGATCGGGCACCACTTTGCGCGCATCGAGGACCACGAGGCCCATCTGCGCCGGGTCTGCGACTTCTGGTTCCTGAGCCTGGGTGGGCGCCTGGAACGGCCGCCGCAGTTCGACATGGTCGGAAGGCATCGCCCGCTCCGGCTGTCGGACGCCGACGTGGATGTCTGGCTCGGCCACTTCCGCGCGGTCACCGCCGAGCAGCTCGAGGCGGGTGCCGCCCGCGAGTGGCAGCGGCTGGCCGACGGGATCGCGGCGCGGCTGCGTGCGGAGGTGGTCACGGACTGAACCGGCGACGCCCGTCGGGCGATGCCATCCGGGCCTGTGCCTCAGAGGCAGGCCTCGACGGTGTAGCCCGGGGCGTCGCAGATCTCCTGGCTGGCGATCTGCACCGGCCCGTACAGCCCGAGCCCGGCGAGGTGGGATTCGCGCGCCTGCGCGAGCTGGTCCTCGGGAGTCACCGGATACAGCAGCGCGTTCAGCGACGGCGGCGTGATGCCGAGCCGCACCGCGTAGATCACGCGGTAGGCCAGCACCCGCTGCACGTAGTCCCGCGTCTCGTGAAAGGGGATCAGCTCGGCCCAGATGTCGGGATCCAGCTGCCCCTCTTTGGGCAGCCAGCTGCGGACGCGGTGGGCGCCGGCATTGTAGGCCGCGGTGGACAGCAGGCTGTGCCCGCCGAAGTTGTCCAGGTTCCGGCGCAGGTAGTAGGTCCCGATCCGGGTGTTGTTCGCCGGGTCGAGGATGTCGCCGTTGTTGCGGACGTTGACCCCGGCCGCGCCGGCCACCGAACGCCCGGTCGCGGGCATGATCTGCATGATGCCCAGCGCGCCGGCGCTGGAGCGCACGTCGTGCAGGAAGGCGCTCTCCTGCCGCGCGATCGCCATCGCCCACGCCGGATCGATTTCCTGGCTGCGGGCACCGTCCGCGATCAGTTCCGAGAACGCGAGCGGAAAGCGCAGGTCGATGTCGCCCCAGCTGCGGGCGCGCGCGACGGTGAAGATCGCCCGGTCATACCAGCCCCAGTCCGCGAACAGGCGCGCGGCCGCCTCCTGTTCGGGGGGCGACAGGTCGTTGATCATGTGCGTCCACTCGCGCCGTGCCTCCGTGAAGCGCTCCAGCGCCACCAGTTCGTGCATGCGCTGGATTGCCGGGATGCCGGCGACCGCCTCCTTGCGCAGGACCGGGATCACGAGCGGCTCGTGGCCGATGCGGTAGGGCTGGCCCACCCGCTCGGCTGCCAGAAAGCCGTGGAAGTTGCGCTCGCGCGCGGCCTGGCGGTAGGCGCGTTCGGCCTCTTCGGCGCGGCCCGCCTGTTCCAGGGCGCGCGCCCGCCAGTACTGCCACCGGGCCCCGGAGCCGGCCTCGGGGCTCATGCCGTCGACCGCGGCGATCACCGTGTCCCAGTCACGGTCCCGGAGGCCGGCGCGCAGCTGCCACTGGCGCAGCTGGTCGTCGAAGACCGCATCCGGCAGGGAGGCCATGAACGGAAGCGCCTCCGGCAGCCCGCGCAATGCGAGCCGTAGCGCCAGCGTGTGCTGGACCCGCGCCTGCTGCTCCGCATCCAGGCCGAGGCGATCCCCGTGGGCGATCCACGCATCCAGCGCGTCCCCGGGGCTGCGCCGGATCAGGCGCAGGAAGCCGTCCTCCAGGATCGGGCCTGCGGCGCGGTGGTCTTCCGCACCAAAGCCGGCCCGGGAGACCCGCGCCGGCTCGTCCGCGAGCTCCAGCCAGCGCTCGGCCCAGGGACGGTCGGCCGCGGAGAGGTAGCGGCGCAGATAGCGCGCCAGGCCGGTCTGCCCGGCGTCCATCGCCAGTTCCAGGCGCTGCCAGGCCAGTTCGGGGGTCAGCCGGTCCTCGTCGCGCCAGGCGTCGAAGACCGGGTCGCAGGCGTTGGGGCGGGACTGGCCGTGCAGCCAGATCGACTCCACGCCGCTCAGGGCCTCCTGCCGCTGGCCGGTCTCGAGCAGCGCCTGCTTGTGGAAGCAGGTCAGCTCGGTGGACAGCGGACCCTCGTAGGCGGCGAAGCGCAGGAATTCCCGCCAGCGCTGCTCGCGGGCCAGGTGGTTGAGATAGCTGTTGCGCAGCAGGCGGGCCAGGGGGCCGTCCGCGTGCGTCTCGATGAACTCCGCGATCTCCCGGGGATCGGCGGCGTCGAGGTTGCGCGCGAGGCGACGGTAGTCGAGGTACTGCAGGAGCGGGTAGCCGGTCAGGACCTGCCGCGTGGTCTCGAAGGCGCGGTCGTCGTTGTTTCGCAGGGCGCGCTCGGCGAGCACGAAGAGCCCGCGCTCGAGACTGAGGCCGCTGTCGGCGGCATCCGTCCCGGCCTGGGCCGTGCCGGCAAACACCAGACAGAGGACGGTACAGACCATGGTGCCGAGGCGCATTTCACCGACTCCTGTAACGTGAACATCGCGCGCAACGCGCGGGCAAGGGATGGGGAGCGTCACCGATCACGGCGGTACCGACCCGATATTCGTCTTGCGGGTTGGCGTGTACCGCCGGCATCGGAAGTCGCGAAGGTGAGTCCTTGCCATCTTCCTTAAGAATGGCGGCTACCGCAATGGGAACATGAGGATTTCTTTCGAACGTTCCGGCCGCGCGGTTCAATGCGGGTGGCCGATTTCCAGGTATTCCCCCGGCGGGATGCCGTCGATGGTCCAGGAGGCGACGCGGTAGCGGACCAGGCGCAGGGCCGGGTGACCGACGGCCGCGGTCATGCGCCGGACCTGCCGGTTGCGGCCCTCGGTGAGCGTGATCGCGAGCCACTGCGTGGGAATCCGGCGCCGCACGCGCACGGGCGGGTCGCGCGGCCAGATCGCCGGCGGATCCATCGGCTCGACCCGGGCGGGCCGGGTGGGACCGTCGCGCAGTTCCACTCCGGCGCGCAGGGCCTGCAGCGCCTCGGCGCCGGGGAGGCCCTCCACCTGCACCCAGTAGGTCTTGCTCGCATGGTGGCGCGGGTTGCTCAGCCGGGCCTGCAGGCGGCCGTCGTCGGTCAGCACCACCAGGCCCTCGCTGTCGCGGTCGAGACGCCCCGCTGCATGCACGCGCGGGATCGGAATGTAGTCGGCGAGCGTCGGCCGGCCCTCGGGGTCGGTGAACTGGGTCAGCACCCCCCAGGGCTTGTTGAACAGGATGATCCGGGCCACATCAGTCGCAGTGCACGGTGACACGCTCGGCAAAGTGATGCCCGAGATCGGCCCCGCCGGTCTGGTTGAAGTCCAGCGCCAGCGCGCGGGCGACGATCCTGGGATCGGGCCGGGGCTTCACGATCTCCATGCGGCAGGGCCCCGTGCTCAGCTCGAGCCGCGGCGGCGACTCGCCGTCGTGCAGGATCTCGATGAAATAGGTCGGGTCGAAGACCGCGTAGCGCAGGGTGCGGTCACGCGGGTCAACCGCCTCCTCGAGCTGCAGCCGGAAGCGGAAGCGCAGCTGCCGGTCCTCCATGGCCAGGGTCGCGGAACCGTCCGGCTGGCCGGGCACGCGGTGGTCGTCGGCGTGGACCTCGGTATACCAGTCGTACTCGCCAAGGTTGTCCAGGATCTCGGCCGCGAGGTTGGCGAGCTTCTCCTCGGGTGTCGCGCCCTCGAACTGCTCCATCGCGTCGTCGTAGAGGTAGCGGCTGTAGGTCGGGTCGATGGTCCAGGTCTGATGCAGCGCGATCACGCGGTCGTCGGCGTCGGCCTCGAGCTCGATGCCGACGTCGATCCACGCATGCGGGTGTGCCAGCACCCCGCCGGGCAGGCCCAGCCACAGCAGGCCCGCGAGCAGCGCGGCGAGGCAGACGCCCATCCCGCCGTAGCGGCGGCCGTGCGGGTGGTCCCTCCCGCCGATCACGGGTACGCCATCCGCCGGTGCCCCTCGGCAGGATCCTCCCTAGGCTCATGGGCAGGATTCCGTGTTGGATCCTGGGCCAGATCCTGGGCCAGATCGTGGGCCAGATCGTGGGCAATTCGCAGGAGGCGGGAGCGGTAGGGCGCGGCAACGCCGAGAGCCTCGAGGCGCTCGCGCGTCCCCGGGAGCGGGCCGCGCGGGAGCAGCGCGGCGTGGTCCGGCAGCCCGGGTACGTCGGTGACCAGCCCGGTCAGCTGTCGGGCGAGGCGCAGTGCCGCGCCCCCGCTTGCCACCTGCTCCGCGATGCGCGCGGCACCGCGGATTCCGCAGCGCCGGACGGCCTGCGGCTCGGCGAGGATCGCTTCGAGGTCCCCGAGGCGGCGCAGCATGCGCGCGGCCGTTGCCGGACCGACGCCGGCGAGCCCGGGGACATTGTCGCTGCGGTCGCCGGCCAGCGCGAGCATGTCGGCCACCTGTTCCGGGCGGATGCGCAGCCGTCGCTCGATGTCGCGCCGCGTGGCCGCGGTGCCGCGCTCCGGGTCCCGAAGGAGGTCGTCGTCGCCGAGGATCACCTGGGCGAGGTCCTTGTCGGCGCTCATCACGTGCACCGGGAGGCCGCGCCGGCGGGCCGCCGCGGCCAGGCTTGCGATCAGGTCGTCGGCCTCGAATTCGGGATGGGCCATTTGTGCCAGGCCCAGGCAGTCGAGGAGTTCGCGGATGCGCCCGAACTGCTCGCGCAGGGCCTCGGGTGCCGGCGGCCGGTGGGCCTTGTAGGCGGGATCGAGGCGGTGGCGGAATCCGGTGCGCAGGCTGGTGTCGAAGGCAAAGGCGACCGGACCCGGGGGAACCGCCGGGAGCCACTGGCAGAGCGAATGCACGAAGCCGTGCACCGCGCCACCGGGGCGGCCCCGTGCGTCCGGCTGCTCGCCCCGGGAGAACCACGCCCGGAAGACGAAGATGCTGCTGTCGACCAGCGTCGCGGTGCCCGGCGCCGGTGGGTACGCGGGGAGCCGGGGGGCCTCGGCGGTCGCGCTGCCGGTCACTTCAGCCGTGCGATGTCCGCCTGGACACCGGCCAGCGAACTGTCGAAGTTCGCCTGTTCCTCGGCGTTCAGGTCCAGCTCGACGATGCGCTCCATGCCGCCGGTTCCGAGGACGCAGGGCACGCCCATCGCCGCGTCGCTGGCACCGTACTCGCCTTCCAGCAGTGCCACTGTCGGCAGGACCCGGCGCTGGTCGAGCAGGATCGACTCGACCATCGCCTTGACCGCGGCGGCCGGTGCGTCGTAGGCACTGGAGGTCTGCCTCAGCCCGAGGATCTCGGCCCCGCCGTGACGCGTGCGCTCGACGATGCGGTCGATCGCCGCCTGGTCGAGGAAGTAGTGCAGCGGCAGCCCGTTGATGCCGGAGAAGCGCAGCATCGGGACCATCGCATCCCCGTGGCCGCCCAGCACCAGGGTGTGGATGTCCCGGGTCGACAGGCCCGTCTCCAGCGCCACGAAGGTGGCCATGCGCGCAGCGTCCAGCACGCCGGCCTGGCCGAAGACCCGCGAGCGGTCCCAGCCGGTCTTCTGCCAGGCCCGGTAGGTGAGCACGTCGACCGGGTTGGACACCACCAGGATCTGGCTGTCCGGGGCCTCGCGCACCACGTCGACCAGGATGGAATCGAGGATCTCGACGTTCTTGTCCAGCACGTCGGAACGGGACATGCCCGGCTTGCGCGGCAGCCCGGCGGTGATGACCACCAGCTCCGCGCCCGCGATCACGCCGGGGTCGGTGCTCCCGGTCAGCCGGGTGTCGAAGCCGAACAGCGGGGCGGTCTCCTGGATGTCCAGCGCCGCGCCGGCCGCCGCGCCCTCGCGCACGTCGAGCAGTGCGAGCTCGCGCACGAGGTCGGACTGGGCAAGGAACTGGGCGGTGGATTCGCCGACACGGCCGGCGCCAATGATCGCAATCTTCTTCATCACAGTGTCCTCTGCATCTTTGGTGAAGGCTGACTCGCGCCGATCGCATCCGCGCCCGGCACGCCGGTCGAAAGCGCCGGTCAGATGCGGGCCACCCCGCTGTCGCGCGCCGCCTGGGCCACCGCGGCCGGGACGGTCTCGATCAGGCGCGGATCGAAGGGCGTCGGCAATATGTACTCCGGCCCGAAGGCCATCGTCTGCACACCATACGCCTCCAGCACGCTCTGCGGCACCGGTTCCCGCGCCAGCTGCGCCAGTGCGTGCACCGCGGCCACGTGCATCGCGTCGGTGATGTGCCGGGCCCGCACGTCGAGCGCGCCACGAAAGATGAACGGGAAGCCGAGCACGTTGTTGACCTGGTTCGGGTAGTCCGAGCGCCCGGTGGCCATGATCAGGTCGCTGCGCGTCTCGTGGGCCAGCTCCGGCATGATCTCCGGGTCCGGGTTGGACAGCGCGAAGACCACCGGGTGCGGCGCCATCGAGCGCAGCATCTCCGGAGTGAGCAGGTCCGGTCCGGACACGCCGATGAAGACGTCGGCATCGACGCAGGCCTCTGCCAGGGTGCGTGCGCCGGTCTCCTGGGCGAAGAATTGCTTGTGTTCGTTCAGGTCCGTGCGCTGATCGTTGATCACGCCCTTGCGGTCGACCATGAAGATCCGCGAACGCTGCACGCCGAGGCGCAGCAGCAGGCGCATCGATGCGATGCCGGCCGCGCCGGCGCCGACACAGACGATCTTCACCTCGTCCATCTTCTTGCCCTGGATCTCGAGCGCGTTGAGCAGCGCGGCCGCGGTGATGATCGCGGTGCCGTGCTGGTCATCGTGGAAGACCGGGATGTCCAGGCGCTCGGACAGCCGCTTCTCGATCTCGAAGCAGTGCGGGGCCGCGATGTCCTCGAGGTTGATCCCGCCGAAGCCACCGGCGATGCGGGCGACGGTGTTGATGAAGTCCTCGGGTTGCGGGGCGACCACCTCGATGTCGAAGACGTCGATGTCGGCGAAGCGCTTGAACAGCACGGCCTTGCCCTCCATCACCGGCTTGGCCGCAATGGCGCCGACGTCACCGAGACCGAGAACCGCGGTGCCGTCGGTGATCACCGCGACCAGGTTGCCCTTCGCGGTGTACTGGTAGGCGGCGTCCGGGTCGTCGCGCACGGCCCGTGCCGGGGCCGCGACACCCGGGGAGTAGGCCAGCGACAGGTCGTCCTGGGTGGCGGTGGGCTTGGTCACCTGGATGGAGAGCTTTCCGGCAGGTGCGCGCTGGTGGTACTCGAGGGCGCGCTGCTTGAATGAGTTGGGCATAAGGACGGCAGGGGTTACTGGGGGCCGCCCAGTGTAATCGCCCGGCCGCCCGGGTGCATGGTCGCGGCCCCAGCGCAGGGGAATCCCATTGGCGCCTGTTAGCGTGAAAGAGTATGGCGTGCGCCTCGGGAAGCGGTAGGGCGGAAGAGCGTAGCGTCATCCGCCATGCGGCGATCGCAATGTCCTGGAGCACGCGGTTACCCTGG
>RECA01000229.1 GCA_007692435.1 Thioalkalivibrio sp.
GTCAGCGTCGTCTTCCCGTGGTCCACGTGACCAATCGTTCCCACATTCACATGCGTCTTCTTACGCTCAAACTTTTCCTTGGACACGACTCGAACCTCTTGAACTGGTTATCGGGTGACTGAGGTGGCGATCAGGAAGCCTTCTTGATGACCGCCTCGGCGACATTCGCCGGGGCCTCTGCATATTTCTGGAATTCCATCGAGTAGGTCGCGCGACCCTGGGACATCGAGCGCAGCGTCGTGGAATAGCCGAACATCTCGGACAGCGGCACCTCCGCACGCAGCAGCTTCTGGCCGGCCACGTCCTCCATGCCCTGGATCAGTCCGCGGCGGCGGTTCAGGTCGCCCATCACGTCGCCCATGTAGTCCTCGGGGGTCTCGACCTCGACCTTCATCATCGGCTCCAGGAGCACGGCCCCCGCCTTCAGCGCGCCTTCCTTGAAGGCCATCGATCCGGCGATCTTGAAGGCCATCTCCGAGGAGTCCACATCGTGGTAGGAGCCGTCGAACAGGGTGACCTTCACGTCCACCACCGGGAACCCCGCCAGCACGCCGTTGGCGGTCTGCTCCTGGATGCCCTTGTTCACGGCCGGGATGTAGTCCTTCGGCACCACACCGCCGACGATCGCATTCTCGAACAGATACCCGGCGCCCGCCTCCTGCGGCTCGATCCGGATCCACACGTGGCCGTACTGGCCGCGGCCGCCCGACTGGCGCACGAACTTGCCTTCCTGCTCCACGGTCTTGCGAACCGTCTCGCGGTAGGCCACCTGCGGCTGGCCGATGTTGGCCTCCACCTTGAACTCGCGACGCATGCGATCGACGATGATCTCGAGGTGGAGCTCGCCCATCCCGGAGATGATGGTCTGCCCGGACTCCTCGTCGGTCCGCACGCGGAAGGACGGGTCCTCCTGCGCGAGCTTGTTCAGCGCCAGGCCCATCTTCTCCTGGTCGCTCTTGGTCTTCGGCTCGACGGCGATCGAGATCACCGGCTCGGGAAACTCCATCCGCTCGAGCTCCACCGGCGAGTTGACCGCGCTGAGGGTGGTGCCGGTGTAGATGTCCTTCAGGCCCACGCAGGCACCGATGTCGCCCGCCCGCAGTTCCTTGATCTCCTCGCGGTTGTTCGCGTGCATCTGCAGGATCCGGCCGATGCGCTCCCGGTTGCCGTTCTGCGTGTTCAGCACGGTGTCGCCTGCAGACAGCACGCCGGAATACACGCGCACGAAGGTCAGGCTGCCGACGAAGGGGTCGGTCATGATCTTGAAGGCCAGTGCCGCGAACGGCTCCTGGTCGTCCGCATGGCGCGCGACCTCCTCGTCGGTGCCCGCCTTCACCCCCTTGATCGCCCGGACTTCTTCCGGGGAGGGGAGGTACTCGATCACCGCGTCGAGCATGGCCTGCACGCCCTTGTTCTTGAAGGCGCTGCCGCACAGCATCGGGAAGATCTCGAGCTCGATCGTGCGCTGGCGCAGGCCGGCCTTGATCTCTTCCTCGCTGAGCTCACCGCCCTCGAGGTACTTCTCCATCAGTTCCTCGTTGGCCTCGGCTGCGGCCTCGATCATGTTCTCGCGCCACTTCGCCGCCTCGTCCTGGAGCTCGGCGGGGATGTCGCGGTATTCGAAGGTCGCGCCCCGATCCTCCTCGTTCCAGAACACGGCCTTCATCTTCAGAAGGTCGATCACGCCCTTGAAGTTCTCCTCGGCCCCGATCGGAAGCTGAATCGGCACCGGGTTCGCTTTCAGGCGCTCCCGCATCTGCTCGTAGACCCGCAGGAAGTTCGCGCCGGCCCGGTCCATCTTGTTGACGAAGGCCAGGCGCGGGACCGCGTACTTCGTGGCCTGACGCCAGACGGTCTCGGACTGCGGCTGCACGCCGCCCACCGCGCAGTACACCATGCACGCCCCGTCGAGCACGCGCATCGACCGCTCCACCTCGATGGTGAAGTCCACGTGACCGGGGGTGTCGATGATGTTGATCCGGTGCTCGGGGAACTGCTGGCTCATGCCCGACCAGAAGCAGGTGGTCGCGGCCGAGGTGATGGTGATGCCGCGCTCCTGCTCCTGCTCCATCCAGTCCATCGCCGCCGCACCGTCGTGAACCTCGCCGATCTTGTGCGAGATTCCGGTATAGAACAGGACACGCTCGGTCGTCGTCGTCTTGCCGGCGTCGATGTGTGCGCTGATCCCGATGTTTCGGTAGCGCTTGATGGGGGTCTTGCGTGCCACGGTCAACCTCTCTCGTTGCTCACCAGCGGAAGTGCGCGAAGGCCTTGTTCGCCTCCGCCATGCGGTGCGTGTCTTCCCGCTTCTTGACAGCGGAACCCTTGCTGTCGGAAGCGTCCATCAGTTCACCGGCGAGCTTCAGGGACATGGAACGCTCCCCGCGCTTGCGCGCCGCATCCACGAGCCAGCGCATCGCCAGCGCGTCCTGGCGAACGGTCCGCACCTCGACCGGCACCTGGTAGGTGGCGCCACCGACACGCCGGGACTTCACCTCGACCCGCGGGCGCACGTTTTCGAGGGCCTTGTCGAGCACGCCCATACCGTCGCCGCGCTTGGTCTCGATCTGGTCGAGCGCACCGTAGATGACGCCCTCGGCAACGGACTTCTTGCCATCGCGCATCACGGTATTGATGAATTTGGCCAGGCGCTCGCTCCCGAACTTCGGGTCGGGGAGAATGTGACGCTTCGGGGCCTCTGATCTTCTGGACATGGTTGTCTTCCTGAACCGACGGAATTAGCTCTTCTTCGGGCGCTTCGCGCCGTACTTCGAACGGCCCTGCGTGCGCTTCTGCACGCCCTGGGTATCGAGACTGCCGCGCACCGTGTGATAGCGCACGCCCGGCAGGTCCTTCACGCGGCCACCCCGGATCAGGACCACCGAGTGCTCCTGCAGGTTGTGACCCTCGCCGCCGATGTAGCTGCTGACCTCGTAGCCATTGGTCAGGCGCACGCGCGCGACCTTGCGCAGGGCGGAGTTCGGCTTCTTCGGCGTGGTGGTGTAGACACGCGTGCACACACCCCGCTTCTGCGGCGAACCCTGGAGTGCAGGCACCGCACTCTTCTCGACCTTGCGCTTGCGCGGCTTGCGCACCAACTGGTTAATCGTGGCCATGCAACACTTTCTCCTAGCCGAAAAATAACGACAGGCCGATACCAGGACCGGCCTGCCGAGGGAGCGGAATTTTAAGGACCGCCCCCGTCACTGTCAAGGTAAGTTGCCGTTATTCGGCGCCTTCCCCGGCCTGACCGTCGCTCGCCGGCAGTGCCGTGCTCTCGGACTCGGCCTCCTCTCCGGGCACCATGTCGAAGGTCGGCAGCTCGCGCTGGCGCTGGCGCCGGCGCTCCCTGTGGTACGCGAGACCGCTGCCCGCGGGGATCAGGCGTCCGACGATCACGTTCTCCTTCAGGCCGCGGAGCTCGTCGCGGGCGCCGCGTGTGGAGGCCTCGGTCAGCACCCGGGTGGTCTCCTGGAAGGAGGCCGCGGAGATGAAGGACTCGGTGACCAGCGACGCCTTGGTGATGCCGAGAAGCACGCGCTGGTAGGTGGCCGGGCGATGATCCTCCTCCAGCTTTTCGTTTTCCTCCATCACGCGGGCACGGTCGAGCTGATCGCCGGACAGCAGGCGGGTATCGCCCGGGTCGGTGATCGTGACCTTGCGGATCATCTGCCGGAGGATCACTTCGATGTGCTTGTCGTTGATCTTCACGCCCTGCAGCCGGTAGACGTCCTGGATCTCCTGCACGTGGTACTCGGCGAGCACCGTGGCGCCGCGCAGACGCAGGATGTCGTGCGGATCCGGTTCGCCGTCGACGATCACCTCGCCCCGCTCCACGCGCTCGCCCTCGAACACGTTCACGGTCCGGTACTTCGGAATCAGGGTCTCCTGCGGATCCCCGCTGTCCGGCGTGATCACCACGCGCTGCTTGCCCTTGGTCTCCTTGCCGAAGGTCACCGTGCCGGAGATCTCGGCGAGCACCGCCGCATCCTTCGGCTTGCGGGCCTCGAACAGGTCGGCCACCCGCGGCAGACCACCGGTGATGTCACGCGTCTTGGAGGATTCCTGCGGCAGACGCGCGATCACGTCGCCGACCTCGGCCCGCGCGTTGTCCTCGAGGTTGAAGATGGAACCCGCCGGCAGCACGTACTGGGCCGGCATGTCGGTGCCGGGAATGAAGAGGTCGTTGCCCTCCTCGTCCACCAGGCGCACCGTCGGGCGCAGATCCCGCCCGGCAGTGCTGCGGCTCTTGAAGTCCATCACCACGTTCGAGGACAGGCCGGTGAACTCGTCGGTCTCCTTGCTCACCGTGACGTTCTCGACGAAGTCGACCAGCTGCACCTGTCCGGCCACCTCGGTGATGATCGGGTGGGTGTGCGGATCCCAGAGCGCGACTTCCTGCCCGGCGGCGACGGGATCGCCCTCGTTCACGCTGATGGTCGCGCCATAGGGCACCTTGTAGCGTTCGCGCTCGCGACCGGCCTCGTCGATCACGCCCAGTTCGCCGGAACGCGACACCGCGACCAGGTTGCCGTGCTTGTTGGTGACCGTCTTGATGTTGTGCAGACGGATCTGTCCGGCATTCTTCACCTGGATCGCGCTGACCGTCACCGCCCGGCTTGCCGCACCCCCGATGTGGAAGGTGCGCATGGTCAGCTGGGTACCGGGCTCGCCGATCGACTGGGCCGCGATCACGCCGACCGCCTCGCCGATGTTCACGAGGTGCCCGCGCGCAAGGTCGCGTCCGTAGCACTTCGCGCAGATGCCCTGGCGCGTCTCGCAGGTGATGGCCGAACGCACGTAGACCTCGTCGACGCCGTTTTCGTCCAGCAGGTCCACCAGGCCCTCGTCCAGCAGTTCCCCGGCCGCGACGAGCACCTCGTCGCCCCCCGGACGCAACACGTCCCGGGCCACGGTGCGCCCCAGCACGCGATCGCGCAGGGGCTCCACCACGTCACCGCCCTCGATGATCGGCTTCATCAGCAGCCCGCGCTCGGTGCCGCAGTCGTCCTCCGTGACCACCACGTCCTGCGACACGTCCACCAGCCGCCGGGTGAGGTAGCCCGAGTTGGCGGTCTTCAGCGCCGTATCGGCCAGACCCTTGCGGGCGCCGTGCGTGGAGATGAAGTACTGCAGGACGTTGAGGCCCTCGCGGAAGTTCGCGGTGATCGGCG
>RECA01000086.1 GCA_007692435.1 Thioalkalivibrio sp.
CCCCCGCTATAACAAAACCCGCTGCTTCGAGACCTTCCCCTTCCCCAACCTCACGGCCGCCCAGGCCGAGCACATCCGCGACCTGGCCGAGCGCCTGGACGCCCACCGCAAGCGGCAGCAGGACGAGCATCCGAACCTGACCCTGACCGGCATGTACAACGCGCTGGAGAAGCTGCGCTCGGGCGAGGCGCTGAACGACAAGGAGCGCACGATCCACGCGCAGGGACTGGTGACGATCCTTCAGGAACTGCATGACGCTATCGATCGCGCGGTCTTCGAGGCCTACGGCTGGAGTGATCTGGCGAATGTGCTGGTCGGCCGACCCGGAGCGACCACCCCGCTGCCGAACAAGACCGCCGAGCAGGCCGTGGCCGAGGAAGAACTGCTGACCCGGCTGGCGGCCCTCAATGCCCAGCGGGTTGCCGAGGAAGTCCAGGGCCACGTGCGCTGGATGCGCCCGGAGTACCAGGCGCCCGACGCGGTGCAGACCGAGGCCGACCTGGTCGAGCATCCCGACGTCGTGGTGGAGGTCGCTGAAACCACGCAGCGCCCCAACTGGCCGAAGTCCATGCCCGACCAGGTGAACGCGGTGCGCAACCTCCTGGTGATCGGCCCGCAGTCCACCGACACGCTCAGCGCCCACTTCAAGCGCAAGCCCGCCAAGTCGGTCGAACAGGTGCTGGCCGCCCTCGAAGTGCTGGGGCAGGCGCAGCAGGAGGCGGGGCGGTGGCATTTGGTGTAGGGGTATAGGCCATCAGACCTTCTATTCGTCACCACTGCCGAGGTCAACTATCAGACCGTGCTGCTGACTACTCGCGTGGATGAACCGTGGACGGCCGGCGAATGGGGTGGCGATCAGTAGCGTCCCCGCTCGCAGCACTAGGCGCCGAGTCCTGAGCACGAGGTCCCAGGCACCGAGCACTACGCGCTCAGCGCGAAGCCCTTAGAGCGAGGCCCTCGGCTCGAGGTGCTTGGCGCCCGGGGCGAAGGGCTCAGAGCCAAGAGCTGGGTGCTTGGCGCGAGGTGCTCAGAGCTCAGGGCGAAGGGCTGGCACCACCGGCGCTATAATCGGGTCACACGAATCAAGCAGGAGCCCTTGATGCGAGAGCGCGATGGAATCACCAAGCGCGCCACCGTGCTGGAACAACTGCGCCGTTTCAAGGAGGCGCGTGGAGCGGATTACCGGGTGAGCCGGCTGGGCGTGTTCGGGTCCGTAGCGCGCGACGAGGCAGGGGCTGAGAGCGACGTCGACATCGTGTTCGAGACCGACGACCCGAATCTGTTCCGTACGGCTCATCTCCGCCAGGAACTGGAGGAGTGGCTGGGATGCCCGGTCGAGATCGTCCGGCTGCGCCCGAGAATGGACGCGGACCTGCGCGAGCGTATCCTGCGCGAGGCCCGGTATGTCTGACCGTCAGGCGGTACGATGAAGGCAATCGAAATGCTCCGCGCAAACTCTACGGGGTAGGATTTGAAGACCGATGCACTCGGAGATCGCCCATAAGAAACCCGATATTGCCGAGCTGTGCCGCCGTTACGGCGTGCGGCGCCTGGAAGTTTTCGGATCGGCTGCCCGCGGGAGGGATTTTGTACCCGAGCGCAGCGATGCGGATTTCCTGGTCGAGTTCGGGCCGGAGACAGACCTCTCGCCGCTAAAGCGCTTCTTCGGTTTCGAGCAGGATCTGGAGCGACTACTCCAGCGGCGAGTCGACCTGATTGAGCGCAGCGCGCTGGAAAGGAGCCGCAATTACATCCGCCGACGATCGATTCTGCGCGAACGGGAGTCGGTCTATGGCTGAGATCCCGGATCGAGACCCGTCGCTCCTGCTCGATATGTTGCTCACCCCGCGAGATGCGTTGCACACCGGTTCGGTTCCCAAACCGAGCAACAAATGGGGTGGGGTATGTGGTGGGGTATCGCCATTTTGGCCTTCGGTAAGTTGTTGATATAATGGTCCGAAAAGGGTCAATGTGGAGGTGACCCCAGCCTCCACGGGAGATGGTGGACGGGAAGAGCCACTACTATCTGGGTCGGCGTTACCGGCTGACAGTGATCGAGGCCTGGGGGGCGGCAGACGGTTTCCTTGAAGGGCGGTACGCGGATCGTGCTGCACGTTCACCCCGGCGCGGATGCTGCTGCGCGATGGCGTGCATTGGAGCGCTGGTATCGCGACCAGCTCGGCCAGGAGTTGAAGCCCCTGGTCGAATACTGGGCCATCCGGATTGATCTCATGACGCCCGAGTGGCGCATCCGGTGGATGCGCACCCAGTGGGGGAGCTGCAGCGCCGCAGGGCGTGTGTGGTTCAACCTAGGCTTGATTAAGAAGCCGCCGCAATCGATCGAGTACGTGATGTTGCACGAACTCGCGCATCTACACGAACGTGGACATGGCGACCGTTTCGTCGCGCTGCTCGACGCGCATCTGCCTGATTGGCGCCAACGCCGCCGGGAACTGAACGCGACGCCGTTGGCTGTGACCAACGGGCACGGGGGTGCGGTTTGATGGTCGGCGCTGGTCGTAGTACTTACCCCCGAGCGCGGGATTCGCGGCACATGGCGCTCGGGGACTCGCCACTACGCGCTACGCGCTCAGGGCGAAGCCCTGAACGCGAGGCGCTCGGCACGAGGCGCTTGGCGCCCGGGGCTCGGCACTACGCCCTTCGCGCTTGGTGCTCAGGACTCATCATCAAGGACCCGGAGGGCAAGGGTACGGCCATGAGGATGCACCTACGGGCGGGCACCCGCGGCGCTATACTTGGGTCACGGTGATGAAGCAGGAGCCTTTGATGCGAGAGCTCGATCGAATTACCCAGCGTGCAGACGTGATGGGCGGAAAGGCTTGCATCCGCGGTATGCGGGTCACGGTCGGCATGATTGTCGGGCAGATTTCTGCCGGGCACCCGATTGAGGAACTTCTGGCCGACTACCCATACCTGGAGCGCGAGGACATCCTTCAGGCGTTGCGTTATGCCGCGTGGCGGGCCGAAGAACGCGAGGTGTTGCTCGCCGACGTATGAGAGTGCTGGTTGATATGAATCTGTCGCCGCGCTGGGTGGGATTGCTGGCTGACAATGGGTTTGATGCAGCGCACTGGTCAATGCTTGGTGCGGCCGATGCCCCGGACACCGCGATCATGGCTTATGCCGCGCAGCATGATTACGTGGTGCTGACTCACGATCTCGACTTCGGCGCTATCCTGGCTGCCACCCAGGGCAGCAAGCCCAGCGCCGTGCAGATCCGGTCCGAAGATGCGAGTCCCGACGCGATCGGCAGGGCAGTGATCGCCGCCCTGCAGCAGGCGGCCAGTGAGCTAGACGAGGGTGCCCTTCTGACAATCGATCCTGGCCGCGCCCGCCTGCGGCTGCTGCCCCTCAGGAGCACCCGCTAGTATCGTCGTGAGCCTTCCTCCGTGGTCACCACGCACTGCGCGTGCCCGGTACCAGAACTCTTCGTCCCAAGGGTTGTGGCACACCGGTTCGGTTACCAAACCGAGCAACAAATGGGGTGGGGTATGTGGTGGGGTATCGCCATTTTGGCCTTTGTTAAGTTTCTGATATAACGGGCTGAAAAGGGCCAATATGGAGGTGACCCCACGGTTCTACGGGTGTCGCCGAACTGTTACGGTAAAGGGCCGGAGTGCCTGCCTCGGTGCCCGGCGTCCGAGACGAGACGCATTCGCTTTGGTCTTGGATCGGGGGTTTACGCCGGCGGCGGCCGGTCGAGGTCCGAGCGCAGCGGGTTCTCCGCGAACAGCACCTTCCATCGTCGCGGCGTGAGGTCGATCACGTCGCGGGCCGGATGCTGACCCACCCGCTGCAGCACATCGGTCAGGTAGACCGACGGTGAGATGCCTTGTAATCGGCAGGTCACGATCAGGCTCTGGATGATCCCGATGTGTTTGGCGCCCAGTTCAGTCCAGGCGAACAGGAAGTTCTTCTTGCCCATGGGGATCGGACGCAGGGCCCGTTCGATGTGGTTCGTATCGATGGCCACATCGGGATCACTGAGGAAGACCTGCAGTGCTTCGATGCGCGCACGGGCATAGGCCAGCGCCTTGCTCAAGGGGTTGGTCGGGGTCAGGTCCGGGCGGTGACACTGTTCGTCGCACCAGCGCCAGAAGTCCTGCACCTTCGGCAGCGTCTTCTCGGTGCGCAGGGCGAGTTTGTCGGTGCCTTCCAGGGCGCGGACGCGGATCTCTTCTTCCACGGCGTAGAACGCCCGGATCTGCCGCAGGGCCGCGCCCGCCGCCTGCGGCTCGGCGTCCAGGGCGCGCTCGAAGTGCCGGCGTGTGTGTGACCAGCACTCGGCGTGGACAACCCCTTCCGATTGTTTCTCGAAGCGTCCATAGGCCCCGTAGCCATCGCTTTGCAGTACTCCGGTGAAGTTCGCACCGAGAACCGCCTTCACGTTGTCGAAGTGGCGGTTGCTGGCATACGGGAAGCAGATCTCGTCATCCTCGCCGTAGACCGGCCAGAAGTAGGCGCTGCGCATCTTGCCCGGCGCACTGCGCCCGGCCTTGATCGGCGTCTCGTCCACCGTCACCACCCGACCCTGGCGGATGTGTTCGAGCTGCGCCTTGTAGATCGGCTCGAGCAGATCGATGGCCCGGGCCGTGAGCGTGCCCAGGGTCACTCGGCTCAACTGGATGCCGCTCTGCAGCAAACGCTGGTGCTGCCGGTACAGCGGCAAGTGATACAAAAACTTGTCGACCAGCATCCCGACCAGGAAGCTGACATCGGCGACACTGCGCTCGAGCACGTTCGGCGGTGCCGGGGTGGTGATCACCTGTTCGGTATCGCAGCGCTTGAGCACCGGGCGGCGGTACTCCAGGATCACGTAACTGCCGGGGCGCTGCGCCAGGCGGTGGGTGACCTTCTCGCCGATGACCTCGAAGGCGTCGGCCTCGGAGCCCTGCAGTTCCGGGGCGGGCTGCTCGACCACCTGCACCGGGACGGTGGCATCGAAGCGCAGGCCGCTGTCGTGCACTGCATTGCCGCGGTTCTTGGCGGTGCGCCGGGTGTAGGTGACGGTTTCGATCGGCGCCGCGTCGTCCGCGGGCGCGGGGGCCAGGTCGGCCAGCAGGTTGCCCTGGCTCGGATCCGGGGGCAG
>RECA01000088.1 GCA_007692435.1 Thioalkalivibrio sp.
TGGAAGCCCTCGACCAGCTCCTGCGTCGATTCGTCGCCCAGAACCGCATGAAACTTCCTGGCGGCGCGGCCTACGAGCCCTGTTACCGGATTGTCAGCTAAAGGATAGGAAATCCAACCGTTTCTACCGCAATATCCCTCTGCCCAATAGAACCGTCAGGGCACCATCGCCGCCCCTGTCAGGCCCCCGCTCCCACCCCATGGACCAGGGGTGGCCGGTAAACAGCCTGTCCCCCACCAGACCGACCACCTTGAATCGCTCCTCCCCGTCGATCCCCCGGGAGTACCGGCTGCTCGCGTATGAAGGTCTCGAAGGGTTGGCCTGGAGCGACGCTGGTCGGCATGGCAGCATGCGCTGCTTACGCATATCCCAAACCGTTCAGCAATGCCGGGTAGCCGTTGTCTAGGAAATCGATGATCCGAACGCCGGTCTTGGTAGCGTGCTCCCGATGCAGGCGGCCGGCGTATTGCTGCAGTGTTCCCTTCCAGGAAACCGGCATCGCCAGAACCAGGGTGTCGAGAGGAGGGTGGTCGAAACCCTCGCCGACGAGCTTGCCAGTCGCCAGCAGGATGCGCGGAGCTTCGGGCGGCAAGCCGTCGAGTTGGGCAATGAGGGCACCCCGCTGCTTTTTCGACATTGCCGTCAGGCCCACCACGTACTTGAATCATGCGGTGAAGCGAAGTGATGCCGCGAAATGCGGTCCGTCAAAAAGGGGCCGGTTCGCAGCGGTGCGATCGCGGACAAGGAAGTCACACCGGGGGCCGGGGGCCAATAAAAAGGCCGCCTCTCGGGCGGCCATAATGTTCGCAAATATTTGATTTATAACGTAAAACTGGTGGAGACGGCGGGAATCGAACCCGCGTCCGCGAGACCTCCGCCTTCGGCTCTACATGCTTATCCGCGTCTTTGTTTTAACCGGTGGCTACCCGACGGGCAGGGAAAACCACAAGCGATCCCGGTTGAGTTTTAGTGGATTGGCCCCGGGAAGCTTCTCCACGATCCTGCGAGATCGACGCCCGGTGCTGGACGCGCAGGCACGGCTCCAGTCGGACGGCACTCTACTGGTTTTTAAGCAGCGAGTGCGTAGTTGTCGTCGTTGGCAACTATTGGTTTGCAGATGTTTTAACGAGGTCATCTACAGCCTCGGCATGCACCTAAGGTTTTGTGACCCGCGTCGAAGCCATGTCGTCCCCTAAGTACTTCGTATGACAGTGTAACCGAATTCGGGTTCCGTGCCATCGGCGATGCGCGCGGCAATGGGCCCGGAAACGGGCCCGGCTTCGGTACAATGGCGCCTGTTTCAGGACCGCGGGGATCAGCGATGCGAGTTTTCGAGGGGGGCCGGGCCGTGTCGCCGTTCCGGATCCGGCGGCACGAGGCGCAGCTGCAGGAGCATGTTCCCGGGACCGTCCGGCTGGCGGCCCGGTTCGTGTATTTCGTGGATACGCGCCGGAAGCTCCTGGGCGACGAGGAGGAGCAGCTGGAGAGCCTCCTGCTCGGCGAGGGGGAGCCCTGGACCGGAACCGGGTTCGAACAGCCGGGCACACTGTTCGTGATTCCCCGCATTGGCACCATCAGTCCGTGGTCGTCAAAGGCGACGGAGATCGCCTGGCACGCTGGCCTGGAGTCAGCGGTTCGGCGCGTGGAACGGGGCATCCAGTGGTTCGTGGAGGGGTTCCCGGAACGTCAGGTCCCGTTGAATGTGTTCTCCGCGCCGCTCCACGACCGGATGACCGAGACGGTGGTGGCCGATACGGCCGATGCGGCTGCGCTGTTTCGGGAGGAGAGTCCGCGGCCCCTCGAACGGGTCGCGCTCGAGCCTGATCCGGTCGCGGCGCTGCAGGCCGCCAACCTTGAGCTGGGCCTGGCGCTGTCGCCCGACGAGATCGAGTATCTCGCCGACGCCTTTGCCGCCATCGGCCGGGCGCCGTCCGATGCCGAGTTGATGATGTTCGCGCAGGCCAACTCCGAGCATTGCCGGCACAAGATATTCAACGCCAGCTGGGTGCTCGATGGGGCGGCCCAGCAGCAGACGCTGTTTGGCATGATCCGCCACACCTTCAACCAGCATCCGGAGGGCGTGTTATCCGCCTACTGCGACAATGCGTCGGTGATCGAGGGGCATCGCGGCATTCGTCTGGTGCCCGACGGCGCGTCGGGCGCGTATCGACGGCTGGAACTGGATCTGCCCATCCTGATGAAGGTGGAGACGCACAACCATCCCACGGCCATCTCGCCCTTTCCCGGCGCCGCGACCGGTTCCGGTGGCGAGATCCGCGACGAGGGCGCGACGGGTCGCGGCTCGAAACCCAAGGCCGGGCTGACCGGGTTCAGTGTCTCGAACCTGCGGATTCCCGGCTTTCCGCAGCCCTGGGAGACGGACTTCGGGCGGCCGGGCCGGATCGAGAGTGCGCTCGGCATCATGATCGAGGGTCCCATCGGTGCTGCCGCCTTCAACAACGAGTTCGGACGGCCGGCATTGTGTGGCTATTTTCGTACCCTGGAACTGCAGACCGGCCCGACGGAAGGCCGGACGCTCTTCGGCTACCACAAGCCGATCATGATCGCGGGCGGCATGGGTTCGATCCGGCGCGAACATGTGCACAAGGAGCCGTTGCCGTCGGGAACGCCGATCATCGTGCTCGGCGGCCCCGCGATGCTGATTGGCCTTGGGGGCGGCGCGGCCTCCTCGATGGCGAGCGGCGCCAGTGCCGAGCAACTCGATTTCGCGTCGGTGCAGCGGGGCAATCCCGAGATGCAGCGGCGCTGCCAGGAGGTGATCGACCGCTGTACCGCACTGGGTGAGCACAATCCCATCCTGTCGATCCACGACGTGGGCGCGGGCGGGCTGTCCAACGCGATCCCGGAGATCCTGAACGACGCCGGGCGGGGCGGGCACATCGAACTGCGCGAGCTGCCGTCTGCCGAGCCCGGTCTCTCCCCGCTGGAGCTGTGGTGCAACGAGGCGCAGGAACGTTACGTGCTGGCGATCTCCGCAGACCGTCTCGAGACCTTTGCCGCGATCGCCGGGCGGGAGCGCGCGCCGTACGCGGTGGTCGGAGAGGCGACCGAGGCGGCCCACCTGCGGGTCGATGACGCGCTGCTGGGTACACCCGCGGTGGATCTGCCGATGTCGGTCCTGCTCGGGAAGACACCGCGCATGACCCGGTCGGACGAGCGGCAAGCGGCGCAGACCCGGGCACTCGCGCCGCTGTCGGATCTCGAAGACGCGCTCGCACGCGTGCTGCGTTTGCCCGCCGTCGCGGCCAAGCACTTCCTGATCACCATCGGCGACCGGACAGTGGGTGGCCTGACCGCGCGGGATCAGATGGTCGGCCCGTGGCAGGTGCCGGTTGCCGACTGCGCGGTCACGCTCACGGACTTCGAAGCCTGGTCGGGCGAGGCCATGGCGATGGGTGAGCGCACCCCGCTGGCGATGCTGTCCGCCCCGGCCTCGGGGCGCATGGCGGTAGGCGAGGTCCTGACCAACCTGGCCGGGGCCGACATCGCGGATACCGCACAGATCCGGCTCTCGGCGAACTGGATGGCCGCGGCGGGCGTGCCGGGCCAGGACGCGGCGCTGTTCGACACGGTGCGCGCGGTCGGAGAGGAGCTCTGCCCGCGCCTGGGAATCAGCATCCCCGTGGGCAAGGACTCCCTCTCGATGCGGACGGTCTGGAAAGGACCGGACGGGCCCCGCGAAATGATCGCCCCGGTGTCGCTGATCGTGTCCGGCTTTGCGGCGGTGGGCGATGCCCGCGCAACGCTGACACCGTTGCCGGACACCCGCAGGCCCGGCCCGCTTTGGCTGGTGGACCTTGGCGAGGGCCTGTGCCGGCTGGGCGGTTCGGCGCTGGCCCAGGTCTTCGGGGAGGTGGGCGACAATCCGCCGGATGTGGTCAGCCCCGAGCGGCTGCGGGGCTTTTTCGGGGTGATGCAGCACCTGAAGGCCCGCGGCCTGATCACCGCCTACCACGACCGCTCCGACGGCGGCCTGATCGTGACCCTGCTGGAGATGGCCTTTGCGGGCCGATGCGGCCTAAAGATCACCGTGCCTGAAGCAGTTGATCCGGTTGCGTGGCTCTTCAACGAGGAACTCGGCGCGGTGGTGCAGGTGCTGCCGGGGTCGGAATCCGCGGTGCGCGAGGCCTTCGCGGCACTCGGCCTTGCCGAACACCTGCACGTGGTCGGCGCGCTGGATCCCTCCGGCGGAGTCCGGATCGAGCAGACCGGCCGGGTCCTTCTTGCGTCGGACCGAGCCGCCCTGCAACGGCAATGGCAGGAGACGAGCTTTCACATGCAACGGCTGCGCGACGAGCCGGAGTGCGCTCGCGAGGAACTGGAGCGGGTGGAGGCGGACGGTGGACTGGTGGCCGATCTGGGTTTCGATCCCGACGATGACGTCGCCGCGCCGTACGTCGCCGGCGGAATCCGGCCGCGCGTGGCGATCCTGCGCGAGCAGGGGGTGAACGGCCAGGTCGAGATGGCGGCGGCCTTCGAACACGCCGGCTTCGAGCCGGTGGACGTGCACATGACCGATCTGCTTGCCGGCCGTCATGACCTGTCCCGGTTCCAGGGGCTGGCCGCCTGCGGGGGCTTTTCCTACGGCGACGTGCTCGGGGCCGGCGGGGGCTGGGCGAAGACCATCCTGTTCAACAGCGTGCTGCGCGACCCGTTCCAGGCCTTCTTCGAGCGTTCGGACAGCTTCGCACTCGGCGTCTGCAATGGCTGTCAGATGCTCTCGCATCTCGCGCCCCTGATTCCCGGCACGGAACACTGGCCGCGCTTCGTGCGCAATCGTTCCGAGCAGTTCGAGGCGCGTTTCTCGCTCGTGCGTATCGAGGACAGCCCGTCGGTGCTGCTCAGCGGCATGGCGGGTTCGGTACTGCCGGTGGCCGTGTCGCACGGGGAGGGCCGGGCACGCTTCGCGGACCTTGGGGGCCTGGAGGCGGTGCAAGGGGCGGGGCAGGTCGCCCTTCGCTACGTGGAGGCGGACGGCGCAACGGCACAAGGCTATCCGGCGAATCCGAACGGCTCACCGGCGGGTGTCACCGGTTTTGCCAGTGCCGACGGGCGGGTGACGGTGATGATGCCTCACCCGGAGCGCGTATTCCGTACCGTGCAGAATTCCTGGCACCCGGCCGAGTGGGGCGAGGACGGTCCCTGGCTGCGACTGTTCCGCAACGCCCGGGCCTGGGTGGGGTGACTCCAGCGGCCACGTCCCGGCTGGCATACTGCCGAGCCTGAAAACCTCTTCTGAACGGAAGGAAAAACGGTCACTCTTCATGCAAAAAATGCACGTCTTGATGGTCTGCATGGGCAATATCTGCCGGTCTCCGATGGCCCACGGGGTCTTCGCCAGTCGCCTGCGCGATGCGGGTCTCGAACACGTGATCCAGGTGGATTCCGCGGGCACCCACAGCTATCACGTGGGCGAGCCGCCCGACCGCAGGGCCCAGCTCACGTCCCGATCCCGCGGCTACGAGCTGGGGGATCTTCGGGCACGGCGCCTGGAGGAACAGGACTTCCGCGAGTTCGACTACATCCTGGTGATGGACGAGGACAACCTCAGCCACGCCCGGGCGCTGGAGCCGGAAGACGGAAGGGCGCGCGTGCACCGGTTCCTCGAGTTCGCCGGGGCCCGGCGCGAGCGCGAGGTGCCTGATCCCTACTACGGGGGTGCGCAGGGCTTTGAGAAGGTGCTGGACCTGATCGAGGATGCGGCGGACGGTTTCCTGTCGCATCTGCGGGAGCGGCACCGCTTCTGAGTCAACCGGGTCCGGCCGGGGAGCGCCCCGGCCGGATCGAGGCAGGCTGCGAATCGCATTTGCAGCGCAGTGTACGCCGAGAAGGCCGGTATGGCCTTCTCGGCGCTTCCCTGTTGGATCTACTTCTCCTCGTTGGTCTCGGTGACCGCGACCGGGTCCTGCGCGGCGTCGTCGGGGCCCTTCTCCGGTTTCGCGCTGCGGCTTCGGCGCGCAGGCCGCTTGCGCTTCGGCTTGTCCGCCTCGGTGGCCTCCGCGCCCGCGTCGGCGGTTGCTGCGTTGCCGGCGTCTTCACCGGGAGCCGGTTCGCCACCCGCGTCGCCACCCGCGTCGTCAGTCGCGGGGGCCTTCTTCGCTGCCGAGCGGGGCTTGCGCGCCCGCCGCGGCCGCTTGGGCTTTGCCGGGGGCGCGTCTTCTTCGTCGGCCGCGGCTTCGGTCGCGGGCTTTTCGGCTTCCCCGGCCTTCGGGGTCTGCTCGTCCGTGGCCGGAGCCGGTTGCTGCGCCGGTTCAGCGGTCTCGCCCTTTTCCGCGGGTGCCGGTTCCGTTGGAGCCGGCGCCTTCCGGGAGCTGGCCGGATGCGGAGCGGGTTCGGCGGTATCGCCAGGCGCACCGGAGGTCATGCGCTCCGCGTCGGTGCCGGACACGGTCTCGCGGGCGTCGCGGTCGGCAGTGGGCGGCTCCGCGGCGCTGGGCTCCTTCTCCTGTGGATCCTCCGGCGCCGGTTCGGGTTCGGCCTTTGAGGTCGCGGGGCCGGGCGTGCTGGATGCCGGCGCTGGAACTGAACCGGTCCCTTCATTGCCGGTTTCCGCGGCCGAGGCAGCCATGCGGGCGAGGGCCGCACGGGCCTCCCGCTGACGCCTTTCGGCGGCATCTTCTGCCCCAGCGTCACCAGTGCCACCAGTGCCACCAGTGCCACTTTCGCCCCCCGCGTCCTGCGTCGCCGGCGCGGGCTTGCGCTCCGGTGCCTCGGTCAAGGGACCGGATTCGGCGTCCTTGCGCACGGGCTGGTGCGCCTTCTTTTCGACCGGGGGTGTTCCGCTATCCTCACTGCGCGCGACGGCGGGTGCGCGGGTCGGTTCCGATGCCGATTCTTCCGCCGCGGGCTTCGATGCCGCTGGCGGTTCCTGTTGCGCCCCCGCACCCTGTTCTTCGGTACTGCGGTCGGACTCCGTTCCTGCGGCGCGGTTGCGGTTGCGCCGACGACCGCCACGGCGGGAACGTCGGCTCCGGGTGCGAGCGCCCTCGTCCTGTGCCTCCTCGTCGGCGTCGGGTCGGGCTGTCGCAGCGGGCGCCTTGTCTGTTCCGGAAGGCCTGCCGGCGTCGGGCTTTTCGGTGCCCGGGCGCTCGTCCCGGGTCTTGCCGGTGTCGCCGGAGCCCGCGGTCTTGCGGGCCTTCGTGTCGCCGGACGGCTTGGCCTCCGCCGAGTCCTTGCGCGCACGTCCTCCGCGACGGCCCCCACGGCGGCGATCGCCGTTGGCCGGTTCCTCTTCGGTGCGCCCGCGTCCACTGCGCGCGCTCCGCTCGGCGGGGGCCTTTGGGGCATCGTCTTCGGGTTCGGGAGTCGCCGGCCCCTCCGTTGGCGCGGCGTTGGCCGGGAAGAGCGCCGCCCAGATCCGTGCGAAGAACCCAGGCTGCGCTACGGATTGCGGTATCGGTGCCGTGGCCCGCGCGGCTGCCGGGGGCGGGCTCGGGGGTGGCGCGGACACCGGGATGTTCTGCACCAGCGGACGATCGGGACGGCCGCGGCGCTCCAGTTCCGCGAGTTCCTCCGCTGTGTCGGCCTCCTCGACGAACTGGTAGGAACTCTTGCCAGCCAATTCGTCCTCGCGTCCGTCATCGCGGATCCGGCGTACCGTGTAGTGCGGTGTCAGGAGCTGCGTGCTCGGCAGGATGCTGATGTCCACATCGTGGCGGTCCTCGATGTCGGCCAGCGAGTCCCGCTTCTCGTTCAGCAGGAAGGTGCCGACGTCGACCGGGACCTGGGCCAGCACCACGCTGGTCCGCTCCTTCATCGCCTCCTCTTCCACGAGGCGCAGGATGGACAGTGCGAGCGATTCCACGCTGCGGATCTGGCCGTGGCCCTGACAGCGGGGGCAGGTGATCTGGCTCGATTCGCCCAGCGAGGAGCGCAGGCGCTGCCGGGACATCTCCAGCAGGCCGAAGCGGCTGATCCGGCCCACCTGGACCCGGGCGCGGTCCATCTCCAGCGCCTTGCGCAGGCGTGTTTCCACCTCGCGCTGGTGCCGGTTCGAACTCATGTCGATGAAGTCGATCACGATCAGGCCGCCGAGATCGCGGATGCGCAACTGGCGGGCGACCTCATCAGCCGCCTCGAGGTTGGTGTGGAAGGCCGTCTCCTCGATGTCGCCGCCCTTGGTCGAACGCGCGGAGTTCACATCGATCGAGATCAACGCCTCGGTGTGGTCGATGACCAGCGCGCCGCCGGCGGCGAGTGCCACGTTGCGGTCGAAGGCACTCTCGATCTGGCCCTCGATCTGGAAGCGGTTGAACAGTGGCACCGGGTCGGTGTAGTGGCGGAGCTTGCGCAGGCTGTTCGGCATCACCCGCTCGACGAATTCCTGTGCCTGGCGGTAGACGGTGTCGTCGTCAATCACCACCTCGCCGACGTCGTTGCGCATGTGATCCCGCAGCGCCCGGATGATGACGTTGCTTTCCTGGTGGATCAGCGCGGGGGCCTGCGCCTCGGAAGAGGCCTCGAGGATGGCGGCCCAGAGGGACGTCATGTAGTCGAGGTCCCACTGCAGTTCCTCGGTCGTGCGCCCGACGCCCGCGGTGCGGGCGATGACCCCCATGCCCTCGGGGATCTTCAGGTCCGACAGCGCCTCGCGAAGTTCGGCGCGGTCTTCTCCCTCGATGCGCCGCGATACGCCACCGGCACGGGGATTGTTCGGCATCAGCACCAGGTAGCGCCCGGCAAGGCTGATGTAGGTCGTCAGTGCCGCGCCCTTGTTGCCGCGCTCTTCCTTTTCCACCTGCACCAGCAGTTGCTGGCCATCCTTCAGGAAGTCACGGATCGGCTTGTCGCTGTCCTCCGGGGCGCCGATGGCGGACCGTGCGATCTCCTTGAACGGCAGGAAGCCGTGCCGGTCGGCGCCGAAGTTGACGAAGGCAGCCTCTAGGCTCGGTTCCACCCGGGTGATCCGGGCCTTGTAGATGTTGGCTTTCTTGCGTTCCCGAGAGGGAAGTTCGATGTCAAGATCGTAGAGGCGCTGGCCATCGACCATCGCCACACGCAACTCTTCCGGCTGCGTGGCATTGATGAGAATCCGTTTCATGAATTGAACTCGTCTGGGCGTCGCTGCCTTCCGCGAGCGAGCGCGCACGCGGGGCGCTCTGGGATGCGGATGTGGGCGCCAGCGGGGGACGGGGCATGCCAACAGATGGCAACAGCCCGCCCAGCAGCCAGGCTGGCACCAGGAATAGCGCCAGTAGCTGCGTGCAGGCGCGCTCCGGGGGAAGACAGGACTGGTTTATGAGAATAGGTATCACGATCGCTTGCAGCGAGGGCCGGCCGGCCTGTCGGGCCATACCGGCGGGTGTACGAGGGAAGGCCGTATCGGGTAAAGCGCCGTTCCGGCCGACAATCTAGGGCAAAAACGCCTGACTGGCAAGCAAAAAATCAGCAGGTCGGCCGCACGGGGAGCGCGCGGGGGGCAGCGTGTCGCGGCAGGGGCAGGCCGGCATCGATGCTTCGCGGGCAGATGCCGGGCTGCGCGGCCCGTTAATGGCCGGTGCCCGCGCCGACACGGCGGAGCCAGTCCGCCAGCGGTTCGTCAGTGGGTGCGCGGTGGCGCAGCATGTCGATGATCTGGTCCTGCGGACCGAAGCGTGTTACGTCGATGGAATGCGCCCGGCTTGCGCGGCCGGAGCCCTTTCGCGGCGGCGTCGAGAGCGGCAGCGGGCTTTCCCACTTTCGGTCCAGCTCATGGGCATCCATGGCCCAGACCCGCTGGATTTCCGCCATCTCCTCGGTGGTCAGAACCTCGCGGGCAGGTGACGCCTTATCGGTGGCGCCGGCGGGCTCGCTTGAAGGAGCCGTCTCGGCGGGCGCGCTACTGGAAGGCGGCGACTGCTCGTTCGGCTGGAGGGGTGGGGCAGAGGGCTCGGCCGGAGTCACCCCCGACGTGGCGATCAGCTCGCGCAGGCGCGACAGCATGACCTCGTGCCCCGGCTCGCTCGCCAGCCGCTCCAGTGACCGCGCCAGATCGATCGCCGGCTCGCCACGCTGGTTCCAGTAGGTCTCGGCGACGGCATCGATCCAGGTCGCGATCCTGTCCGCCTCGGCGTCGCTGTGGAGTACCGCGGCGATGCGCCCGCGCAACCGCTCGAGGAGCGTGGCAAGGTCGATTTCCTCTACGGTGCTGGTCTCTGCCGGGAGTGCGGCCTTCGACGCGGCGCGGCCGGGTCGGGGGCGTGCCAGGAGCGAGCGCAGGCGCCGCATCCAGGCCTCGTTCGAACGGGAACGGGCGGGGAGCCGGGCAAACGCCCGGTCGAGGGCGTCGGAAAGCCGGAGAAAGGTGCGTGCCGAAGGATCGCTGTCGGGGAACAGCGCGACAGGGCGCTGCAGTGTCGCCGCGGCGCTGAGGCTCTCGTCGCGCGGGACAAAGCCGAGCAGCCGCAGGCTGGCGCCGCTCTGTGCCCCCGCGAGGCTGCTGAAGCGGTTGAAGACCTCCCAGGCCTCGTTCTGGTTGGCGACGCGGTTCACGAGCACCTGGTAGCTTCCCTTGCGCTCACTCTCGAGTTGCTGCACCAGTTCGCTGGTGTCGGCGAGACAGGCGGCATCGGGTGTGAGGACGAGCACGACCAGGTCCGCGGAGGCGATGAAGGCGGACGATGCCCCGCCCCGTGCGGCCGTGTCCAGCAGGAAGCAGTCGCACTGCTCGATCAGCGTGCTGATCTCGTCCCTGAGATAGCGCTCCTGCGCCGGGGTGAACGGGCCGTGCCGTGCGAGGGTTCCTGCCGCAGGCAGGATTCTGAGGCCATGCTGGCTTTCGAGCATGATCCCGGAGAGCGGATACTGCTCGACCAGCGCCTCTTCCAGCTTGTGTCTGGGTTGCAGCCCGAGCAGGAACAGCACGTTTCCGGGCCCCGAGTCGAAGTCCCAGATGCAGACACGGCGGTCGGTCTTGGCGAGGGCCAGGCCGAGGTTTGCCACGACGCTCGACTTGCCAACTCCGTCCTTGCCGCTGACGAAAGCGACCACGGGCGGGGCGCCTCGTCCCGGGGGGATCTGACGTTCTTCGTATGCTGGGGCCATGGCGTTGCCCTGGGCCTGTTGATGTGGATCGTCCGCGCACCGCGGGAGGAAGGATCCGGAAGGTTCCATCTCCTCTCCATGAACGCTAGCAGATCGCCCCGGGTTTCTCCATATGGACCGAAGTACAGGGGGCCGGGCGGGTGCTGCTGGAACCCGAACGGTGGCGGCGGCAGGACGGAGCCGGAGCTGCGCATCCTGCAACAGGGCCTCAATCCGGGCGCTTGCGTATATACTCCCCGCAACAGGCACGCGGGTCGACGGCTCGTGGCGAACGCTGCACCGGATTCCGCGGAAATCCGGGCAAGCCGTACACGATCGGGGGGCGTGATGGTTGCGCAACGAAGCTGCATGAATCCGGTGCCGGGTCTGCCCCAGGTCCTCGTGGCCATCCTGGACGGGCTAACGCGCACGGGGATGGCGGAGGCGGAGGTTGCGGGCTGGATCCAGCGGGATCCCGGGCTCGCACTGGAGGTGCTGTCCGCAGCCCGCGCCGAACCGGACGTGGCTCCCGGCGCCTGCCATACCCTCGAAGACGCCATTGCAGTGCTGGGATCGGACGCGGCCCGCGCGCTGGTTCTCTCCTCCGCGTCGCGGCAGTTCTTCCAACAGCCCCCGGCGGCGGTGTTCGGGGCACTGCAGCGGGCGTGGCGGTACGCGATGCTCGCCGCCGATCTCGCCCAGGTGCTCGCAACCCTCACACGCTACCGCGATCCGGAACAGGCTCGGATCTGCGGGCTGCTGCTTGGTGTCGGGCCCATGGCTCTGGCCGCGCACCACCAGCCCGGGTACCTGGCGGTGCTGGACTCGCAGCCGGACCCACCCGGGCTGCTGGAGGCCGAGCGCAACCACTTCGGGACGGATCGGGTCGCGCTCGGGGTCCGGGCCGCGCAGGCCTGGTGTCCGGGCGGCTTCGCAGTCGACGCGCTCCGGTATCAGTTCGCGCCGGTGGAAGAGGTTGGGGATGCCCATCACCTGGTGAAGATCGTGAATCTCGCCAGCCGACTCGCGGCGGACGGCGAGACCAGTGACAGTGGCATTCACGCCGCCGAAACGCTCCTCGGACTCGAGCAGGAACTGACGCGTACGCTGCGCCAGCGGGTGGCCGCCGATGTCGATCGGCTGCTCGGTACACTCGGGATCGCAGTCCCGGATGCCGATCCCGCGGTGGCCGTGTCCGATGCCTATCGCGCGCTGGGTCAGCGTCTGGACCTTGCCGGGCGGTTGGCACAGTGCCGCTCGGAACTGCTCGAGGCCAGGGGGGCGGCGGCGATCCGGGCCGCGGTTCGCGCCGGGGTCAGGAACCTGCTCGGGATCGAGGGAAGCCTGCTCTTTACCGCAGACAGTGACGGCACCCATCTGAGCGCCTGGCTCGACGACGACGATGCGCCGACCTTCGTGCTGAGCGTCGCGCCGGGTCGCAGCCTGATTGCGGACGCACTGCTCGACGGCGTTGCCCGGGAAGGGACGGGGACGTCCGTGGTCGAACGGCAACTGGCCGGGGTGCTGGGGGCGGATCGGCTCTGGTGCCTTCCGCTGGTGCATGATGCGGTGAGGTTCGGCGTACTGGTCCTCGGCGTGGACCCGGATGATGCCGACGGTCGGGACGAGCGGGAGGCAGTGGCCGGGGCCCTGGCCGGCGTGATGGCCGCGGCGTTGTCGGCCCGCTCCACGGATGCAGCGGCGGACGGATCCGAGGGTGGAGCCGGATCCGGGGAGCGGGATCGTCTTCGGGTCGAGATATCGACGCCACTGACCGTGATCCACAATGACCTGGAGATGCTGCGGTCCCGGATCGGCACCGACGACGCCGCACGGGGCAGTCTGGAGCGGATCCGGTATGAGACCGAACGCATCCAGGAGGTCCTCGCAGGCCCGGGGGTCAAGAAGCCGGCCCCACCCGCCGATACACCGCTCAATGAGCCGTTGCAGGAGGTCGTGTCCGCGCTTGAAGCGAGCCTGCTCGCCCCGGCCGGCATTGATCTCACGCTCGATCTCGATCGTCGTGAACCGCGCGTGTCGGTTGCGGCCGGCGACATCCAGGCGCTGCTGCGCCATCTGCTGCGGCACGGCGCCGAGACGCTGGAACAGGGATCCGAGGTCCTCGTCGCAACCCGGGGAGGGGTGAGCGTGAACGGACAGGAGCATGTACAGTTGGAGGTGCGGGACGACGGGCCGGGGCTGCCCGACGCAACCAGCGCCTGGCTGTCCGGGTCGGGGTCCGGGGGTCGGGAGGCCGCGCAGGCGGAGGAGGCGCTGGCTCGGGTCAGAGAGCTGTCGGATGCGATGGGGGTTACCATGATCTGTACCAGTGACCGAGCGGGCACCCGGTTTCAATTCCTTTTCCCCGGGAGACCGCCCGAAGATGCGCTGGAGAAGCGGTGGGGGAGCGCATGATCGGTTTCGACGACGAAGGCGAACCGCGCGCTGAGGTCCGCATTCTGCTGTCGGACGATGATCCACGCATGCTGGAGAGCCTGCGCGGCCTGTTGAGCATGCACAAATACCAGGTGGACACCGCGGCGGGTGGCCGGCAGGCACTGGAAAAGCTCAAACGGGAGCACTACGACGTGCTGCTCCTCGATCTCGCGATGCCGGATGTAGACGGCCACGAGGTCATGCGCGTGATGAACGAGCGCAAGATGCCGGTCCTGACCATCGTGGTCAGTGGCAACGCATCGCTCGATGGTATCGCCACCGCGCTGCGGGCGGGCGCCTACGACTATCTGAAGAAGCCCTATGTCCCGGAGGAACTGCTGGCGACGGTGAACAACGCCGTGCGCAAGAAGCGGCTGGAGGAGAGCCACAAGGTGATCCAGGTCCGCCTGAACCGCTCGGAGCGCCTGCATCGCCTGATCGTGAACCACTCGCCGGACATCGTGTACATCCTCGATGACCACGGGCGTTTCAGTTTCCTGAACGCGACGGTGGGCAAGCTCCTCGGCTACACCCCGGACGAACTGCTCGGTGTCTCCCTGCTCGATGTGATGGAGGAGGATGAGCAGGAAAAGGGGCGTTACTTTCTGGAGCAGGCCAGGCATCCCTACGACGAGGTGCGCTCTCTCGAAGTGGCCCTGCGGCCGAAGTTCCCGGGACGCTCGCGCAGGCACTTCGAGCTGGTGATCTGGCCAATGCTGGACGACGAGAACCCCTCCCACGACGGTGGCCGCTACCACACCTACGGGACCGCGCGCGACATCACCGAGCGCATGGAGGCCGAGGAGTTCATCAGCTTTCAGGCCTATCACGACCTGCTGACCCGCCTCCCCAACCGCGCGCTGTTCAAGGACCGCCTGAGTATCGCGCTGACCCAGGCAGCACGGGAGGGCCACCAGCTCGCGGTGATGTTCATCGACCTCGACCGGTTCAAGGTGATCAACGACTCCCTCGGGCACACCGTCGGAGACCGTCTGCTGCAGGCCGTCAGCGAGCGCCTGCAGAACTGCGTGCGCAAGGGCGACACGCTCTCCCGCTTCGGCGGCGACGAGTTCACGCTGCTCCTTCCAGAGGTTCGCGACTGGGAATCCGCGGCCCAGGTGGCGGACAAGATCCTGGCCAGCATCCGCGCACCGTTCAAGCTGGATGGCCACGAGATCTTTGTCGGATCCAGCATCGGCATCGCGATGTTTCCCTCGGCCGGCACCAGCATGGACGCACTCATCAAGAACGCCGATATCGCCATGTACCGCGTGAAGAACACCGGCCGGGACGGATTTCAGCTCTACACCCCGGACATGGCGGGCGCCACCCAGCGCCTGCAACTGGAGCAGGAGATGCACCGCGGTCTGGCCCGCGACGAGTTCTTCGTCGTGTACCAGGCACAGGTCCACGCCGAACGCGGTGAGCTGCTGGGGGTCGAGGCGCTGGTGCGCTGGAGACACCCGAAGCTCGGCTGTCTGGAGCCGGCGGAGTTCATCTCCATCGCCGAGGAGAGCCGCCTGATCGTCGAACTCGACCGCAACACGCTGCAGCGGGCGGCCCGGGAACTCACCCAGCACCGTCGGCGCTTCGGCAACGAGCTCCGGCTATCGGTCAACGTCTCCCCGGTGATGGTCTCCCGAGAGGACTTTGTCGAGAGCGTGCTCGAGACGCTGCGGCAGGAAGACTTCCCGCCGCGGCTCCTGGAAATCGAGATCACGGAAAATCTGCTGCTGAACGACCGCCAGGACGTGATCGAAAAGCTGCATCAGCTGAGCGACGCCGGCGTGCATATCGCGATCGACGACTTCGGCACCGGCTACTCCTCGCTGAGTTACCTGCAGAAACTGCCGATCCATACCCTGAAGATCGATCGCAGCTTCACGCGGCACATCAGGAGCTGCGATGAAGGTGCTTGCCTGGTGAACGCCATCGTTGCCATGGCGCAGGGCCTGCAAATGGAGATTGTGGTCGAGGGGGTAGAGACCGAAGTGCAGCTGCAATACCTGAAGTCCCTCGGATGCACGGTGGTCCAGGGTTTTCTGTACGGAGAACCCGATGCGCTGGACGTCGTCTGGAACCAGGCGATGAGCCGGAGCCAGGGAGCCAGTGCCTCCGGCCTGTGAAGCCGTCGCGGGTTCTGCCCGGGCCGGGAATCCGCTAGCATCTCGCAATGGCAAAGCCGTCCGGTCCCACCGTCCTGAACGTTCCCGCCGTCGCGGAGGGTCAGCGGCTGGACAACTTTCTGCTGCGGCAACTGAAGGGCGTGCCCCGCAGCCTGGTCTATCGGCTGGTACGCAAGGGCGCCATCCGCGTGAACGGGCGCCGGGTCCGGGTGGAGCGTCGGGTCTCCGGTGGGGACGAGGTCCGGGTTCCCGCGCTGGACCGGCCCGGCGATGCCGATGCCGGGGCGGTGACCCGCGTCCCGGATGGCGTACTGCGCAGTCTGCGGGCGGCGATCATCCACGAGGACGACGACTACCTGGTGCTGGACAAGCCCGCGGGTCTGGCCGTGCACGGCGGCAGCGGGCTGTCCTTCGGCATCATCGAGGCCGCCCGTCTCCTGCGGCCGGCGGCGCAACTGGAACTGGGCCACCGGCTGGACCGGGAGACCAGCGGCTGTCTGGTGCTCACGAAGAGCCGGCGCGGACTGCAGGCCTTCCACGAGGCCCTGCGCGGCGGGCATATCGCCAAGCGCTATCTCGCGCTGGTGGCCGGGGACTGGAAGGGTCCGCCGCGGCCCTGTGACCTGCCAATCGCTCAGGAACGGGACGGCACGGGGCGCAAGCGCATGCGAGCGGTGGAACCGTCGGGCGCCGACGCCGCTCGATCCGCCAGCAGCCTCTTCACACCGGTGGAGTCGTTCGGCCGGTTCACGCTGATGGAGGTCGACATCGGTACCGGCCGAACGCACCAGATCCGGGTCCATGGGCGCGCACTGGGGCACCCGGTCGCAGGCGATTACGACTACGGGGACCCGGAGGCGAACCGGACCGCCCGGGCCGCGGGCCTGCAGCGCATGTTCCTGCACGCGCAGGCGATCCGCTTTCCCGACTGGCGCGGGGAGGAACTGCTGTTCTCCGCGCCCCTGCCGGAGGATCTGCAACGCGTGCTGCAGGCCCTTGCGGAGGCCACACAATGATCCCGCGCACAGGGCCGGATGCGCTGGCGCTTGTCGCCTTCGACTGGGACGGGACGCTGATCGACTCGATCGCGCGCATCGTACGCTGCCTGCACCTGGCGATCGACGAAATCGGCGCCGAGCCCCGAAACGATGCACAGCTCCGGGACATCATCGGGCTCGGCGTGCGCCAGGCCACGGAGGAGCTCTACCCCGGCGCTGACGAGGTCTTCATGCGGGATCTCACCCGCGCCTACCGCGACTATTACCTGGAACGGGACACCACGCCGACGCCGCTGTATCCCGATGCCGAGGCCACGCTGCGCACCCTCGCCGAGCGCGGTTTTCTGCTGGCCGTGGCTACGGGGAAGTCGCGCCGCGGCCTGGACGAGGCACTGGAGGTTAGCGGGCTCGGCGGGTACTTTGACGCCACGGTCACCGCCGACGAACATCCGTCGAAGCCGCATCCGGGCATGCTCGCCCACCTGCTCGAACGGCTGGGAGTCGATCGCCGGGACGCGGTGATGGTCGGTGACAGCGCCTACGATCTCCTGATGGCCCGCAGCCTCAGGGTGCTGGGGGTGGGGGTCACCCAGGGGGCGCACGACGTGCATCGCCTTCGTCGTGCCGGAGCTGCGGCCCTTATTGACGCGCTCTCCGAGCTGCCGCCCCTGCTCGAGCCGGAGCGCCGCGCCACCTGAATTTCGAACGCGCACCGTGGTCCCTTGGGATGTCCGGCGGCAACCCGGACATCCGTCCGTGCCCCGGCACGTCGCGCATTTCAGCAACCTGATCAGGAAGGATGCATGGCGAATACACAATTGGAAGAAAAATCGAACTGGGAACGGGAGACACTCGAAAAGCTGCTGCTCGCGCAGGTGACGGAGCAGCGCCGGGCGCGACGCTGGGGCATATTCCTGAAGCTGCTGGTGCTCGTCTACCTGTTTGCCCTGCTGTTGCTCGTGCGGGGCGGAGACCTGGGTCTCGCCGATCTCTTCGACCGTGACAAGGAGCCGCAGGAACACGTGGCCGTGATCGACATCGAGGGGCTGATCGCCAGCGCCGCAACGGTGAACGCCGAGGATATCAACAAGACGCTGCGCGAGGCCTTCGAGGACGACGAGACCGCCGCGGTGTTGCTGCGGATCAACAGTGGCGGCGGCAGCCCGGTACAGGCCGGTTTGATCCACGACGAGATCCTCCGCCTGCGGGAGAAGCACGAAGACATTCCCGTTTACGCGGTGATCGCCGACGCCGGCGCATCGGGCGCCTACTACATCGCGGTGGCGGCCGACGAGATCTACGCCGACAGGGGCAGCATCGTCGGCTCGATCGGTGTCCGCCTCGACAGCTTCGGGGTCGTCGATCTGTTGGAGCGCTGGGGCATCGAGCGGCGTCTCTTTACCGCGGGCGAGAAGAAGGGCCTCCTGGATCCCTTCCTGCCATTGCAGGATGAGGAGGTGACGCACATTGAGACCGTGATCGGACAGATCCACGACCAGTTCATCAGTGTCGTGCGCGAGGGGCGTGGTGATCGCCTGGCGGAGCAGGAGGACATCTTCAGCGGGCTGATCTGGACCGGGGTGGATGCGCTGGACCTGGGGCTCATCGACGGGCTTGGCGACGACCGCTTCGTGGCCCACGACGTCATCGGCATCGACCGGATGGTTGTCTTCAAGCCCCGGCGCACCGCGCTGCAGTTGCTGCTGGAAGACCTCGGGGTCGCGATCGGCAATCGCATCCTGAACTGGCAGAACATTCCGCAGTGGCGTTGAGGGGTGCGCTGTAGGGTGGGCCAAGCGCAGCGGGCCCACCAGCGCGACCCGCGCGCCGGAGCGGCCTCATGCAAGGGTCGGAAACCGAGGACGTCGGCTGTCAGCCGTCGATGCGCGTGACCCGCGCGATGATGCCAACGGCCGGGTGGTCCAGGTAGAACAGATCCTCGCCGGAATTCATGCGCTGGCTGCCGCGCACCGGCACCGCCGGAAATGCGTCGGGGTCGATGGTTACGGCCTGTGTCGCGTGGAAGATCAGGTCGGTCTCGAGATGCAGGAACCGGCCGACCCAGACCCGCAGCCGACCCTCGAGTTCGTAGCGTTCGTCCGTGGTGCTCAGGGGGCGCAGACCGGGCGCATTGGCCGGCGTCCCGCCGTTTTCGCCTGCCTCTTCTCCCGGGCTCCTGAATCCGAGGTAGCGCCCCTCCTGCACCCGGATCCACGGCGCGGACTGGTAGCCCCGGCCCAGCTGGTCCCAGGCGAGGCGGCTCAGCACGCGGCCCTGTCCCGAACGTTCGATGCGTGTCGCGACGTTGTCGAGTTCGAAGCCGTCGACCGAGGGGCGGATCGGGCCCTCGCCAACACCGAACCCGGACAGATCTGGAGACAGCGGCCGGGCAACGGCGTCCATGAAGGCCCGGCTCTCCGGCCCCAGCTGCTCGAAGACCACGAGTTCGATCCTGTAGCGGCGGCCCGCCTGGGTCGCAGCCGGGCCGGGCAGCAGCGCCAGCAGCGGAAGTGCGGCGACGCGGGACAGAAAGCGCCGGCGGGATCCTGGATTCGTGGTCATCGTGTCCGTCCTCATGCGGCCTTGCGCTCGGGGGCGATCTGGTTCAGAAGGCGTTCCACCGCCGATACGCGGGCCTCCAGGGTCTCGATGTCGGCGTGAAAGCGGAAGGCCTTCTCGCCGTCGAGCCGGTAACTCCTGGGATCCGACTGTACCAGCCGCACCATTGCACCGATATCGATTCGGGGTTGCTGGCCGAACAGGAGGCGTCCGCCGCCGGGTCCCAGTTCCAGCTTGCGGATGCCGAGCGGCAGCAGCCGCAGTCGCAGCCGGGTCGCTGCCATCAGTGCGCGGGCGGGTTCCGGCAGCAGGCCGAAGCGATCGATCAGCTCGACCTCGAGATCGCGCAGGGCGGCGGTGTCAGGCGCACTTGCCAGGCGCTTGTACAGGATCAGCCGGGTGTGCACGTCGGGGACGTAATCCTCGGGAAGCAGCGCCGGCAGCCCCGGCTCCACCTCCGTCATGGTGGCGGTCGTGTCCGCCTCCGGCATGTGCCCGGAGCGCAGGGCGTTCACGGCCCGGTTCAGCAGGTCGTTGTACAGGGTGAAGCCCACTTCCTGGATCTGGCCGCTCTGTTCCGCGCCCAGGAGTTCGCCGGCGCCCCGGATCTCCAGGTCGTGGCTTGCCAGCGTGAAGCCGACGCCGAGGTCCTCCAGCTCGGAGATCGCCTCGAGCCGCTTGCGGGCATCGGCGGTCATCGCCTTCGGTGGCGGCGTCAGCAGGTAGGCGTAGGCCCGGTGGTGGGAGCGTCCGACGCGCCCGCGCAGCTGGTGCATCTGCGCCAGCCCCAGCCGGTCCGCGCGGTTCATGATGATGGTGTTCGCGGTCGGCACGTCGATCCCCGTCTCGATGATGGTCGTGCAGACGAGGATGTTGAAGCGCCGGTGGTAGAAATCCAGCATCACCTGCTCGAGATCACGCTCGCGCATCTGGCCGTGCGCGATGCCGACGCGGGCGCCGGGCAGCAGCTCCTGCACCCGGTTCGCGGTGCGGGCGATGGTCTCGACCTCGTTGTGCAGGAAGTAGACCTGGCCCCCGCGGCGCATCTCGCGCAGGCAGGCCTCCTGGATCACCGCGTCGTTCCATTCGCTGACAAAGGTCTTGATCGCGAGCCGCTCGCGTGGCGGCGTGGCGATGATCGACAGGTCGCGCAGACCGGCCAGCGCCATGTTCAGCGTGCGCGGGATCGGTGTGGCCGTCAGGGTCAGCATGTCGACCTCGGCGCGCAGCCGCTTCAGCGCCTCCTTGTGGCGAACGCCAAAGCGCTGTTCCTCGTCCACGATCACCAGCCCGAGGTTGCTGAACTCCAGTCCGCTCTGGAGCAGTTTATGGGTGCCGATCACGATGTCGATCCTGCCTTCCGCGAGGCCCTGGAGCACGGCTGTCTGGTCGCGGGCACTGCGGAAGCGTGACAGGGACTCGACCCGCACCGGCCAGTCGGCGAAGCGGTCGCTGAAATTCTGGTGGTGCTGCTGGGCCAGCAGCGTGGTCGGCACCAGCAGCACCACCTGCCGGTGGTTCTGTACCGCGACGAAGGCCGCGCGCATCGCGACCTCGGTCTTGCCGAAGCCGACGTCCCCGCAGACCACCCGGTCCATCGGCTGGGTGGCCGCCATGTCCGCGAGCACGGCCTCGATCGCCTGCGCCTGGTCCGCCGTCTCCTCGAAGGGGAATGCGGCGGCAAAGGCGTGGTAGTCGGGTGTCTCGACCTCGAAGGAGGTTCCCTCGCGGGCAGCCCGGCGCGCGTGGATCTCCAGCAGTTCGGCGGCGACGTCGCGCGCCTTCTCCGCCGCCTTGCGCCGCGCCCGCGCCCACTGTTCGCTGCCGAGTCGGTGCAGCGGGGCGTGGTCACTGTCGGCCCCGGTGTAGCGGCTGATCAGGTGCAGGGAGGAGACGGGGACGTAGAGCTTCGCGCTGTCCGCGTATTCCAGCGCCAGGAACTCTCCCGGCTGGCCGCCGATGTTCAGGGTCTGCAGCCCGAGATAGCGCCCGATGCCGTTCTCTTCGTGCACCACCGGCGCGCCGATGTGGAGGTCGCCGAGATTCTGAATGATCGCATCCGCATCGCGGGTGGGACGCCCGCGGCGCCGCGACTGCATCGCGCGCAGTCCGAACAGCGCCGCCTCGGGCACCACCGCGATCTCCCCCGGCAGCTGGAAGCCCTCGGACAGCGCTGCGACGGTCAGCATGGTCGGCGCATCCTCGGCCAGGAATGCCGCCCAGTCGGTCACCGGATCGGCGTGGATCCCGTGTTCGCGCAGGAGGGTCGTCAGCGCCTCGCGTCTTCCGGCGGACTCCCCGGTCAGGAGGACGCGTTGCGGGCCCGCGAGGAAGGTCCGGAGGCGTTCCGCAGACTCGGGACGGCCGTGCTGGATGCCGAGCTCAGGCAGTGGCTCCCGGCGGAACGGCACCTGCTTGCCGCGTTCCGCCGGCAGGGGCGCGGGATTTGGGCCGAGCGCGATGCCGGACAGGTGGCCGAGGCGCTCCGTGAGCGGCCCGGTGTCCAGATAGAGGTCGTCGGGCGGCAGCAGCGGACGCTCGACCTGGTGGCGCAACTGTTCGTGTCGGGACGCGACCTCCGCGGCAAAGCGGGAGGCGGCACCCTCGATGTCGCCGAACTGGACCACGCGGGCATCGGTGCAGTAGTCAAACAGGGTGTCGAGCTGGTCGAAGAAGAGCGGCAGGTAGGACTCGACGCCGGCCGGCGCCAGTCCCTCGCTGACATCACGGTAGACCGTGTGGCGCGACGGGTCGCCGGCGAAGCGCGCCCGGTAACGGCCGCGAAAGGCCTTCACCGACTCGGGGTTCAGCGGGAATTCGTGGCCCGGAAGGATCTCCAGTGCCTCCACGCGCCCGGTCGAACGCTGCGATTCGGGATCGAAGTGACGCAGGGAATCGACCTCGTCGTCGAGGAACTCCACCCGCACCGGGATCTCCGCCCCCATCGGGAAGATGTCGAGAATCTCGCCGCGCATCGCGAACTCGCCGTGGGTGAGCACCTGCTGTACCGGCGAATAGCCGGCGTCGGCGAGGGCCTCGCGCAGTTGCATCCGGTCCAGGCGCTGCCCCACCTTCAGCACCAGGCAATTGCCCAGCAGCCACTGACGCGGCGGCAGGCGCTGCATCATCGTGGCGACCGGCACGATCACGAGCCCGCGCTTGAGGGCCGGCAGCCGGTACAGGGTGCGCAGGCGCTCGGACACGATGTCCTCGTGTGGCGAGAACACGTCGAAGGGCAGGGTCTCCCAGTCGGGCAGGCGCAGCACCGGCAGGTCGCTGTCGGCGGCGAAGAAGGCCCACTCCGCGGCCCACTGGTCCGCGGCCTCATTGCTCTCCGTCACCACCAGCAACGGGTGCTCGAACTGACGCGCCGCCCGTGCCAGGGCGAGCACCGCGGCGGTGAAGCCGAGGTCAGTCCAGGTCTCGAACCCGGAGGAGGGGAGGCGCCCGGGGTTCAGCGGGTCTCGGGCGGCGTCGGGCATGTCGGGTTCGCGCATGGGTGTTGGCGCGCCAGTATAACGACCTGGCGCAGAAAGGCCGAACGCCCCGCCGTCCGGCACCGAATGCCGGCGGGGGGACCCGGCCCCTGCCTCAGGTCTTCGAGGCGGTGCCGCAGGAGTTCATCCCGAGCAGGCTGTAGCCGGGGCACCAGCGAAACAGGCCGGTGGCGAGCGGTACGAGGCCGACCAGGCCCCACAGGGTCTGGGGCCCGATGAAGACCAGCGACAGCAGGACGAGTCCGACGAAGATGCGCAGGACGCGGTCGAAGGTGCCGACGTTCACGGTGGGGGCGAGGTTCATGGCGGGTGTCTCCTTTCTAGGCTTGGGGGTCGCTTCGATCGCTTGGAACCCCGAACCCCGGCCGGGTTCAGTCGATGTAGCGGCGCAGCAGCCCCTCGTAGGCGTCGATGCGGCGGTCGCGCAGGAAGGGCCACTGCCGGCGCACCTGCTCGGTGCGCGACGGATCGATCTCGGCGCGCAGGATCTCGGCGGCCTCGCGGCCGGCCTCGGCCAGCAGCTCGCCCTGCGGGCCCGCGACGAAGCTCGAGCCCCAGAATTCGGCACCGGCCGAGGCGCCGGAGGGGTCCGGTTCGAAGCCGGTCCGGTTGCAGGCGAGCACCGGCAGGTTGTTTGCCACCGCGTGCCCGCGCTGGACGGTGATCCAGGCCTCCCGCTGGCGTTGCTGCTCCTCCTGCGTGTCGCCCGGATCCCAGCCGATCGCGGTCGGGTAGATCAGCACCTCTGCGCCCGCGAGGGCCATCAGACGGGCCGCCTCGGGGTACCACTGGTCCCAGCAGACCAGCACCCCGAGCCGCCCCAGCGAGGTGTCCACCGGCCTGAAACCGGTGTCGCCGGGGGTGAAGTAGTACTTCTCGTAGTAGCCCGGATCGTCCGGGATGTGCATCTTGCGGTAACGGCCGGCGATGCCGCCGTCGCGTTCGAAGACCACGGCCGTGTTGTGATACAGCCCCGGCGCGCGGCGCTCGAAGAGGGATCCGACCAGCACCACGCGGTGCTCGCGGGCCATCGCCGCGAGCGCGTCGGTGGAGGGCCCGGGGATCGGTTCGGCGCGGTCGAATTCGGCGGGGGCCTCCACCTGGCAGAAGTAGGGGCCGGTGTGGAGTTCGGCCAGCACCACGAGCTGCGCACCGCCCCGGGCGGCCTCCGCCACGGCGGCGGCGGTCTCCGCGAGGCTGGTCGCGCGGTCGGCGCTGCTGCGATGCTGTATCAGTGCGGCTTGCATGAGCGGTGGACCGTCTTGGAAGGGTTTGTTGGTGGCCGTGCGCGGCGTTTGGCGATGATCCTCACGGCGCCAGCACGCCACGCGGGAATTGCATGGTCAGGCAGTGAAGACTGCCGCCCTGGCGGATCAGTTCACGGCAGTCGATCCCGGTTACGGTGCGGCCGGGGAAGGCGGCACCGAGCCGCTCGAGTGCCACCGCGTCGGCCGGGTCCCCGTAGACCGGCACCAGCACGGCGTCGTTGATCACCAGAAAGTTCGCGTAGGTGGCGGGCAGCCGCTGTCCGTCCGCGAAGATCGCGGCCGGGAGTGGCAGCGGCACCAGCGCGTAGGGCTCGCCCTGCGCGGTCTGCAGCCTCCCGAGTTCCTCCACCATCAGTGCGAGTTCCGCATAGTGCGGGTCGCCCGGATCCTCGCAGGTGACGTGGGCAATGGTCGCCGGGTCGCAGAAGCGGGCCAGGGTGTCGATGTGGCTGTCGGTGTCGTCGCCCTCGAGGTGGCCGTGTTCCAGCCAGAGCACCCGCCGGGCCCCGAGATCGCTATGCAGGTGCTGTTCGATCGTCGCTCGGGACAGGCCGGGGTTGCGCGTGGGTGTCAGCAGGCAGCGGCTGGTGGTCAGCAGCGTGCCGGCGCCATCGGACTCGATGCTGCCGCCCTCGAGTACCATGTCGACCGGCTCCAGGGGGACGCGGCCGAAGTGACCCTGTGTGGCCAGCTGCCGTGTCAGGCGGTTGTCCTGATCCGAGGGAAACTTGCCGCCCCAGCCGTTGAAGACGAAGTCGAGCAACAGCGGCTGGCCGTCCCGGATCACGGTGATCGGCCCATGGTCGCGCGCCCAGGTGTCGTCAGCGGGCGCGGTGCCGATCCGCACACGCTCCATCGCGGCGCCCGACCGGGCCAGCTGATCCAGCACGTGGCTGCGGTGATCGGGGCCCTGGCAGACCACCAGCAGGCACTCGTGCCGGGTGATCGCGGCGCCGATCCCGGCGAACACCGGCTCCACTGTGTCGAGGCGCGGGCCCCAGTCGGTTCCGGTATGGGGCCAGGTGATCTGAACCCCGCTCTGCGGCTCCCACTCCGCCGGCAGGCGGCGTGCTGCAGAGGGCGCCGGGCTCACCGCTGCTGCGGTGTGTGCGGACCGTGTACGACGCTGTGGAGCACCAGGGGCCCTTCGAACACGACCGAGAAGCCGTCGTAATCCCAGCGTGTGATCGGCGGGTGCAGCGGCCGGTTGCCGCCGACGGTCGAATGCCGCTGCACGGGCGGCCCGTGGCGCGCAACCACGTGACTCTGGTGCTGGCCGCGCACCGGCAGGCTGGGTTCCTGGATCACCGAGTAGACACCGGGTTCGATCCTCAGGATCTCGGCATGGGCGGGTGCCGCCACCAGCAGGGCCAGCGAAGCAGCCAACATCCAGCGTGCCAGGGTTCTCCGGGGCATGCGCACTCTCCTCGTCAATGGGCTCGTGGAATCATAGCATTGGCCGCATCTCAATAGGATAGCAGCGCAGGGCAGGCCGTTACCGCGCAGGCGGTGGCGGTCCGTGCGCCCCGGCGGCCCCTCTGGCATGATTCCCGCATGTTCAAACCCCTGACCATTGCCATCGGCCTGCGCTACACGCGGGCCAAGCGGCGCAATCACTTCATCTCCTTCATCTCGGTCGTGTCGATGATCGGGCTGGTGCTCGGCGTCACCGCGCTGATCACCGTGCTCTCCGTGATGAACGGCTTCGAGCGCGAGCTGCGCGAGCGCATCCTGGGCATGGCATCGCACGCGACCATTCAGGCCCACGATGGCTCCCTGCGCGACTGGGCAGCCCTGTCCCGCCAGGTGGAAGCGGCCGATCCGCGCGTCGAGGCGGTCGCGCCCTACGTCGCCGGCGAGGCGATGTTCAGTGCCTTCGGCAACATCTCCGGAGCGCTGGTGCGCGGCATCGACCCGGAGGCGGAGCGGCGGGTCGGGCGGATCGGGGAGCACATCGTCCGCGGCGATCTCGACGCGCTCGAAGCGGGCGCATTCCGGGTGGTGCTGGGCAGCGAGCTCGCCCTGGAGCTGGGAGTCCGGGTCGGCGATACGGTGGTGCTGATGGCGCCCCAGGCCGCGGTGACGCCGGCCGGCGTGCTGCCCCGCATGCGGCGCTTCGAGGTCGCGGGCGTGTTCGAGGTCGGGATGTACGAGTTCGATCGGGGCACCGCCTTCATCCAGCTGGACGATGCCAGGGCGGTCTTCCAGACCGGGGAGGGGGTGACCGGGCTTCGGCTGCGGCTGACAGACATGATGCAGGCCGGCGTGGTCAGCCGCGACGTGGCGCGTTCCCTCGATGGCCTCTTCCGCGTATCCGACTGGACCCGTCAGCACGCGAACCTCTTTCGCGCGATCCAGATGGAGAAGATCGTGATGTTCATCATCCTGTCGCTGATCGTTGCGGTCGCGGCCTTCAACATCGTGTCGACACTGGTGATGCTGGTCACGGACAAGCAGTCCGACATCGCGATCCTGCGGACCCTCGGGCTGAAGCCCTCGGGCGTGATGCTGGTCTTCATCGTCCAGGGCGTGGTGATCGGGACCGTCGGGGTACTCCTGGGGGTGGTCGGAGGCGTCAGCCTGGCGTTGAACATCGATGTGGTGGTGCCCTTCATCGAGCGCTTGATAGGCACGGAATTCCTGGCGGCGGATGTTTATTATATCAGCGAGTTACCAAGCGAGCTTCGAGTAGAGGATGTCGTCCGTATCAGCGGGCTCGCGTTCGGGTTGACGCTGCTCGCGACCCTGTTTCCGGCCTGGCGGGCGTCGCGGACCCGCCCCGCCGAGGCCCTGCGCCATGAGTGAACGCGAGACCGTACTCGATGCGCGGGGAGTGGAGCGGCGTTTCCGCGAGGGCAGCCTCGACGTCAGTGTCCTCAAGGGCGTGGATCTGCGCATCGGCCGCGGTGACCAGCTCGCGATCGTCGGTGCGTCGGGATCCGGAAAGAGCACGTTGCTGCAGCTGCTCGGTGGTCTGGATCTGCCGACCGCGGGGCGGGTCTCGATCCTTGGGCAGGACTGGGCCCGTCTGAGCGATTCACGGCGCGGGGTCATGAGAAACCTGCACATCGGTTTCGTCTACCAGTTTCATCACCTGCTGCCGGAATTCACTGCGCTGGAGAATGTCGCGATTCCCCTGATGATCCGCGGGGAGACGACGCGCAAGGCCCGCCTGGAGGCGATCGAGTGGCTGCGCCGGGTGGATCTGGCGGATCGGCGGGACCACAAGCCATCGGAACTGTCCGGGGGGGAACGCCAGCGGGTGGCGATTGCGCGCGCGATGGTCACCCAGCCAGCGGTGATCCTTGCGGACGAGCCGACCGGCAACCTGGACCGCGAGCGTGCGCAGCGCGTATTCGGCCTGCTGAAGGCGATGAATGAGGCGAACGGCAGCGCTCTGGCACTGGTGACGCACGACCCCGAACTCGCCGAGCGGATGGATCGGACCGTTCGTATCGTCGACGGGGTGCTGTCCGAGGCGGAGTGACGGTTCCGCCCCGGCGTCCCGGGCCAGCACGGCTGCAAGGTGGCGACTACCCGCGGTCTTCCGGTCGGTCTTCCGGTCGCCTGTCCCGGGCGTCCGTTTTGGGCCGGTAGGGATTGTGCTGGCTCTTCATCAGCCGCCGCCGCAGCCGGGCGCGCCTGAGCTTCACGCGCTGGATCACGCTGAACCACCAGAGCAGGCGGATCGTCACGTACCCGGCCGCCGAGGCCACAACGGCCAGCACCAGGCTGCCGACCATCACGGGCACCCAGATCGTCAGCAATTCCCCGGTGATCCACTCCAGCGTCAGCTCCACGCGCAGGGTGCGCCGGGGTTCGTCTAGAATCCAGCGCCCGATCGTGTAGGCTGTATACAGGATCGGAGGAATGGTCAGGGGATTGGATACCCAGACCAGCAGGACCGATACCGGCAGGTTGACGCGCACCCAGACCGCGATGATTGCGGCGAGCAGCATCTGCATCGGTATCGGCAGGAAGGCGACAAACAGCCCCACGGCAAAGGCACCAGCGACGGAGCGCCGGTTCAGATGCCACAGATCAGGCGCGCGCAGGCGCGGACCCAGAATCCCCAGGGCGCGATGTCCCCGGACCGACTCGTAGGCCGGGAACCATTTCTTGACGAGATTCTTCGACATGGTCGGGCGAATGCGTCTCTGCGCGCGGCGGACCGCGGGCTGTGCAGGCAGGGGCGATACGGCCCCGATGCGTGTGCGGCCTGCCGGCATGATATGGCCGAACGGGCGGGCAGGGAACCGTGATCCCGTTTGCCGCAGCCCTCACGGGCGGATCGCTGGCCCTTCACCTGCTGCCGGCGATTCCGGACGGGCCGTGGATCGCATTCGCGGTGCTGGCGCTCCTGGCGCTGCCGCTGCGGATCCTGCGCATCCCGGCCGGATTCCTGCTGGGCCTGTCGCTTGCCGGGGCACAGGCGCAGGCCTGGCTGGAGCGGGCCGTCCCTCCGGAGATGACCGGCACCGAGATCACGGTGATCGGCGTGGTCGCTCAGCTTCCGGACCATTCCCCGCGACGCACGCGGGTCGTTTTACACCTCACTGAGATCATCGACGCGCCGCCCGGGTTCCACGCCGAACGGTTGCGCATGACGGTCTTTCCTGCGGCCCCCCGGCTGGAGGCGGGGGACCCGGTGCGGGTCCGTCTGCGGCTCCGGGCGCCCCGGGGCCTGCACAACCCCGGGGGTTTCGATTTTGCCGCCTGGCTGTACCGCGAGCGCATCCACGGGCTGGCCAGCCTGCGCGGCGAACTGGAGTGGCTGGAGCGAGGCGGGCACCGGTCTGTCCCAGGGGCTTCCCTGCACCGGCTGCGCGCGAACATACGGGACGCGATGCGGGCCGCCCACCCCGGTGCCCGCCACCCCGGTGTCATGGAAGCGCTGGTGATCGGGGAACGTGGCGGCATGCAGGCCGAGGAATGGCGGCTCTTCCTGCATTCCGGAACCAACCACCTGATGGCGATCTCGGGTCTGCACGTGGGTCTGGTCGCGGGTTTCGCGCTGTTGCTTGCACGCCTGAGCTGGCGTCATCAGCGGCTGTTGCGGCAACGGGTGTCGCTGCGCTGGTTCGGTGCCCTCGCGGCGATCGGCGCGGCCGCCACCTACGCGGCACTCGCCGGATTCAGCATTCCGACCCAGCGGGCGCTGGTCATGCTGATCCTGTTCAGCACCGCCGTGCTGGCACGTCGGGACCCGCTCTCGTGGCAGGTCTACGCCGCCGCTGTGGTCGCAGTGGTGGCGCTGTGGCCGGCGAGCGTACTGGCTCCGGGCTTCTGGTTCTCCTTCGGGGCCGTGGCGGTGATCCTGCTGTTGGTACAGGGGCGTGTGGCACGGCCGGGTGCGGCCGGGTGGCTGCGCATCCAGGTGGTTCTGGCGGTGGCCCTGCTGCCCTTGAGCCTGGCCTGGTTCCAGCTCGGGTCCTGGGTCGCCCCGGTCGCGAACCTGGTGGCCGTGCCGGTCGTGAGCTTCCTCGTGCTCCCCTTCCTTCTTGCCGGGGCGGCGCTGGCCGTCATCTGGACGCCGCTGGGCACGCCGCTGCTCTGGTGGGCCGATGCGTGGCTGGCCCTGCTGCTTCGGGTCCTCGCGGTCCTGGTGGAGTGGCCCGCCGCGGTGAGCGAGACGGCGATCCCGTGGGCGGCGGCGGTGCTGGCCGGTGTCGGTGTGCTGCTGATCCTGCTGCCACGGAGCCGGCGGCTCGCTCCGTGGGTACTGCTGGCATGTCTGCCGCTGCTGCTGCCACCGGCACCGCGGCTGACCCATGGCGACTTCAGGGCCGAGATGCTGGACGTCGGGCAGGGACTCGCCGTGGTCGTGCAGACCCGCCAGCACGTGCTGGTCTACGACGCCGGCCCGGCCTGGGAGGACGGCTTCGATTCCGGGGCGGCGGTGGTGCTGCCTGCCCTGCGACGGCTGGGCGTCCGTGCCGTCGACCGGGTCGTGGTCAGCCACGAGCACATGGACCACCGCGGCGGCGTGGCGGCGGTGCTGTCGGGTCTGCCCGTGACGGAGGTCCTGAGCCGGCGCGGAGCCCTGCGCGGCGACGAGGGAACCTGCGAGGCCGGGTTGTCCTGGGAATGGGACGGCGTGGTCTTCGAGACCCTGCACCCGCCTCCGTACTGGGACGACGGCAACATCGCGTCCTGCGTGCTCGCGGTGCGGGGACCTCATGGGCGGCTGTTGCTGACCGGCGACCTTGAGGGGCTGGGAGAGAGTGTGCTCGTGCACGCGGCGGGCGGGCGGCTGCACACCGACGTGCTGCTGGTCCCGCATCACGGGGCCTCCGGCGTCCTCGCGCGCGGTCTGCTGGATGCCGCGAGCCCCGGGATCGCCTGGGTGAGCAGCGGTTTCGACAATCGCTTCAGTCACCCCGCGTCCGATGTCAGGGCCCGGCTCGACGACCGGTGCGTGCCACTGTTCGACACACGCGAGCGCGGCATGGTCTGGCTCGAGACCACGCCGGAGGGCATCCGGCTCGGGCCGGGGAGCCGGGTCGAGCAGCCGCGTTTCTGGCACCCCCCGGTGGTCCGGGAGCCGTCGCTGCCGGCGGCCTGTCCGCCCTTCGACGGCAACCGCCCGTTGCCCATCCCCGGCCGGGCGGCCGGTGTAGAATAGCGGGATGCGCAGTCCCGTTCCCGACACCATTCGGCCGATCCGTTTCGACGCCGGAAGACTCCATCTGCTGGACCAGCGTCTCCTGCCGGCTGAATCCCGCGTGAATGCCTATGACGACGCGGCGGCCGTTGCCGAGGCGATCCGGGACATGGTCGTGCGGGGGGCTCCGGCGATCGGCATCACTGCGGCCTTCGGTGTCGTGCTGGCCTGCGACCGCGCGCGGGATCGCAATGCCGCCCCCTGGCGCGCGGAGGTGGATGCGGCCATCGAGCGGCTGGCGGCGTCGCGGCCGACTGCGGTGAACCTGTTCTGGGCACTCGACCGCATGCAGGTGGTGCTTGACCGCTGCGGTTCCGTCGCAGAGGCCTGTACGGCGACCCTCGCCGAGGCGCAGGCGATGCTGGAGGCGGATATCGCCGCGAACCGGCGCATGGGGGCGACCGGTGCGGCCCTGATCGAGCCCGGGCGGGCGGTGCTCACCCACTGCAACACCGGATCGCTGGCAACCGGAGGCTTCGGGACCGCACTGGGCGTGATCCGCGCGAGCTGGGGCGAGGGCCGGATCACGGAGGTCTTTGCCGACGAGACCCGTCCCTGGCTGCAGGGATCGCGCCTCACCGCGTGGGAGCTGCTGCGGGACGGGATTCCGGTCCAGCTGCTGTGCGAGGGCGCGGCCGCGAGCCTGCTGCGGACCGGCCGTGTCGGCTGGGTCATCGTCGGGGCCGACCGCATCGCGGCCAACGGGGACACCGCCAACAAGATCGGCACCTACGGACTGGCGTTGCTCGCCCGGGCGCACGGCGTGGGCTTCATGGTGGCGGCCCCGCTGAACACCGTCGACTTCGAGATCGCGGAGGGCGCGGCGATCCCGATCGAGATGCGCGCGGAATCCGAGGTGCTCGGACTGGGCGCTCGGGCGGTCGCGGCCCCCGGAGCCCGCGCCTGGAACCCCGCCTTCGACGTGACCCCCGCGGACCTGATCGACGTGATCGTCACCGAACACGGTGCGGTGCACCGTCCCGACCGCGCCGGTCTCGCCGCCCTCCGCGAGCGCTCGGGCGGGTGACACCGGACAGGTCCGCGCGCCGCCTTGACCGCGGTATGTTAGACTTGCGTGTTTTCCACCGCCGGAAGTCCACGCTCGCCGATGGCTGAATTCGCGAAGGAAATATTCCCGGTCAATCTCGAGGACGAGATGCAGCAGTCCTATCTCGATTACGCGATGAGCGTGATCGTGGGGCGGGCGCTTCCGGATGTCCGCGACGGGCTGAAACCGGTGCATCGGCGTGTTCTCCACGCGATGCGCGAACTCGGCAACGATTACAACAAGCCGTACAAGAAGTCGGCGCGCGTGGTGGGCGACGTGATCGGCAAGTACCACCCGCACGGCGATTCGGCGGTGTACGACGCGATCGTGCGCATGGCGCAGCCCTTCTCGATGCGCTACATGCTGGTGGACGGGCAGGGCAACTTCGGCTCGGTGGACGGCGACGCGCCGGCCGCGATGCGTTACACCGAGGTGCGCATGGCGCGCATCGCGCAGGAGCTGCTGGCCGACATCGACAAGGAGACGGTCGACTTCGTCGACAACTACGACGGCTCGGAGCGGGAACCGTCGGTGCTGCCGGCGCGGTTCCCGAACCTGCTGGTGAACGGCTCCGCCGGCATCGCGGTCGGCATGGCCACGAACGTGCCGCCGCACAACCTCGGCGAGGTGGTGGATGCCTGCATCGCCCTGATCGACGCCCCGGACATCAGTATCGACGGCCTGATGGAACACCTCCCGGGGCCGGACTTCCCCACCGCGGCGATCATCAACGGCGCCGACGGCATCCGGGATGCCTACCGCACCGGCCGGGGGCGGGTCTACATCCGCTCGCGCACGCACACGGAGCCGCTGGAGGGTGGGCAGCGCGAGGCGATCGTGGTCACCGAGTTGCCCTACCAGGTCAACAAGGCACGGCTGATCGAGAAGATCGCCGAGATGGTGAAGGAGAAGAGACTCGAGGGCATCAGCGAACTGCGCGACGAATCCGACAAGGACGGGATGCGCATCGTGATCGAGCTCCGGCGCGGCGAGATTCCCGAGGTGGTCCTGAACCACCTGTTCATGCACACGCAGATGCAGAACGTGTTCGGCATCAACATGGTCGCGCTGGTGGAGGGGCAGCCGAAGCTGCTCGACCTGCGACAGATCCTCGAGGCCTTTCTGCGTCATCGCCGGGAGGTGGTCACCCGGCGCACCATCTTCGACCTGCGCAAGGCGCGCGAGCGTGCCCACGTGCTGGAAGGCCTGACGGTCGCGCTGGCGAACATCGACGCGGTGATCGCGCTGATCCGGGCGGCCGCGAATCCGGCCGAGGCGAAGGCCGGCCTGCTCGCGCGCTCCTGGGAGCCGGGGGCGGTCACGGGGATGCTGGATCGCGCCGGCGCGGATGCCTCCCGCCCGGAGGACCTGGCGCCGGCGTTCGGCCTGACCGCAGAGGGTTACCGGTTGTCGGAGGCCCAGGCCCAGGCCATCCTCGACCTCCGCCTGCACCGGCTGACCGGCCTCGAGCAGGACAAGATCCTTGAGGAATACCGTGGGCTGCTGGACCTGATCGAGGACCTGCTGGACATCCTGGGCTCCGGGGAGCGCCTGCAGGAGGAGATCCGCAACGAGCTGCTGGCAGTGCGCAAGCAGTACAACGATGCCCGCCGGACCGAGATCCGCGCCGCCCACGCGAACCTGACGCTGGAAGATCTGATCGGCGAGGAGGACGTCGTGGTCACGCTTTCGCACGCGGGCTACGTGAAGTATCAGCCCGTCTCCGCCTACCGGGCCCAGCGGCGGGGCGGCAGGGGCAAGGCCGCGACCAGCTTCCGCGAAGAGGACTTCATCGATCGCCTGGTCGTGGCCAACACCCACGACACCATCCTGTGTTTCTCCAGCCGGGGCCGCGTCTACTGGATCAAGGTCTACGAGCTCCCGCAGGGCAGCCGGGCGGCACGCGGCAAGCCGATCGTGAACCTGCTGCCGCTGGAGTCGGAAGAGCGGATCAACGCCATCCTGCCCGTGCGCGGCTACGCGCCCGACCAGTTCGTGTTCATGGTGACCGCGGCCGGCACCGTGAAGAAGACCCCGCTGACCGACTTTTCGCGCCCGCGCAGCAGCGGGATCATCGCCGTCGATCTGCGCGACGGGGATCAGCTCGTTGACGTCGCGCTGACCGATGGCCACCAGGACGTGATGCTGGTGACCTCGGCCGGCAAGGCGGTGCGCTTCCCGGAGACGGACGTGCGGGCGATGGGGCGCACCGCCTGCGGCGTGCGCGGCGTGCGCATGGAGGACCCGCACCGGGTGATCGCGCTGCTGATCGTCGACGAGGGCGCGGCCCTGTTCGCGAGCGAGTTCGGCTTCGGGAAACGCACCCGCTTCGACGAATTCCCGCTGCACCGGCGCGGCGGGCAGGGCGTGATCGCGATCCAGTGCGGGGACCGTAACGGGGTGCTGGTCGGGGCGGCCCGCGTCCTCGACGACCAGGAGGTCATGCTGATCACCGACGGCGGGACGCTGGTACGGACACCGGTCGAGCAGATCCCGCTGATCGGGCGCAATACCCAGGGTGTGCGGCTGATCCGCCTCTCGGAGGACGAGCGGCTGGTGGAACTCGCGCGGGTCGAGCGGCTGCAGGGCGAGGACGACCCTGAGGACGAGGCCGCGGACGAGCCCGAGGATGGCGGCGGGGCCGGAGACGACGCGCAGACCGGTGCGGCGAAACCCACGGGAGACGCCGGGGCGGACTCGCCCCGGGGCAATGGAGACCAGGAATGAATCGAGTGTTCAACTTCAGCGCGGGTCCTGCCGCGCTCCCCGAGCCGGTGCTCGAGCGCGCCCGGGCCGAGTGGATGGACTTCCGCGGTTCCGGCATGTCGGTGATGGAGATGAGCCATCGCGGCAAGATCTTCATGGAAATAGCGGAAAAATCGGAAAAAGATGTCCGTGCACTGCTGGAGGTGCCGGACGACTACGCCGTGCTGTTCCTGCAGGGCGGGGCGACGGGGCAGTTCGCGGCGGTGCCGCTGAACCTCCAGCCCGGCGGCCAGGGCATGGACTACGTGGACACCGGTGCATGGTCGGTGAAGGCGATCAAGGAGGCGCAGAAGTTCGGCCCCGTGAATGTGGTCGCGAGCAGCAAGGACAGCGGTTACGCCTCGATTCCCGACCCGTCGGAGTGGCGTCTGGATCCGGATGCGGCGTACCTGCACTACACGCCGAACGAGACCATCGGGGGCGTGGAGTTCCACTTCGTGCCGGATTCCGGAACCGTGCCGCTGGTGGCCGACATGTCGTCGACGATCCTGTCGCGGCCCCTGGACGTGTCGCGCTATGGCGTGATCTACGCGGGTGCCCAGAAGAACATCGGTCCCGCCGGGGTGACGCTGGTGATCGTGCGCAGGGACCTGCTGGAACGCAGCTCCGGGCCGGTGCCCGCGGTGGTCGACTACGCGCTGCAGGCCGGCAACGACTCGATGTACAACACGCCGCCAACGCTCGCGTGGTACCTGTCGGGGCTGGTCTTCGAGTGGCTCCTGGAGCAGGGTGGCCTGCCGGCGATGGCCGAGATCAACCACCGCAAGGCCGCGAAGCTCTATCACTTCGTGGACAACTCCGAGTTCTATCGCAACCCCGTCGAGGTCGCGGCGCGCTCCTGGATGAACGTGCCGTTCATCCTTGCCGATTCGGCCCTGGACGGCAGCTTCCTGAAGCAGGCGACCGAGGCCGGGCTGTCCGGGCTGAAGGGACACCGCTCGGTGGGAGGCATGCGTGCAAGCATATACAACGCAGTGCCGGAGGCCGCCGTGGACGCCCTGATCGAGTTCATGGCCGACTTCGAGCAACGCCATGCCTGAACAGAGGGCCTCCATGTTTCGTATCCAGACCTTCAACAACATCGCGGTGCGCGGTCTCGACCGGTTCCCCCGGGAGACCTACGAGGTGGCGTCGGGACTTGCCGACCCCCACGCCATCATGCTCCGCTCGCACAACCTGCACTCGACACCGATCGCGGACTCGGTGCAGGCGGTGGGGCGCGCCGGCAGCGGGGTGAACAACATCCCGGTGGACGCGCTGTCCGCCCGCGGCGTTGCGGTGTTCAATGCCCCGGGAGCGAATGCCAATGCGGTCAAGGAGCTGGTGGTCGCGGGAATGCTTCTCGCCTCGCGGAACCTGGTCCCGGCGGCGGAATATCTCCGCACGCTCGACGGCAGTGACCCGGAGTTCATGAAACGGGTCGAGGACGGCAAGAAGCGCTTCGTCGGCTTCGAGCTCCCCGGGCGCACGCTCGGGGTGATCGGGCTCGGGGCGATCGGGGTCAAGATCGCCAATGCCGCCCGCGCGCTCGGGATGCACGTCGTGGGCTACGATCCGAAGATCACCGTCGAGAGCGCCTGGCGCCTGGAGGCCGACGTGGACCGCGCCCGAACGGTGGACGCCGTGGTGTCCGCCGCCGACGTGATCACCTTCCACGTGCCCCTGAACGACCATACCCGGAACATCCTGGACGCGACGCGCGTGCGCTCGCTGAAGCGCGGGGCCATCGTGATCAATCTCGCCCGCGAGGGCGTGATCGACGATGCCGCCGTCTGCGCGGCGCTGGAGGAGGGGCGGATCCACGCCTTCGTCACCGACTTCCCGACACCGGAGCTGATCGGACACCCGCGGGTCATCGCGCTGCCGCACCTGGGGGCATCGACGGTGGAATCCGAGGAGAACTGTGCGGTGATGATCGCGGACCAGCTGCGCGATTACCTCGAGAACGGGAATGTCCGCAACGCCGTGAACCTGCCCGCCCTCGCGCTGGAGCGCAAGGGCGACACCCGGCTTGCGATCGTGAACCGGAATCTCCCGGACCGTGTCGGCCAGATCTCGCGGACCCTCGGCCGGAAGGACGTGAACATCGTGCACATGGTCAACGAGTCCCGGGGCGACCTCGCCTACACGCTGCTGGATGTCGAGGGCGAGGTCGACGCCGCAACGGCAGAGGCCATCGGCGCAATCGACGGGGTCCTGCGCGCACGGGTCCTGTAGTGGCGGATTCAGCCGAACTGGAGCAGCTGCGCGAACGCATCGACGCGATCGACGCGGAGCTCCTGCGCCTGCTGAACGAGCGGGCGCGCTGCGCGGTCGATGTCGCGGCCGTGAAGCGCCGCCAGGGCGGGCAGGCCTTTTACCGCCCGGAGCGCGAGGCCGGCATCCTGCGTCAGGTGCGCGAGCAGAACGCGGGACCGCTTCCCGGGGACGTCGTGGTGCGGCTCTTCCGCGAGATCATGTCGGAGTGTCTGGCACTGGAGGAACCGCTGGTGGTGGCCTTCCTCGGTCCCGAGGGCACCTTCACCGACCTCGCCACGCGCAAGCACTTCGGTCAGGCGGCCACGCTGCAGCCGCTGGTCGCCATCGACAGTGTCTTCCGCGAGGTCGAATCCGGCCGGGCCCACTTCGGGGTCGTTCCGATTGAAAACAGCACCGAGGGGGTCGTCACGCACACCGTGGACTGCTTCCTGGAATCGCCGTTGCTGATCTGCGGCGAGGTGATCCTGCCGGTGCAGCACCACCTGCTGTCCCGCTGCGATCGCCTCCAGGACGTGAAGCTGGTGATGGCGCACCCGCAGGCCCTCGCGCAGTGCCGCCAGTGGCTCGACCGGGAACTGCCGGGCGTGGAACAGCGCCATGCATCGAGCAACGGACTGGCCGCGCAGAACGCGGCCGGGATGGCCGGAGCGGCCGCGATCGCCAGCGACGCGGCCGCCGAGCGTTACGGCCTGCAGGTGCTGGCGCAGAACATTCAGGACCGCGGGGACAACACCACGCGCTTCCTGGTCATCGGCCGGGTGGAGGCGGGCAGGACCGGCCGCGACCGGACGTCGATCATGCTCAGCACCGCGAACCGGCCCGGATCCCTGTTCGGTCTGCTGAAGCCGATCGCCGAGGCCGGTATCAGCCTGACCCGGATCGAGTCGCGGCCGTCCCGCTGCGTGAACTGGGACTACGTCTTCTTCCTGGACTTCATCGGGCACCGCGACGATCCCGAGATCGCCGCCTGTCTGGAGGCGCTGCGCGGCTCGGCGGAGATGCTGAAGATCCTTGGCAGTTATCCCCAGGCGGCCACCTGATGCACGACCGTGCATTCCAACCCTGCCGCCCGGGCGTTCGGCCGCCGCGGCCGTTGACAACAGAAAGGCTGGAACATGGTTGACTTTGCTGCACTCGCGGTGCCCGGCGTGCAGGCGCTGCGCCCCTACCAGCCGGGCAAGCCGGTCGAGGCCCTGGAACGCGAGCTGGGCATCCGCGAGGCGGTGAAGCTCGCCTCGAACGAGAATGCGCTGGGTCCGAGCCCGCGAGCGGTAGATGCCGCGGGCCAGGCCCTGCATGCCCTGCACATCTACCCCGACGGCAATGGCTTCGCGCTGAAGGAGGCGCTGGCCGCGCGGCACGGGGTGGCCCCCGAACAGGTCACGCTCGGCAACGGGTCCAACGAGGTCCTGGAACTCATCGCCCGAACCTGGCTGGCGCCGGGACGCAATGCGGTGTACTCGCAGCACGCCTTCGCGGTCTATCCGCTGGTGGTGCAGGCCGTCTCCGCGGAAGGGCGCGCGGCGCCGGCGCGTGCGGTCGATTCCGAGCAGCCCTATGGCCACGACCTCGCTGCGATGGCGGCACAGGTGGATGCCGACACGCGGGTGGTCTTCGTGGCCAACCCGAACAACCCGACCGGAACGTGGCTGGGCGCGGAGGCGCTCGAGCGGTTCATCGCGCAGGTGCCGGCGGAGACACTGGTGGTGGTGGACGAGGCCTACGCCGAGTATGTCGAAGAGCCCGACTACCCGGACACCACCCGGTGGCTGGAGCGCTTCCCGAATCTGCTGGTGACCCGGTCCTTTTCGAAGATTCACGGCCTGGCCGGTCTGCGGCTCGGGTACTCCGTGTCTTCGGCGGTGGTTGCGGACCTGGTGAACCGCGTGCGCCAGCCGTTCAACGTGAACGGGGTCGCGCAGGCGGCGGGTGTGGCGGCCATCAGCGATACCGCGCACGTCGCCGAGAGCGTCCGGATGAACCGGGCGGGCCTGAAGCAGCTCGGCTCGGGGCTGCGGCAGCGGGGCATCGGCTTCATTCCGTCGGTGGGCAACTTCATCACCTTCGACGTGCGCGAGGCGCCAGGCGCGGTCTACGAGCGCCTCCTGCGCGAGGGCGTGATCGTGCGCCCGGTGGCGAACTACGGGCTTCCGACGCACCTGCGGGTCACGGTCGGCACCGCTGCGGAGAATGAGCGCTTCCTCCGGGCGCTGGATGCGGTGCTGAAGACGTGATCGGGCGACTGGTGATCTTTGGCGTCGGCCTGATCGGCGGTTCGATGGCGCTGGCACTGCGCGCCGCCGGGGCGGTGTCCGAGGTGGTCGGCTGCTCGCGTTCGGAGGCCAATCTGACAGAGGCGCAGCGGCTCGGGGTCATCGACCGCTGGACCACGGATCCCGCACTGGCCTGCGCGGGCGCGGACCTTGGCGTGCTTGCGGTGCCACTGGGATCGATGCAGGGCCTCTCCGCAGCCATCGCCGGGCACTGGCCGGCGGAGGCCGTGCTCACCGACGTGGGCAGCAGCAAGCAGGCCGTGCTTGATGCGGTCCGTGCCGGCTTCGGGCGGCTGCCGCGCAACTTCGTCGCCGGTCACCCGATTGCGGGCACCGAGCGCAGCGGGGTCGCGGCCGCCTTTGCCAGCCTGTTCCAGGACCGCCTGGTGATCCTGACTCCGGCCGACGAGACCAGCCCGCTGGCCGCGGAGCGGGTGGCCGGGATGTGGCGCGCGACCGGTGCGCGGGTCGAGTTCATGACCCCGGCGCACCACGATCACCTGCTCGCGGCGACCAGCCACCTGCCTCACGTGCTCGCCTACGCGCTGGTGGAATCGCTGGCGCGGATGAGCGAGCGCGACGAGATCTTTCATTACGCCGCCGGCGGGTTCCGGGATTTCACCCGGATCGCCTCCAGCGACCCGGTGGTGTGGCGGGACATCTGCCTCGCCAACCGGGACGCGATCCTCGAGGTGCTGGAGCGCTTCCAGGGCGACCTGGACAGCCTGCGGCAGGTGATTGCCCGGGGCGACGGGGCCGAACTCGAGGCGCGCTTCGAGTTCGCCAAGGATGCGCGGGACCGCTTCAGCGAGAAGATGCAGGCACAACTGGACCAGTGAGCAAATGACCACCACCTTCAGCGTGGAACCCGGGGGTTCCCTGCACGGTGACCTTCGGGTACCGGGCGACAAGTCGATTTCGCACCGATCGATCATGTTCGGTGCGCTCGCGGAGGGCCGCACGCGGGTCAGCGGCTTCCTCGATGGCGAGGACTGCCTGGCGACACTCGCCGCCTTCCAGGCGATGGGCGTCCCGATCGAGCAGCCGGAGCGTCAAACCGTGGTCATCGACGGCGTCGGGCTCAACGGCCTTCGGAAACCGCCGGCGCCCCTGGACATGGGCAATTCCGGTACCGCGATGCGGCTGATGTGCGGGGTGCTGGCCGGCCAGCCCTTCGACAGCGTCCTGATCGGCGATGCCTCGCTGAGCCGGCGTCCGATGCGCCGGGTCACCGGCCCGCTGGCGGAGATGGGTGCCCGCATCGATACCGGGGAGAACGGGACGCCGCCGCTGCACGTGCACGGCGGCCAGCGCCTCCGGGGACACCGGCACACCCTGGCCGTGGCCAGCGCCCAGGTGAAGTCGGCGCTGCTGCTGGCTGGGCTGTGGAGCGAGGGCGAGACCTGCGTCACCGAGCCGGCCCCCACGCGCGATCACACCGAGCGGATGCTGACGGGCTTCGGCTACGGCCTGCACCGGGACGGTCGCCGGAGCTGCCTGCGGGGTGGCGGCCGGCTCGGCGCCTGCGCGGTGGAGGTGCCGGCGGACATCTCCTCGGCGGCCTTCTTCCTGGTCGGCGCGAGCATCGCTGAAGGGTCGGATCTGCTGCTTCGCCACGTCGGCGTGAACCCGACGCGCACGGGTGCGATCGAGATCCTGCGGCTGATGGGGGCCGCCATCGAGGTCCTCGATCCACGCGAGATCGGGGGCGAGCCGGTCGCGGACCTGCGGGTGCGCTCGGCGCCGTTGCGCGGCGTCCGCATCCCGCGGGAACTGGTGCCTTCGGCAATCGACGAGTTTCCGGCCCTGTTCGTGGCCGCGGCCTGCGCCGAAGGGGAGACGGTGCTGGCCGGTGCCGAGGAACTGCGGGTGAAGGAGAGTGACCGGATCCAGGTGATGGCGGACGGACTCGCCGGTCTCGGGGTTCGCTGCGAGGTGCTGCCGGACGGCATCCGGATACGGGGTCGGGCCGCCCTCGATGCCGGAACGATCACGAGCCACGGCGATCACCGGGTCGCGATGGCCTTCGCGATGGCCGCGCTGCGCGCGCGAGGACCCATCGTGATCCGGGACTGCGACAACGTGGCGACCTCGTTTCCGGGCTTCGCCGGGCTGGCCGCCGGCGCCGGGCTGGGGATCCGGGTCACATGACGGCGGTACTCGCGATCGACGGGCCTGGCGGTGCCGGCAAGGGGACGGTCAGCAAGCGGCTCGCGGAAGCCCTCGGCTGGCACCTGCTGGACAGCGGGGCGCTGTACCGGTTGGTCGGACTTGCTGCACGCAAACGCGGGATTGACCTCTCAAATGTTACGCAACTGGCGGAAATTGCCAGGAACCTGGATGTTGAATTCCGCGTTGCGGAGGCGGGCGAGCTGGTCCGGACGTGGCTCGAGGGTGAACAGATCGATCATCTCCTGCGCACGGAGACCGCGGGCAGCGATGCGTCGGTCGTGGCCGCGATCCCCGAGGTGAGAGCGGCACTGCTGCAGCGGCAGCGTGATTTTGCGGTCCCGCCGGGGCTGGTCGCCGACGGCCGTGACATGGGGACGGTGGTGTTTCCCGACGCGCATCTGAAGGTATTTTTGACCGCCTCCGTGGAAGAACGCGCACAAAGGCGTTACAAGCAGTTGATGGAACAAGGACTTAGTGCTAACCTTCGCGCCCTTCGGGAAGAGTTGGAGGCCCGTGACCGCCGGGATTCCGAGCGCGCGGCGGCTCCCCTGAAGCCGGCACCGGACGCCTGGATCCTCGATACCACCGGGATTGGCATCGATGAAGTGGTGGCGATGATCCGGGCGCGGCTGGCCGGCGTTTCGGCTTCCCGTGAATCGAAATGAAGTGACACGACACCGCAGTTTTGCTTGCCAAGTACCTACGAGATCTGTCGTCCATCGTCCCCGTTGCGACGGGGTGTGTTCAACCAAAGCCCGGGTGCGGCATCCCGCCGCAGACCGTCCAATCACAGGTTCAACAAATCCATGAGTGAAAGTTTTGCGCAAATGCTCGAAGAGAGCATGGCCTACACCCAGATGCAGCCGGGTGCCATTCTCAGTGCCACTGTCATCCACGTCGGCCCCGATGTCGTCCTGGTCAACGCCGGACTCAAATCCGAGGGCGTGATCCCCACCGAACAGTTCATGAATGAACGTGGGGAGTTGGAAGTGCAGGTCGGCGACGTGGTCGAAGTCGCGCTCGAAGCCGCGGAAGACGGCTTCGGCGAAACCCGTATGTCGCGTGAAAAGGCCAAACGCGCCAAGGCGTGGGATCGCCTGGAAAGCGCCATGGAAGACGAGAAATATGTCGTCGGGCTGATCTCCGGCAAGGTCAAGGGCGGCTACACCGTCGAACTCGGCGACATCCGCGCGTTCCTGCCGGGTTCACTCGTGGATGTGCGGCCGGTGCGCGACACCGCGTACCTGGAAGGCAAGGAACTGGAATTCAAGCTGATCAAGCTGGATCGTCGCCGCAACAACGTGGTGGTCTCGCGCCGCGCGGTGGTCGAGCAGGAATACAGCGCCGAGCGCGAGGAACTGCTGAAGAACCTGCAGGAAGGCGTGGTCGTGAAGGGGATCGTGAAGAACCTCACCGACTACGGCGCGTTCCTGGATCTGGGCGGCATCGACGGCCTGCTGCACATCACCGACATGGCCTGGAAGCGGGTCAAGCACCCCTCCGACGTGGTCACCATCGGTGACGAGGTGGACGTGAAGGTCCTCAAGTTCGACCGTGAGCGCATGCGCGTCTCGCTGGGCCTGAAGCAGCTGGGCGAGGATCCGTGGGAGAACATCACCCGCCGGTACCCGACCGGCACCCGCATCTTCGGCCGCGTGACCAACATCACCGACTACGGCTGCTTCGTCGAGATCGAAGACGGGGTCGAGGGCCTGGTACACGTCTCCGAGATGGACTGGACCAACAAGAACGTGAATCCGGGCAAGGCGGTCGCGATCGGCGACGAGGTCGAGGTGATGATCCTGGATCTCGACGAGGAGCGGCGCCGCATCTCGCTGGGCATGAAGCAGTGCCTGCCGAATCCCTGGGAGGACTTCGCCGCCAACTACAACCGTGGCGAGAAGGTCCGCGGCGTGATCAAGTCGATCACCGACTTCGGCGTCTTCGTGGGCCTCGAGGGGGGCATCGACGGACTGATCCACCTGTCCGACCTCTCGTGGCAGGTCCCGGGCGAGGAGGCCATCCGCAACTTCAAGAAGGGCGACGAAGTGGAGGCGGTCGTGCTGTCGGTCGACCCCGAACGCGAGCGGATCTCGCTGGGCCTGAAGCAGCTGGACCGCGACCCCTTCTCGAGCTTCGTCGCGGAGCACACCAAGGGCAGCATCGTCTCCGGCGTGGTGAAGGAGGTGGATGCGAAGGCCGCCGTGGTGGAACTGGCCGATGGGATCGACGGTATCCTGCGGGCGGCCGACATCTCGCGCGACCGCGTCGAGGATGCCCGAAGCGTGCTGAAGATCGGAGACAAGGTCGAGGCCAAGTTCATGGGGGTCGACAAGAAGACCCGTGCGATCAGCCTCTCGATCAAGGCAAAGGACTTCCAGGAAGAGGCCGAGATGGTGCAGGACTACAGCAGCACCGGCACCACCGCGACCACCTCGCTGGGCGAGCTGTTGAAGGAGAAGATGCGGGGCAGGGCGGACTGAGGGCTCCGTTCAGGGACTGCGCGGTTTGGTATCCGGGGAGGATGCCGGCCGCTGCAGTGCCGCGCCCCGGCAGGTGACGGTGCGGTGACCGGTTCTTTCGCCTGCCGCCATCGGAAGGGCCCGGGGGATGACCCGAGGCGGCGCACATCGCGACCGTCGGCGGGCGAACAGCAAGACAAAAGGGGGTTGTGATGACGAAGTCGGAACTCATCGAAAGGCTTGCCGAGAAGACCCCCCATCTTCCCGGCAAGGACGTGGAACTGTGCGTGAAGGCGGTCCTAGAGCGAATGAGCCAGGCGCTTGCTCACGGCGACCGGGTCGAGATCCGCGGCTTCGGCAGCTTCGCCCTGCATTTTCGTCCGCCGCGCGTCGGCCGTAACCCGAAGACCGGCAAGGGTGTCGCGCTTCCGGGGAAACACGTGCCCCACTTCAAGCCTGGCAAGGAACTGCGCGAACGAGTGAACCGAGCCTTCGCGGAAACCGATAATTGATCCCGTCATGAGCGCGCAATGGCTCCTGCTGCTGCTGCCGGTGGCGGCAGCCAGCGGCTGGTACGCCGCGCGCTATGCGCAGGGCCGGCGGCGTCCGGTGCGCGAGCCTCCACTGGACCGTTACCTCGAGGGCGTCCGCTACCTGCTGGACGACCAGACCGACCGCGCGCTGCAGGCCTTCATCGAAGTGGTCGAGATTGACCACGAGACCTTCGAGACCCATCTGATCCTGGGCCGTCTCTTCCGCAGGCGCGGCGAGGTGGATCGGGCCATCCGGATTCACCAGAATCTCGCAGCGCGGCCGTCGCTGACCGACGCCCAGCGTGCGCAGGCAATGTACGAAGCCGGGCGTGACTTCATGCTGGCCGGGGTCTTCGACCGGGCCGAAAGCGTGTTCCGGGAGTTGATGGATTCCCCCTCGGTCGGTCTGCGCGCGCTGGAGGGGCTGCAGAGCGTCCACGAGACCCAGCGCGACTGGTCCCAGGCGATCGAGATCGGGTTGCGCCTGCTGGACCAGGGTGGTGCCTCCGCGGCACTCCGGATTGCGCATTACGAGTGTGAACTGGCGCAGGAGGCACTGGCCCAGGAGCGAATCAGCGAAGCGCTGGAACACGTGGACCGGGCGATGAACCTCTGGCCAGGGTTGTCCCGGGCGTTGCTGCTTCGGGCCCGTGTGGCGGAGCTCAGCGGCGACATCCCGCTTTCGATCCAGCTCGAGCGGGAGGCGGTGGAGCGAACACCGGCGCTGGCCACGCTGGTGGTGCCCAAGCTCGAGCGTCTGCACCTCAGCGCGTCGCTGCCGCGTGGCTCCGTGAACTTCGAGGATACCCTGCGGGCGCTGGCCAACGACCAGAAGATCACCGTGGCGAGCATCGCGCTGATGCGTCTATACCGCCGTACCAATCGTCTGGACGAGGCGCTGACGCAGCTACACCGCATCCTCGCCCAGCGCCCGGTTCCGACCTCCGGTCTGCTGGAGGCGGTCCGCTGGATGAAGATCCTGCCGGCCGTGCACACCTACAGCAGCGAATTCGCCGCCTTCGAGAAGGCCCTGATGGACCAGCTGCGAAGCCAGCCGCTCTACCAGTGCGGCAACTGCGGCTACCAGGGGCGTGCGCACGTCTGGCAGTGTCCGAGTTGCAGGCGCTGGGACACGCTGCGCGGCATTGATCTCGACCTCGATCAGCCGACCAACCAGACCTTCCAGGTGTAACGGGAATGAACATGCAAAAAGGTCCGCAACTCATTGTTGCATTGGATTATCCCGACCGCAAAAGCGCGGAGGCGATGGCGGAGCGGCTGGACCCGGCCGCCTGCGCGGTGAAGGTGGGCTTCGAACTCTTCGTGGCCGCCGGTCCGGGGCTCGTCGAGGCCCTGCAGGGACGCGGATTCCACGTCTTTCTGGACCTGAAGTTCCACGACATCCCGAATACGGTCGCGGCGGCCTGCCGGGCCGCGGCCCGGCTCGGCGTGTGGATCGTGAACCTGCATGCGAGCGGAGGACTCGAGATGATGCGGGCTGCCCGCGACGCGGTCCGGGAGGTGCGCCCCGAGACCCGGCTGATCGCGGTGACCGTGCTCACCTCGAGCGACGCCGCCACCCTGCGCGGCATCGGCATCGAACACGGTCCGCAGGAACAGGTGCTGCGCCTGGCGGATCTCGCGGTGACACAGGCGGGGCTGGATGGTCTGGTCTGTTCCGCCCTGGAGGCGCCTGCCCTGCGGGCGCGACTCGGGGATGCGCCGTGGCTCGTGACTCCGGGGATCCGGCCGGACGGTGGCGGCGGCGACGACCAGAAACGGGTGATGACGCCCGGCGCGGCCTTTGCCAACGGCGCGAGCCACATCGTCGTGGGGCGGCCGATCACCCGGGCGGCAGATCCCGCTGCGGCCGCGGAGGCGATACGCCGGCAGATCCCGGAATAGGCCGGAATAGGGAAGACCTGCCGGCGCGGGGTTGGCCCGGGCCGGTCCGGCGCGGTAAGATAAGCTCGGCGCCGGGATTGGCGCCGCCCTATCGACAAAGACATGGAGGTTTTCAGATGAAAAAGCTGACTCTCGCCGTACTCATCCTGTTCATGGTCGCCGCTCCCGTGGCCTGGGCCATGGGACCTGTGAATGTGAACACCGCGACCGTCGAACAGCTGTCGGAACTCGGCAACATCGGTCCCGCGAAGGCGGCTGCGATCGTGTCCTACCGGGAGGAGCACGGGCCGTTCCGCTCGTTGCAGGAGCTCACCCGGGTGTCCGGGATCGGTGAGCGCACCGTCGAGATGAACCTGGAGCTCATCGAGCTCGATTGACGGCCAGCAGGGGGCGGCGCATCGGGGGATGCGTCGCCCCTTCAGCCACGACAAGAACCTGAGGCAACATGACGAAGAAACCGCAGAGTATCCGCATGGCCGTGTTTCCGGTCGCTGGCATGGGCACCCGCTTCCTGCCCGCCACGAAGGCGAATCCGAAGGAGATGCTGCCGATCGTGGACAAGCCACTCATCCAGTATGCAGCGGAAGAGGCGGTTGCGGCGGGCATCGAGACCCTGGTCTTCGTCACCGGACGCAACAAGCGCTCCATTCCCGACCACTTCGACAAGGCCTACGAGCTCGAGACAGAACTCGCGGAGCGGGGCAAGGACAAGATGCTCGAGCTCGTGCGCAATATCGTTCCGCCGGAGGTCACCTGCGTCTACGTCCGACAGACCGATGCCCTGGGCCTTGGGCACGCGGTCGGCTGCGCCCAGCCGATCGTCCAGAACGAGCCCTTTGCGGTGATCCTCGCCGACGACCTGATCGTGAACGACGGGAAGGGCGCCACCGCCCAGATGGTGGAGCGTTTCGAGGAGAACCAGTGCAGCATCCTCGGTGTCGAGGAGGTCCCGCGCGAGGACACCCACATGTACGGTGTGATCGATCCGGTCGCAACGGACACGACCGGTCTCTGGGATGTGCGCGGGATCGTCGAAAAGCCGCGCCCGGCCGATGCCCCCTCGAATGTGGCCGTGGTCGGCCGTTATATCCTGACCCCCCGCATCTTTGAGCTGCTCGACGAGCAGGAGCCCGGTGCGGGCGGCGAGATCCAGCTCACCGACGCGATCGGGGAGCTTCTGAAGGAAGAGCGCGTGACCGCCTACGAGTTTGCGGGTAGACGATACGACTGCGGCAACAAGCTCGGCTACCTGGAAGCCACCGTCGAACTCGCGCTTCAGCATCCCGAACTCAAGGACGATTTCAAGGCCTATCTCGACCGCCGCGGGCTCTAGAGAGCCGTGCGCGAGGATCGGGACGCGATCGTTTCGCCCTACAACGAACCTGCCGCATCGTCCACCCGCGAATCGCGGGTCTGCTGACCCCGGTCTGCCGCACGAGCATCGTATGCACTGGCAAGGTCATCTCGGCATCCTGCGCTCGCTGGTGATCTACTGGAGGCCCGGGCGCCAGCCCGGGTTGCGGCGCCTGTACCGTCCCTTCCTGCCCGCCGGCGCGCTCGTGTTCGACGTCGGTGCCCACCTCGGGGACCGGACCCGGGCATTCTCCGACCTCGGTGCCCGCGTGGTCGCCCTGGAGCCACAGCCTGACCTGTTTCGTTGGCTGCGCCGTCTGGTGGGGTCGCGGGAGGGCGTGACCCTGCGCCGGGAGGCGGTCGGCCGGCAACCGGGGGAGGCCAAGCTTGCGATCAGCCGCCGCACGCCGACCGTGTCCACGCTCTCCCGGGACTGGCAGAACGAACTGCACAGCCGCAATGTGTCGTTCCGGGACGTGTCGTGGGAGGAATCGGTGTCCGTGCCGGTCACCACCCTGGATCGACTGATCGCCGAGTACGGGCTGCCGGACTTCTGCAAGATCGACGTGGAAGGCTTCGAGGCCGAGGTACTTGCCGGCCTGAGCCATCCGGTGCCGGGTCTGTCCTTCGAATTCGTGGCCGGAGCGCTGGAGATCGCGCTGGACTCGGTGGCGCAGCTGAATGCGCTGGGGCGCTACGAGTTCAACGCGATCGCCGGGGAGGGCCGCCGCTTCCTGTTCCCGCGCTGGCAGAGTGGCGGAGAGATCAGGGACTGGCTGGAGGCGGGCGCCGGCGAACTGCGCTCGGGTGATGTCTATGCCCGGCTGGTGGGCGCGGTCGGGGGTCAGGTGCCGGCTGCGGGCCCGGCCGGAGCCGGTCCCGCGTGATCGGCTTGACAGTCCGCCCGCCAGGGGGAAGGCTGCATCGATGAACACCGACGGCTTCGTGCGCTGGCAGGACCTGACCTCGCCCGAGATTCGTGCGCTGGTTCCGCGCGACCCGGTGGTCGTGCTGCCGCTGGCCGCGATCGAACAGCACGGCCCGCACCTGCCGCTGTCGACCGATCTCGACATCGGCCTGGGACTGCTGGATGCGGCGGCCGAACACCTGCCCGAAGGCCTGTCGGCGGTCGTGCTGCCGCCAGTCGCGATCGCCACCAGCATGGAACACACGTCCTTCCCGGGCACCCTCAGCCTTGAACCGGAGACGGCGCTTGCGCAGATCCGCCAGCTCGGCGCCGCGGTGGCCGGGGCCGGGTTCCGCAGGCTGCTTTTCTGCAACAGTCACGGCGGCAACACGCAGCTGATGGATCTTGCCGGGCTGCGCCTGCGCCGCGACCATGGGCTGCTGGTGGTGAAGTGCAGTTACTTCCGGCTCGGGCTTCCGGACGATGTGGATCTTCCGGCCGGCGAGCTGCGGCATGGCTACCACGGCGGTGCCCTGGAGACGGCGATGATGCTGCACCTGGCCCCGGAACGGGTGCGCATGGAGCACCGCGCTCACCGCGTATCCATCGGGGCCCGTCTCGAGGAGGAGATGAGGTTTCTCGGCCCCGAGGGCCCGGCGTCGTTCTCGTGGATGACCCAGGACCTCCACCGCGACGGCGTGGTCGGCAACGCGCTGCTCGCCGATGCCGCGCTTGGCTCGAGGCTGGTCCGGCACTACGGTACCGCGATCGCGACGGTGATCCGCGAGACCGCGGCGTTCCCCCTCGATCTCTTGCGGCCGGATACACAGTGACGGCTGCGCGTCGCGTCGTCCGTTCCGTGCCGCGGGGGCGCTGCGCCCGGGTCACCGGGGTGGTCTTCGGATGACCGGCGGCAACGGGGAGGACGCCGCGTGGGAGCGGATCCTGCAGACGCGCGAGCGGCTTGGAATGCCCCGCACGCCCGGGGACGGCAGCGATCGGTTACGCGAGCCCGCGGACGGTGGTCACTCGCAGTTGGAGTCCATCTATCTGCCGCTGCTGCGTGGCGGTGGGCTGGTGATCGCGCAGCTCGGACAGACGCTCGACGGGCGGATCGCCACGCGAACCGGCCACTCGCACTTCGTCACCGGCCCGGCGGACATCGTGCATCTGCACCGCCTGCGGGCCCTGGTGGATACGGTGGTGGTGGGCGCCGGCACCGCGATCTCCGATGATCCGCAGCTCACCGTCCGCCAGGTGCCCGGCCGGAACCCGGTCCGTGTGGTGCTGGATCCCTCCGCGCGCGTCCCGCCGGACCGGCGCATGTTCCATGACCACCTGGCGCCAACGCTCTGGTTCGTTTCGCCGCAGGCCGATCCCGGACCGGTTCCCGGCGGCGTCGAGTTGCTGCGGCTCGAAGTGGGTCCGACGGGGTGCGGTTTTCACCCCCGGGACGTGCTGCGGGCGCTTGTTGCACGAGGACTGGAGCGGGTGCTGGTGGAGGGCGGCGGCATCACGGTGTCCCGGTTCCTCGATGCCGGTGTGCTGCACCGCCTGCATGTAACGGTCGCGCCGCTACTGCTGGGCTCGGGTCGGCCCTCCCTGACACTCGATCCGGTGGACAGGCTGGATCAGGCGCGCAGGCCCTCCTGCCGTCAGTTTTCGCTGGGCGACGACGTCCTGTTCGACCTGGAATTCGATCCCTGAGCCCGCTCGGCCCCGGCCCCGGCTTCCCGCCCGCCCGCCAGCCCGAAGGCACCGGGCAACGCGGCCACCAGGAACAGCAGGCCGAAGGCCACCGCCACCGCAACCCCCTCCGCCACGGCCAGGCCGGTGGCGGTCCACAGCAGGGCCGCGGCGCCCTCGCGCACGCCCCAGCCGGCGACGCTGATCGGCAGCATCATCACCAGCAGTATCGGCGCGATCAGCGGCAGCAGCGTGCCGAGCGGAACCTCCACGCCCAGCGCCCGTGCGGTCGCGGCATAGGCGGCGAGATTGGCCGCGGTCACCAGGATCGCGGTGGACAGCTGCACCAGCAGCACGGAGGTGGGCAGGTAGGCCCGGCGCGCATCGCCACGGAACCGGGCGAAGGCGGTCCGGATCGCCGGCAGCATCGCGCGCAGCACCCAGACGGACAGCGCGACGGTCACCGCGGCGGCGGCGGCCCAGATCCAGTGGGCATGCACGGCCGGACGCAGGGCGGGGATGGCGGCAAGGGATGCCAGCGCGACGCCCACCATCACCGACTGCACGACCACGCGTTCGAGCACGACCGCGTGCACCGCCGTGCGGGTGCGGGCGGTGAGGCGGGCGTGTCGCCAGGCCCGCGACACGTCGCCGAGAATGCCGCCCGGCAGCAACTGGTTCAGGAAGACGCCGAGGTAGTATTCGCGCAGCGCATGCCGGTAGGACATCCGCATGCCGAGCCGCAGGGCGGTGAAACGCCAGCGCCAGGCGAGCAGCGCGATCTGGAAGACGAGCGCCGCGATGGCCGGCAGCGCCCAGCGCAGGTCCAGCTGTGCCAGGTGCTTGCCGACCTCCCGCGCGTCGATCAACAGGAACAGGACGAGCAGCAGCCCGGCGCTCAGCGCCAGCTGTATCAGGCCCTTGCGCCTCGGGGTCACCGTGGTGCATCCGGGAGGGCCAGCAGGTCGCGGTGACCGACCTGCAGGCGCGTGCGGCCGGAGCGGAGGTCTTCGAGGCGGCGTGCGCCCCAGGCCCGGAGGGTTCCGGCCTGCTCCGGGAAGGCCTCCTCGGCAGCGTTGATCCATCCGGCGATCAGCTGCCGGGCCAGCGGCAGCGAGCCGGAATCGAGGTGCCAGGGGCTGGGTTCGATCCAGACGCGGTACCCCGCCTCCCGGAACCGCGTGGCCGCCTCCGTGGTGGCCCGCGGACCCAGTGCGGCCCCAAGCCCCTTGTCGCGTTCCTGGTGGGCATTGACGGCGGCACGCACGAAGGCGTCGCCCGGGTCTGGCACGGTCCAGGTGACATCACCATCGTAGCTGAGCACCAGCAGCGCAGCGGCGCCGTGGCCGGCACAGGCCCGCACCAGTCGGCCCAGCCAGTCCGCGGACACGAGATCGAGCAGGGCCGAGGCGGTGACGAGGTCGGTTCCTGTCGCGGGCAGCTCCCAGTCGCGGAGGTCCGCCTGCTCTGTCCGCAGACTGAGCCTTCCGGCGGTGGCCGGAGGCCGGACACGACCCAGCAGTTCCGGGTCATGGTCGACCAGCCTCCAGTGCTGCGGCGCCGGCAGCCGGGGCGCGAGGTAGCGCAGATTGGATCCGGTGCCGGAGCCCAGGTCCACGATCCGCAGCGGCTCCCGACCGCTGCACCACGCTCCCCGCAGGCGCTCCAGCAGCGGATGCGAACGCGCGGCATGATCGGCGGGCTCGCGCAGGCTGAGCCAGTCGGCCGCGAAGCGCTCGTTCATGGTGCCTCCAGTTCCGCCACGGCGGTGGCGAACTGCCCGGAGACCGCTTCCCAGGAGGGCAGTGCCCTGGCGTGTTCCCAGGCTCCGCGGGCGAGTGTGGCGCGAAGCTCCGGATCATCCAGCACCTCGGCCAGTGCCTGGGCGAGGGCGTCCATGTCTCCAGGGGCGATCAGGAGGCCGGCGGTTGCGGGGACGGTGGACGGGATCGCGCCCCCCCGCGTCGCGACGACGGGTAGGCCGTGGGCCATCGCCTCGGTGAAGGCCATCCCGTAACCCTCGTACCAGGAGGGCAGCACGAAGACGTCGGCGCGTCGGTACAGCTCCCCGAGCGCCTGCTCGGTGCACTCCCCCCGGATCTCCACGACACCAGCGAGGTCCAGGCGCGCAATCTCCGCACGCACGCGATCGGCGAACAGCGGATCCCGGGCATCGCTCCCGGCCAGGACACAGTGCCAGGACCGGTCCCGCACCTGCGCCAGCGCACGCAGGAGCAGGTCCTGACCCTTGCGCGGCACCAGTGCCCCCACACACAGCAGGACTGGCGCCGACGCCGTTTCCATTGACGGATGTCGCACCACCGTGCGGTCGATGCCCGGTGTCACGACCCGCATCGGCGGCGCCGGCTGCAGCCACTGCTGCAACCGTTCGGCGGTATGGGGGCTGGTCGCGACCAGGCCGTGACAGCAGCGCAATGCGGAACGCTCCAGCGCCTCCAGTTCCGCGGCGCGTTCCGCCGACAGGCCGGTCTCCTCGCACAGGGGGTGGTGGACCAGCCCGAGCAGGGTCAGGCGCCGGCGGTGACGCCCGGCCGGTCCGGGCAGCCCGCCGAGGGCAAGCCCGTCGATCACCACCGTCGAGCCGTCCGGGAGACCCGAGAGCGTCGCCTCCAGCGCCTGTTCGGCCCCTGTGTCGGGACCGGGAAAGATGCCCGGAAGGCAGTGGACCACTGGGGGCCTTCCCAGGTCGCGCAGGCCCGCGGCGATCCGTCGGTCGTAGATATACCCGCCGGTACGCTGATCCAGGCGACCGGGCACCACGAGGTGGAGTGCCGGGTGCGTCAAAGGGGTCCTTCGTAGGCGGCCCAGGCCACGTGCGACTCGTGCAGGGTCACCCGCAGGGCCGACAGCCCGGATGCCGATGGTCCCAGCTTTCCACGCTGGATTGCGTCGGCCAGGAGCGTGTGGATCTCCCGGGCCAGAAACTCGGTCGTGGTGTTGCGGCCCTCGAATTCGGGGTGATCGTCGAGGTTCTGATAATTCATCGCCGCGAGGATCGCCCCGAGCTGCTGGCTGGCGAGGCCGATGTCGACCACCAGGCCGTCATCATCCAGCTGTTCGCGGAGGAAGGTCGCGTCGACGACGTAGGTGGCTCCGTGCAGGCGCTGGGCCGGGCCGAACACCTCCCCGGTGAAGCTGTGGGCAATCATGAAGTGGTCGCGGACATTCAGGCTGTACATGGTGGCTCCTGTGGGCGCAGCTGTGGGGATCGGGAACAGAGTGCATGACCATCGCGCGCGTCCTTCGTTCCGGTGCCGCCCGCTGCGGCCATGCGGATTCGTTGTGGCACCTCAGGGATGCCGGATCCGGTGGCAGAGGGTGGTGCCGGGTGAACGGGTGAGCGCCTCCAGCACCTCCGGGAGTTCCTCGAAGCGGCTCTCGCCGGTGACGAGGATGTCCAGAACGTCGTCGCACAGGAGCCGAAGCGCGAGTTCCATGCGCCGCCGGTAGTCCCAGCGGGCCTGCCGGTGCGCCGGGATCCCGCCGACCTGGCTGCTGCGCAGCGTCAGCCTGCGGGCGTGGAAGTCCTCGCCCAGGGGTACCGCCACCTCGCGGTCGCCGTACCAGCTGAGTTCGAGGATGGTGCCCTCCCGACCGGCGATGCGCAGGGCGTCGGCGAGGCCGGCAGGCTGGCCGCTGGCGTGGACGACCAGGTCACTGCCTTCGAGCTCATGCGCGTCTGTCTGGAACCCGAGTTCAAGGGCTGCCGCGACCGCCTCTCGCGCGGGGTTGGGGTCCACGAGTGTCACGTCCGTGCCGGGTACCTGCCGGCACAGCCAGGCCGTCAGCAGGCCGAGCACGCCGCCGCCGATCACCCCGATCCGGTCCCCGGCCAGCGGCCCGGCGTCCCAGAAGGCATTCACCGCCGTTTCCATGTTGGCCGCGAGGACCGCGCGCTCGGGCGGCAGTCCGGCGGGGAGGGGGATCGCCGCCGCTTCCGGCACCCGGTACCGGTCCTGGTGCGGGTACAGGCAGAATACGGGTTCCCCGAGACGGGCCGCGGGACCCTCGACGACCCGGCCGACGCTGATGTAGCCGTACTTCACCGGGCCGGGAAATTCGCCCGCCTGAAAGGGTGCGCGCATCGCCTGGTACTGGCTCGGGGGCACGCGGCCGGCGAACACCAGGCTCTCGGTGCCCCGGCTGATGCCTGAATACATCGTTTCCACCGCGACCTCGCCGGGTTCAGCCGGGGGCAGCGCCTCGGTCCGGATCGCCCCCTTCCCCGGTTCCAGTATCCAGAAGGCACGGGCAGTGTCCGTCGGCATATCGCGGGTCTCTCGCAGGGTCGTGTGGCTGTATGGTAATCACCTGATCCCCGAACGTGCCACAACCAATCGCGTCGACCGTGGTCAGAGGGATTTGCAAGTCCGCTGCCAGTGCCACCCGGTGCCGGCATTGATTTGAACCCAGTCCAGCGGAACCAGAAGATGGAAAGATCCTCCGAATGCGCCCCCTCTTCGAGTGACCGGGAGTCCGGCGCGTCGTCTGCGGCGGGCACCTGGCGGGCTGCGGTTGGGGGCCAGGTCCGCGCCTGGCGCATCGAGATTCTGCTCGGCCTGGTGCTGGTGATCGCGCTGTCGCTGCCGCTCACGTTGTTTACGGGGCTCGGCGCAGGATATCTGGCAACGGCGCTGCTGCTGTTCGTCGCGCTGACATCGCTCGTGCTGTTCACTGCACCGGCCGGTTTCCGCACTGAAGGTCCCGGCCCGGCCAATCGGATGACCTTCCTGCGTGCGGCGCTGGTGGTGCCCGTTGCGGCCCTGGCCTTCCATCCCTCCCTTCAGGAGGCGGCGGTCATCTACGCGCTGCTTGCCGTGGCGGTACTCGCCCTGATCCTGGACGGCGCCGACGGGGCGCTGGCACGCCGGTCCGGCCGGGTCACGGCCTTCGGGGCCCGCTTCGACATGGAACTCGATGCGCTGCTGATCCTGGTGCTCGCGGTACTGGTCTGGCAGACGGGCCAGGTCGGCCCCTGGGTGCTGTTGATCGGACTGATCCGCTATGGCTTCGTCGTGGCGGGCTGGCATTGGCGCTGGCTGCAGGGAGCGTTACCGCCCAGCCGCCGAAGGCAGACGCTTTGCGTGGTGCAGTCGGTGGCGCTTCTGATTGCACTTGCCCCCCTGGTGCCGTCCGTCCTTGCAGTGGCGGCATCCCTGGGCGCGCTGGCGCTGCTGGTCTATTCCTTCGCGGTGGACATCGGCTGGCTCTACCGGCACCGGGAGCCGGCCTCGGTCGCAGGCGGTTGACCCCAGGCCGGATCTCCGGCGATCTGGACAGGACACACAACGGAGGCATCCATGCGTGTAGGAGACTGGCGGCCATTCGGCCGTGTACCCGAGATTTCCGCGGAGGAGCTTCAGAAGGAGCTCGAGAAGGATGCGGTGCAGGTCGTGGATGTACGCACCGGGCCCGAGTTCCGCCGGAGTCGCATTCCCGGGGCAAGGCATCTGCCGATCACCGCCTTCAGCGGCCACGGGCTGGATTCGCTGGAGCTCGATCGGGACAGGCCGGTGGTGGCGATCTGCCTCACCGCGCACCGCAGCATTCCAGCAGTCAGGAAGCTGCGTGAGCGCGGTTTTGATGCCCGGCAGCTGCGCGGCGGCATGCGCGCGTGGTGGAAGAGCGACGGGAACTGCACGCAGGGCTGAGCCGCCCGCGCAGAGCGGTGGGGTTTGCGGGCCTGTGCTACCGCTAGCCGGTCCACCTCCCCATGGCCCGAACTCACTTCTCCTGTACGCGCCTGCCGGCCCCACCCAAAAGGCGGGCACCTCGGGCTTTGCGGAAAGGGGGCAGTACCGCCTGGCGGCAAAGGTGTGACCCGGGGGTTGCCAGCACGGCGGCTCTTGGGCTATTCTTTATTTGCACATCATGAAATGCTAATATAGACGAAGGTGCAGGATTCGGGTCTGCCGGATCCGTATCGCGGCAATGTCAGGGGAGGCCCTGCATCCGGTGCCACGCCCTCCCGGGTGAGCGGTGGGACCGGAGAAGTCAGGTCAGGGGCCTCACTGGGTAGTGCAATAAAAATGGGTAGTGCAATAAAAACAACCTGTTCTGAGCGAATATTACAGGAGAATAACCATGCGCAAGTCTTTGAAAGTGATCGCAGCTTCCGCCCTTGTACTGGCCTTCGCGGCCCCGATGCAGTCAAGTGCCCAGTGGTACGGGCCCGGCTACGGCTATGGCCCCGCCTATGGTCCCGGTTATTACGGTCCCGGCTGGGGACGCGGTCCTGGTTGGGGACGCGGCTGGGGTGACATGTTCGGTTTCGGTGACATGTTCGGCGATTTCGATTTCTCGATGCGCGGAACCGGTCGCGGCTGGGGCCGCGGGCACGGCTATGGCGATGCCTACGGCTACCACCGCCCCTACTACCGCGGCGGCTACTACGGTCCTCGCGGCTACGGCGTCCCCCACTACGGTGGCCCCTGGGGAGTTCAGGCACCGGAGCAGGATGAGAACGAGTAAGACCGCCAGGATGGCGTGAAGGCAGCGGGCCCGGTCCTTGGACCGGGCCCGCAGCGGTTCAGGGGCCTTTCGCAACCGTGGGCCGCCGCCGGTGCCCCGTTCGCCATGG
>RECA01000104.1 GCA_007692435.1 Thioalkalivibrio sp.
CCAGTCGTGAAAGTGGTAGACCTGCACTTCCGCGCCGATACCCTTGGCTGAGATGAAGGCGCGCAGCCGCGCGGCCAGGGTGATGTTGAAGCACAGCACCAGGATGGGCTTCTTGAGCATCTGCGCGAGATAGAGGCAGCGAAAGCCCAGGATCATGGTCTTGCCGGAACCCGCCACACCGTGAATCACGCGGTGGCCTTCGCCCAGGCTGCGGGCAAGCTGTTCCTGCTGGATGTCCATGATGCGGATGATGTCCGGCAGCGTTTCGTCGACGTCGGCGGCCTGCAGTGGATCGGCGAAGAGTTCGGCCTGACTGGGGGCGTCGATGCGCAACTCCGGGAACAGATGCCAGCGGATGCGGTCGATCTGCGGCAGGCTGAGCGGTTCGCGGAAGCGGTAGTTGAACATGTTCCACAGCCGCTCCTGGAATGCCTCGGCGTCGGTGTTCGCGGTGAATTCGCCCTTGTAGATCGCGAGATGGTCGGGCAACAGGATTTCGCGACCCTCTGGCGGCATTGCATCGGCAATCTGACTGCGGGTGATGTTGGTGAGCACCACGCCCCAGCCGTAGGGCATGACAGGCCTGCCCTGATAAGGACCGGTTTGGTGGCATAGGCTCGGGTCGCGCGCAAGCATGTCGATGACCGCGTAGGCATACTGGCGAGCCTGCTCCAGCGGGTGCGGCTTGATGACCCGACCGCGCTGGGTGTGCAGCGTAACATCGCTCTTGCTCATGTGCTGGAGGGTTTCCGGCTTCCAGTCCTTCACCTCCAGAAACAGCAGGCCGCGCGAGGGGTGCAGGATGATGAAGTCGGGATAGCGCCGCTTGCGGCCGATGGGGATGTCGTACCAGATGAGGTAGTCGTCTTCGAGAAGTTTCGCCAGGGCTTCGGCAAACCGCTTTTCGCCCGAGGTCATGCGGGCGAGCGTGCGACGATTCAGGCCAGGGATGATCTTCGCCATGTCACGCAGCGAGAATGCGGAAGCCCAACGGAAGAGCGTATAGGCACATGCCGCTATTCTAGGTCGAAGCCCATGCCGGTGCAGCGCGAAAGCCGGGCACGAAGACGAGGGCCTTTTGGGGGGGCAGTACACTCATTTTTCTGGGTCATGGTTCCGGGATCAGGTCTCGCTCGGTAACACCGACACCATCAGGCGAGACCCCCGAGCTTCTGCACACATCCCCCATTCGAGACGTCTGCGCTATCCCGTGATTTCGGCCACCCGCGGATCATGCCGCCCAGACCAACCACCGAAAAGCAGGTGTACTGTCCCCGGAAACCCTGTCCCCGAAAACCACCTGCTCCAACCATTCCGCGCAAAGCACCGGGGTCAGGTCTCGCTTGGTAACCTCGATGTTATCGGGCGAGACCTGACCCCGGAACTCGTGAGACCTGACCCCGGAACTGACCCCGGAACTCACGGGTTGCAAAGGGCCAGATGTCAGTCTTCCCTCCCCTCGTGACCCACCGCAACGCCGAGCGCCCGCAGACAAGCCGGGAGGTGCCCAATCCGGGAGGGGTCGAGCAGCCAGACGCTGCCGGTGGCGTGACCGGGCGCCGCCGGTCCGGGGGCTTGGGCCGCGGACGGCCGCTGGAGGTCCGGGTCGGGCCCGGAAACGGGGGGAATCGTCTTCATCTCGGTCTCCTGTGCGCCCCATCGCAAGACCGGCGGGAGAGATCCTGGGGCACGGGACCGTCACCGCTTTAGCTGCATTTCTATCCCGCCCGCAAGTAGGTCATAAATCGGCGGCGTACCAACGCAAAAACCCGCTCAGCTTGCGCCAAAGCGGGTTCCGGAGAATCGCTTTAGCCGCATTTGTTACGCGCCCGCAAGCTGAGATCAAATCGGCGCAGCGTCATTATATGCCATGCAGCTCCGCGATGCAGCATGTCGGGGGTCGGACCAAGCCAACTGCTTGATCCTGGGCGATAATGCCGCGAATTTCGCGGTGATTTCGGCCTTAGACGCCCATTTTCGCCCCGAAAAACGCCGGTCTAACTCCCATGGCCCTGCGCCACGCTCGAAGGATGAAAGCGCAGGCATTGTGGAGTGCGGTGGCTTGCCGCCGCTTTGCCGTGCAGGAGGCTTGCCTCCTGCCGCGGAAGCAAGCTTCCGCGGGTGAAAGCGGGAGCAAGCTCCCGCACTCCATGGCGAACGGGCACAGGAGACGCCCGACCATCCAGCCGAGGTGGCGGCAGGGCCAAGGATGGGTCATGCACGCCATGTTCTTTCACGCTAACGAAAACCACGCGGCCTGGCGCCGGGGCATGGCTTCAAAGACTCCTGAACGCCCGGCCCCTGGACGACCGTTTTTCGGTGCCAAATGGGGCCTTCAAGGCCGTTTTTCCGGCCATAAAGACGCTTTTTTTCATGAAATTCCGTTAGTTGGCTTGGTCCGACCCCGGAGGCCCCGGAGAGTCGCCTTCCCATTAGGCAGCACGATCCGCAGCCGGTAGAGTGCGCCGTACGTTGAACTCTTCGAGGACCGACAATGCTGGAAACCCTGCAAGCCCGTTTCGCCCACCCGAACGTGACGTTCTCCCTGCGCGACCAGCTGGTCCTGGTCGAACTGGTCAACGACTTTGGCAGCGCCAGCCTCACCACTTACGGTGGCACGCTGCTGAGCTACGTGCCCGCGGGCGGTACGGACCTGCTTTGGGTCAGCGAAACGGCTCTCTACGACGGCAGCAAGCCCGTGCGCGGCGGCGTGCCGGTGTGCTGGCCCTGGTTCGGCCCCTACGATCCGGACACCATGGGCGCCGACCCGACGGACGCAGCGAAGAAAGCGCATGGCTTCGCACGCTATGAGCTGTGGGCGGTAGAAGCGGTGAGCAGCCTCCCGGATGGTGCGACGCAGGTGGTATTGGGCCTGGCACCAAATCCTTCGATCGCCAAAGCCTGGCCCTACGATTTCAGGCTGCAACTGTCGGTGACGCTCGGTGCAAAACTGCGCGTCGATCTGATCGGGCATAACCTGAGCCAGCGGGACTGGGTCGTCAGCGAAGCAATGCATACGTACTTCCGCGTCGGCGAGGCCGAGGGACTCGCGATCCGTGGCCTCGAAGGCATTCAGTACGTCGACAAGCTGCAGGGCAACGCGCTGCTGACACAGAACGGAACCCTGCGAATCGATCCGCCGCTGGACCGCGTCTTTCAGGACCACACCGGCCCGGCAATCATCGAAGACATTGGCCAGGGGCGCGTGATCGAAATCACCAAGGACGGTAGCGCCTCCACCGTGGTGTGGAACCCGGGGGCGGAAGGCGCCAGGGGATTTGCCGACATGCCCGATGACGACTACCGAGTCATGGTCTGCGTGGAAGCCTGCAACGCACTGAAGAACCGGTACACCCTGCACGCCGGTGAAGCGCACACCTTAGGCATGACCCTCTCGCTCGCATCCTGAAGCTTGCAGGGGCTGACGTGTGGCCGTGAACGTTACGGCACGTTCTCGCCCGAGTGCTATCAGGCGAGACCTGACCCCGGAACTTGATCAGGCGAGACCTGACCCCGGAACTGGCTGACCCCGGAACTGGCTCGCGATCTTCGGAAGACTCGAGGACGTCAGGGGAAGCAGCTCTTCCTCGAACTCGAGGCTTTCAAGGACGATCTCGGCATCGCGCCAGTAGGCCTCTGCCATTTCAGCAGGATATTTCAGTAGAACCTGCACCGCCTGACCCGAGGTTTCTCCCAGCAGGATATAGCCGGACTGTCCACGCACACCGCTAAAGCTGATCACTGTCTCTACCCAGTCATGGGGAAACTTTTCTGATCTTCCTGATTCGATGTCGTTGACGGTCCAACCTGCCCTCTCAATCAGGCCATTGGGGCCGGTCACCGAGGGTTCCAGGTCGCGGGCCGAGCTCGCAGCCGTCGGTAAGAAGACATGAACCTCGGCATCATCCAGGGCATGACCCCGGGGAACAAAGGTAAAGGAGAACCCGCAACCCTCACCGATGCAACCGCCGTCAACTTCCATGGAATTCGGATATTGCGCCCTGATGGGGTATCGAAAGGCGGTGCCGTCGTAGGATCGCAAAACACGCGAGCCAGCAGGGCTGATGGGCTCTGCTGGGTCGGCGGACTCCTGCTGGAGGGACTGCAATGCGGGCTCCTTGTCCGGGGCTTCCGGGGCACAGGCTGTGGCCGCCACCAAGGTAATGCTCGTCAGGAGAGTCAGAAGATAGGGCTGCTGCATGTGGTTCAATCGGAATACCTCTGGTTATGCCGTTTCTTGGTGCTTGCTTGCTGGCAACGCGACCGGCCGTCACCGTACCGCTGGCATCGCGGCCATGGAACACCTCGTCACGGGTATCCTCTCGCTCACTCAGCCGTCAATTCACGGGCGTCGGCAGCATGTCGGCGAGAAGTCGTTCGGGGCACGGTCGGGGCCTGCGCACGGCCAAGCCTGATCCCTTCGCCTGAATGCCTTTCCTTCCCGCCACCGCCACCCCGGCGGCTTCGGGCAAAACCGGAGTTGTGATGCGATCGTGTTTTACCAGATTAAGCGATGGCTGCCTACCGGAGGGCTGAACCGCCTTTTCGCTGAGCTGTTTCATGCACTTTTCAGACTATTCTGTCTGGAACGCCTCTCTATACTTTTACGAATCAGCCTAGGGGCGCATTTCCTTGCCGGCCGCAATCGTGGCCACCGGGTTCACCGAAATGATATCGGGTCGGGCCAGGAGGAACTGGCCCGGCGCCCGTCTGCAATCCCGCGTCCGACCAAGGCTTAGCGTCGCCCCGTTGCGATTCGCCACCCGCCACCCCCCCAGCCACGCTCAAAGCAATAGGCACCCCCATGGAAAACACCCTCGGTTTCTTCGACATCATCTGGTCCATCTTCCTGTTGTTCCTGCTCATCGCCTGGTTCTGGGTGCTCATCTCGGTAGTGGCCGACGTCTTCCGCTCCAAGGACATCAGCGGCATCGCCAAGGCGCTCTGGATCGGCTTCGTCATCATCATTCCGTGGCTGGGCGTTCTGGTCTACATCATCGCCCGCGGTGACCGGATGCAGGAACACGCCGTCGACGCGATGGCGCGTGCCGAGGATGCACGTCGCAGCTACATCCGCTCGGTGGCACAGGTCTCGCCGGCCGACGAACTGGCCAAGCTGACAGAGCTGAAGGAGAAAGGCGTTCTGACCGAGGCGGAGTTCGCCGAGCAGAAGGCCAAGATCCTCTCGGCCTGACACCCCCACCCCGAGAGCCACACGATGCGCCCCGTGCATTTTCAACGTCTCTCGGGACAGTCTGAGGCCGCGCTCTTCGGTCAGCTTCTCTTCCGCAAGGGTCGGGCCGAAATCGGCGTAGTGCGTCCGTCTGAGCGGCAGCGCGTGCCCACGAACTGCGGGGTTGAACGCAGTGCTGGGCCGCTGGCCCCGATGCCGGTAAGCCATCCCCCCGGTGCCCTGTTCGCGATACCGCCACAGCATTCGCTTCACCTGCCGTATCGATACGCCGAGTGTGGCCAGGCCAGGCGGCATCGGCTTGCTTCAGGCGCCCCCCGTCCACGGTCAGGACCACGGCTCACCGGTCGATGTCATCATGGCGCAAAGTCACTTCCCCTGGTCGCATCTTCCGGCCCCAACCAAAAGAGGACACTTTAGCCTTGCGGAAAGGGGCATTACTGCTTGGGCGCTACAAATGCCAGTTGGAACTCGCGCGGAGTGAAGAGGCGGTTTATTCTTCCTTTAATCTACAACACCATGGTCGGAGTGCGTGATTATGGCTGAAATATCCAAAGACATTGGCGTGCTCACGGCCATCGCGGAGAGGATGGTGCAGTGGCGGTTGCCGCGAGCGCAAAAACTCAAGGAGAGGGTCGATCAGGGCGAAGTGCTCACCGACTCCGATATCGCGTTTCTGCAACGGGTCTTTCGTGACGCAGTCGCCATTGCGCCGCTGGTCGAGAGGAACCCGCAATACCGGCCGCTCGCTGTCAATGCGATGGCGATTTACCGAGACATCACCGCCAAGGCCCTGAAAAATCAGGAGGCCAAGAGCACTCGTCGCCCGTAGGCGGGGTGCGTCTGGCCGCGCGCATACCCGGGGTCGAACCAAGGGTACCCGGGGTCGGACCAAGCCAAACGACTGATTCTCTTCGAAAATCCCTCTAATTTTGGGGTGATTTCGGCCTTAGACGCCCATTTTTGCCCCGAAAAATGCCGGTCTAACGAAAACTACGCGCCCTGGCGCCGGGCCATGGCTTCAGAGGCCCCCGACTGCCCTGCGCCTGGATGGCCGTTTTTGGGTGCCAAATGGGGCCTCCAAGGCTGTTTTTCCGGTCCGAAAACCCCGCTTTTTTATTGTAATTCAGTAATTTGGCTTGGTCCGACCCCGGAGAATTGGTCCGACCCCGGAGACCCGGCGTTCGCGTGGGATCGGCATGGTGGGGTGGTCATGCCGGCAGGGGCAGGTGTCCTCGGAACAGGAATTGCCCGAGCGCGAAGTCGTGCAGGGCACCGTCGCCGGTTCTCCGGAAACGCGCGTGTTCGGCGGTCAGCTGGCAGAGCCAGGCGTCCTGCCGGGTGGGCGTTTTGCGGGTAAAGGGCCGGGCGCTGTAGAGCGCGAGGTTGAGGCCGGCCTCGACGTCCCGCGCGGAGCGGTACTCGAACAGCTCGATCCCGGCCTCGCGCATGGCCGTTCCCAATGCCTGGGTGGCACGGTAATCGGCGGGGTGCCGGAGCAGGCTGATGGCATCCTCGAAGGGCGGCTGATGGAGCCGGATACCGTCGCGCCCCTGAAACCGGGCGGCAAAGAGGGTGTGCTGGGTGTCGAGCTTGCGCGGCGGCGGGGTTGCCATCCCGTACCAGAAGACGAAACGGTAGTAGGCGGCCTCCGCCAGTACCGTGCGTTCACCCAGTGCCCCGTAGAACAGGCTGGGTTCATGGCGCCGGCCGAAGCGCGAACCATGGCGCAGCGGCGGATAGCGAAAGGGCGTCGCCAGCAGATAGTGCAGTCGCTCGGTGCCGGGGCGCAGCGGCGGCTTGGTCGATTCGAGCATTTCTTCCAGTATGGCCTGGCGCTCGAGCGAGGACACGAGCTGATTGGTGGCCACCTGTTCCTGGCTCTCCACCAGGCGCAGGACTTCCCCTTTCAGCACCACCCGGGGCGCGGCCTCGACCCAGGCCCCCCATTCCGGCATGTCAGACCTTGCCCCGGACCGCGTCAAGGTATTCGAGCACCCCCACCAGGCCCTGGACCGAGCGGATCTGCTCGGCGGGCACGCCACCGGTATGGTGGTTCTGCGTGTGCATCCAGTGCTTCATGGCGCCGGCATCCCCGCCGGTCAGGACGTAAAGGGCGCGATAGCAGCGGATCAGCAGCAGCGCCAATTCGCCCGGCTTGCTGTCCGGATCGACGTTGCCGCGACTGATGTCCGTGCGCCCGCGCCCGATCACCGCGCCCAGTTCCGCCTGGGTCAGGCCCAGCGCCTTGCCGGCACTGACCAGCGCCTCGCGCAAGACCTCCGCGCGCTCCGGAGCCAGAACGGCTGCCCCATTCATTGCGCATTACCTCCCACCCGATGCTTAATGCGCACATGTTAATACAACATGTGTTCTCTGCACATCCTCACGGCGCAGTGAGGGGGAAACGACTCTCTGAGAGTATCGACGCAGCCTGCTCACGCCGGCGGTTTTCCGAGGAGGGTTCCACCCACGTAGAACCACTGACCGTCTACGCGCCGGAACCGGCTGCGCTCGTGCAGGCGCTGACCTCGGCCTCGGACCCTGGATCGGGCGACGAACTCCACCTCGCCCACCTCGTCCTCCGGCCCGCCCGCAGACCTTGCACGAATGCCGAGGCCAAGCCAGCGCTGTTCCGGATCGAGTTCCAGCACCTGCGGACGCGTCTCCTCCGCCCATGTCCGAAGCAGGTACTCGCGGCGCCCTTCAACGAAGGCCGAATACCGCGAGCGCATCAGCGCCTCCGCGGTGGGTGCGACCACGGCCCCGTCCAGGTAGGGTCCGCAGCAGGCTCGACGCGCGGCCCCAGAACCACACGGGCAGGTCTCGTTCGTCTCACCGCCGTTCTTGTTCCGCTTGGTCATGACCCTGCGTCACCCCTTGCGATGAAATTCGCGCTCAGACCCCACCCGCTCGAGCAGGCGCTGGGCGTCCCGGGGGGCGGCCCCTTCGGAATCGTTGTCGAAGTAGACGTGTACTTCCCGCCCTTCGGCCAGCCACTGCTGCACGCTTCCGGCCCACCGGTCCAGCGAGCGCCCGCTGTAGGCCGATGCGTAGAGCCGGGTATGGCCGTGCAAACGGCAGTAGACCAACGACCCGGCCACCGTCTCCCAGCAGGGCCAGTCCGGGGCATCGGACTGACAGATCCCCACTCCGGCCGCATCCAGGTGCGCCGCCACCGCATCGGTAAACCAGCTCGAATGGCGAAACTCGATGGCGTGTCCCACCTCCGGCCACGCCTCCAGTGCGCCGGTGAATGCCTCCAGCCGCTCCTGGTTTAGCCGGAAGTTCGCCGGCAGCTGCCACACCACCGCGCGCAGCCGATCGCCCATCGGCTGCATGCGACTGCGCAGCAAAGCGACCGAATCCGCCGCCTCCTTCAGCCGCCGGAGGTGCGTCACATACCGGCTGCCCTTGATCGCAAACCCGAAGCCCTCGGGCGTCTGTTCGGCCCACCGCTGCACGGTGTCCGCCTCCGGCAAGCGATAGAACGTCCCGTTGATCTCCAGCCCGCTGAAATGCCGCGCACAGTGGGCCAGCCACGCGCGCTGCGGCACGCCGCGGTAGAAGTCGTCCTTCCACGCCCGGTAGTTCCAGCCGGACGTGCCGATGTATGCATGGGACATGGGACCGTCTCCGCGCAACGCTTGAACGAGGCCAGCCTCGCATTCAACACGTTAAAGGGCTCAGCCCTCACATTCCAGCAGGGCCTTCCAGCAAGCGTTCGATTGCAAGACCCGGACCCGTGCCACTTCCCCGACCCCTTTGAGCCGCTCGCGCGTCGGGGTTTTTGCGTATTACGCGGTGCCCCGGCCCGCGTGACCATGGCGAGATCCACTTCGCGAGCATGTACGCACCCCGCAAGAGCGTTCGTGGCCCAAACCCCCTCGATCCCGCCCAGACCATCAAGCTGGAGATGGATCAGTTCGAGCTCGAACTCGGCTACAGCTACCGCTTCTGACCGCGGACCAGGCTGACTGTCCCTGGAACAGGGCAACGGGACGTACTCACCCGACCCGTGCCCCGTTCCCCGGTTTCAGATCGCGAAGCGCAGCACCGCGGCCAGCTCCGCCTGTTGCGGGATGTCGGCGCGGCGAACCGCCAGTACCCTGCCCCCGTTGGCCAGGACGCGGCCCGCGATCTCATCGACGATTCCGTAGTTCTCGCCATCGGCTGACTCGTCCATGGTGATTTCGCCCGTCTCATCATCAACCGTGCCCGGCACGACCGTATCCATGTCGACCAGCAGCGTATCGACCGCCCCGAAGGTCGCCGCGCGCGCTGCTCTTGTCATCTGCGTTGTCGCGCGCCCTTCGTTTTCGCGTGCGGAATACAGTGCCGCAAACTCTCCGACCATCTCCGCATTGAGTTCTTCCACGATCTCGCGGGCCTGCGCACCAATCTCATGGGCGGGGATGCGCACCGGACTCGTTCTGATCGCCTGACCCGCCAGCGCCGGATATGTATTGACCGAGCGATAGATCGACAACAGCGGTTCGGTCGCCGCAAGGATCAACGGTTCGGTCCGGCCTGACAGAAGCTCACGAAGTGCCGTATCAATAGCCCGGCAATATTTGCGCAACAGCACCTTCTGTCCTTCGCCGCCACCCAGCCGTCCCGAGTAGCTGCGGGTATTGACAGTTGCCGTGCCCGCGACCGACGCGGCGTCTTTTGGCAGATCCGGTACGCGGATTTCCTTTGCCGCCTGGTGACCGAGGAGCTCGATCACCCGCACCTCGTTCTCGGCCAGCGCAAGAACGAAGGCGTGCTGCGGAGTCGACACCACCCGCAAGAGCGGTTTGAGGTGAAAGCGGTCCGACACCTGCGCGCTCTCGGTCAGGGCGTTCGGCAGGCGGAAGGTGCGCAGGCTGTCCGGGGTCACGAAGACCGCAAGGCCGTTCGCCTGCAGGCGCCAGAACTCGTCATCATCCATCAGATCCTGCAACTGTTCTTCGACAGGCCAGATGGTCCGCTTGTCCACGCCGGCCTCTTCGAGTTGCGTAACCGCTTCGGCGGTCAGCTGTTTCAGGCGGATACGCGCCGCGTCAATCTGTTGCGTTTGCGGAGTAACATCAAGGTAGATGCTGACCCGCGCAACCCCCCGCTCGGACCAGAGCTGGGCCAGTTCCGGTTGGCTTGGAATGTCTACATAGAGCATGATCTGGATTTCTCCTTTATTGAAATCTTGTCGAGTGACCGGTCAGCGCTGATTTTGCGGTCTGCGATGCCTTGGGTTTTGTTCATGACTCTCTGCCTTCTTCCTGAACTTCAGAAGGACGCTGCGGTTGCATCCCAAAACGCACCTGGCGCCACACCCTCACAGGGCCCACCCATCCGATCGCTTGCATAGCGCAGTATCAAGAGTTGTCCAGAGTCAACGGCATGAACCCTGGAAGCAGTCAATCCCGGGCGGTCATTATAGAGGGCCGCCAGACCCGAATGGTCGAAAACGTGCAAACACGACCGGGGTCGGAACAGGCCAACGCATTGATCCGTAGAGGCCGGGTCACCCGGATGCTGTGCGGAGTAGAGGCTCACATTCCGGCATGTGCACGACGAAGAGTTCGATTCCCGGACCTGATCCCACCCGCCTTTGAACCCGCCGGCCCCGTGCCCTGGCCCGGAGAAGACAGCATGGGTATCCTCCCTCCCCTACGCCAAGAGGATACTCTCCATGCCGATATACGCCTACGCACGCCTGCTGCTCCTCCTCGCGCTGACCCTGCCGCTGGCCAGTGGCTGCACCGCGGTGAAGGTTGCCAGCGCAACCGGCAGCGCCGCGGTAAGCGCCACCACCGGAGCCGCAAAGGCGACCGGCAAGGCCGCGGGTGCGGTAGGACGTGCCGTCACCCCGGGCGACAAACAGGACAAGGACGGCGCCGCAGACGATTGATCGCGATCGATGGTGCAGCTCTCACATTCCAAGAGGCGCTCCCGGGGAGTGGCATTGTGAGATCCGTCCCCCGCCCCCCTTTCACATCCCGGCGGCGCGTTTGTTGCGTATCGTGGCCGATCACCCGCATTCCAGAGACGCCATACACCCGCAGCGAGACCGGGCATGAAGCGTTCGAGGCGCGCAAACGGAAGCCACGGGACCGTGACAGTGGCTCATCCAAGGTGAATGACGGGCCGACGCCGGCACCACTGGGTACTGATACGCCTTGTGGCAGCCCTGGTGTGTGGCTGCAATAGATCCCGGATTTCTCCAATCCGGTTGCATCGTCCAACTGCAGTTGCATATCCAATCGATAAAAATGAGGAGATTCACCATGAAAACACGCAAGCACGCACTGGTAGTGGCACTCGGCCTTAGCTTGGCATTGGCCGGCGGAAGCACGGGTGTGACGCTGGCCCAGGGAATGGGTGGCGGCATGATGGGCGAAGAAGACAGCAGGGGCATGATGGACGGCGGGAAGCACATGGGGCCAGGAATGGGCATGATGGGCCAGGACAACGGAATGGAGCACGGTAAGGGCATGGGACCTGGCATGGGCCCTGGCATGGGACCGGGCATGGGACCTGGCATGGGCATGATGGGCCAGGGCATGGGCATGGGCCCCGGAAGGGAAATGATGAAAGAGATGCACGCCATGCGCGAAATGCTCACGGGCGAGCAGCGTGGCGAGTGGCGTGAGCTGATGCGCGAACACCGCCCGGCGCAATTTGAACGGATGGGGCACGCGATGAATTCGCGGGATGATCTGATGGCCGAGCTTCAGCAAGAGCGTCCGGATCCGGATGCGGTGCTGGAAATTCACGGGCGCATGGCTGAAATCCGCGGCGAAATGATGGCCGAGCAGGTACGGATGCGGAATGCCATCCACGACTTGCTGACCGAGGAGCAGCGCGAGCAACTTGCCAGTGAGTCGCCGGAAGACGGCGATGCTCCGACCGATCACCATGGCCACCACCACGGCCAGTAGCGACAGCATCCGGGCTGTCTCCCCTCGCGTTTCCTGATGACCACGAAGGCTCCGCCAATGGTCCACCAGGGATCACAGCGAAACGGACCAAGTCTTCGCGCGCGGTGTGCTCCTAACGCGCCATGCCGCCTGTAGGGGCACGCCCCGCGCGCGAACCGGACGGTCTTCTGCCCAGGCTTCCGTGTTATTGAGGGACCGTCTTTCGGTACGAGGGGGGGCAGCCCTCCTGCAAGCGTCCTGACCCGCGTGGGTGCCCGGCCTGCGCGCCCTAATCGGTGCCGAGATCGAGGCGTCTGAGAAACTGCGCGTTGATCGCAACGATCACCGTGCTGGCCGACATCAGCACCGCGCCGACGGCGGGTGACAGCAGGATTCCCCAGCCAAAGGCGACGCCGGCTGCCAGCGGTAGCGCGACGATGTTGTAGCCGGCCGCCCACCAGAGATTCTGGAGCATCTTGCTCCGCGTTGCGCGCGAAAGCTTCACGATGCGCGGGATGTCGCGCGGGTCGGAGCGCACCAGGACGATGTGCCCGGCCTCCACGGCGACATCGGTGCCGGCCCCGATGGCGATGCCGACATCGGCCGTCGCGAGCGCCGGGGCATCGTTGACGCCGTCACCCACCATCGCGACGACCTTGCCCTGGCCCTGCATCTCCTTGATCTTCGAGGCCTTGTCTTCCGGAAGCACCTCGGCGAAGACCGTATCGATGCCGAGTTCCCGGGCAACGGCGTCCGCCACCGCCTGCGCATCGCCGGTCAGCATCGCCACCTCGATGCCCCGGTTGTGCAGCGAACGGACCGCCTGGTAGCTCTCCTCGCGGATCCCGTCCGCGACGGCAAACACCGCCATGGCGTCGCCCTCCCGGATCAGGTAGATCACCGCCTGCCCTCGATCCGCTGCCTCGTCGGCGGCTCCCTGCAGTTCCTCTCCAACATCGACATCCTCGTGATCCAGCAGCGCCGGCCCGCCCAGGTGGTACTTCACGCCATCAACCGTGCCCGCAACGCCCTGTCCGGTCATCGCATGGAAATCTTCGGCATCCGGGAGGTCGATCTCGCGTTCGCGTGCCGTCTGCACGATGCCACGCGCGAGCGGATGCTCGGACTCCGCCTCGATGGAGGCGGCGATGCGCAATGCATCATCTTCGGAAGAACCGTCGGCCGCGACGATGTCGACGACCCGGAACTCGCCCAGTGTGAGCGTCCCGGTCTTGTCGAAGACCACTGCATCCAGGTTCCGAGCGTCTTCCAGACCCTTCCGGTCACGCACGAGCAGCCCTCCTTGGGCCCCAATCGTGGTTGAAATCGCGACGACCAGCGGCACGGCGAGCCCGAGCGCATGGGGGCAGGCAATGACGAGAACGGTGACCACGCGCACCACCGTGAAGTCGATCTCCGCGCCTACGAGCTGCCATGCGACCAGGGTCAGAAGCGCGACGGAAATCGCGACTCCGGTGAGCAGTTGCGCGGCGCGATCGGCGAGATTCTGAGAACGCGACTTGGACTTCTGCGCCTCCGACACGAGACGCATGATGCCGGAGAGCTTCGTGTCTTCCCCGACGCCCTTCACTTCGACGTGCAGCGAGCCTTCGCCGTTGAGGGTGCCAGCGATGACCTCGTCGCCCTCAGTCTTCGATGCAGGCTTCGACTCGCCGGTGATCATGGCTTCGTTGAGTTCGCTCTTGCCCTTCTTGATCACGCCGTCCACGGGCACGCTTTCACCAGGTCGGACCAGCACGAGCTCGCCTTCGGAAAGCTGGTCGACGGTGACCTCCTCGGTTTCACCGTCTGCCAGCCGCGTCGCCTTGTCCGGCAGCAGCTTCGCGAGCTCCTGCAAGGCACCCTGCGCCTGCGAGATCGACCGCATCTCGATCCAGTGACCGAGCAGCATGATCGTGACCAGCGTCGCGAGTTCCCACCAGAGTGCCGTGGCCTCGAAGCCCAGTTCCACTGCCAGGCTGAAGAGAAACGCGACCGTAATGGCCAGAGAGATGAGCGTCATCATCCCCGGCGACCGACTCGTCAACTCATGCCAGGCGCCCCTGAGGAAAACCAGTCCGCCGTAGAAGAAAACGACGGTGCCCAGGAGAGCGGGGATGAACTGCGACCCAGGAAAGACCGGAGCCGAATAACCCAGCAGCTCCTGGATGTGCTCGGACCAGTAGACCACCGGAATCGTGAGAGCGAACGAGAGCCAGAACTTGTTCCGAAACATCTCGACGCTGTGGCCGGCATGTTGGTCATGGTCATGCCCTTCGTGATCGCTCTTGGATCCATGACCCTGTTGCCCCTGGCTCCCGACGTGGTCGCTGTGCGATTGGCTCATGGCAAAGGCCCTCGGTGCAGGCGGGCCGGGCGATACCCGGGCTGAAAACGGCGTGCACCCGGGCTTCGGCCAGCAAGGCATGAATGCCACCGGTATGCGGGGAGTACCGCTGCAGTGGCGCCGGTCCTGACTGACGCACGGGAGATCGTGATCACACCGCCAAAAACCACAATGATGACCGCGGCGGTGCCAGCCCCTGTCTTGCGCATCAGCTGTGCGGGACGGGATTCACTCCAGCCGATGGCCATGCAGGGCCATGCCGTTCACTAAATCCTCCGCCAGTGTCGGATGCCCCAGCAGATACTCGGCAGTTGGCCCGTCCCAGCTTTCCTGCGCGTCGGTACGAATCTGTTCCCACTGCTCAAGCCCGTAAACACCACGGCCCAGCTGGAACAGTGCCACCAACTCCTGCTGCTGGCGTGGTTCCAGATCCTCAATGATCGCCCTGAACTCGTCTTCAGTACGATCGAATTCCTGATCCGAAAGCGCTGCAGCCTCCGCGCTGCCCGCTGGCGCTTCCGGATCCTCCGGGATGCCGGTGATTTCTCGCGCGTGGTAGAGGCGCGCCAGGTCCACCAGGTGCTGCACGACGTCCGGATTGACTTGCAGTTGATTGCTTATGTCGGCCATCGGAATGGGGACTCCTTAGAATTCAGGGTGAATTCCGCCCGCTCGGCTCGCAGAGCCTCGCGGACCCGAGTGTCTTCCTGGTCCAGCTCGCCGGGCTCATGGACCACCTCTACTGTGCGGGACTGACGGCGTCCTGACCCATTCAGGTCCGCACGTAGCGCCATGCTCACCGCCGCCAGGATGGAGGTGGCTGCCCATCGTCGGGCTTGGTCGCGCTGTGACGCGTCACCGATCATTCGCGGTTGTGCTTTTCGCCCTTGCCGGGAACCAGCTCTTTCTCAGCGCGTTCATGCCACTTCCGGTAGCACTCGAGGCCGCAGAAATGAAGCGCGTACTCTTCCGCCTCGGGCTGCCCGGCCCCGGATGGAGGAATCTCCTGCAGGCATTCCTTGCACTGGACGCGCGGTGGCGTTGGGTCCTGTTGGGTTCCGCTGGCGTTTTCAGCCACGATTTCCGCTCCTTGTCTCGCTCTGATCCTCAAAATCGACCCCATGCGCGGGATGCTTGCGCGGACGGCCGATGCGCGCGGAGACCGTCTCGCATCCCATCTAGAATTGTGGACATCCTGGACCGCGAAACATTCACGACCTGTGCCGGGACCTGCTTATCGGCTCCCGCACTTCCGGGGTCGGACCAAGGCAACCGACTGATTCAGCGACAATTCGATCCGGATTTTGGGGCGATTCGGGCCTTAAAGGGCTATTTTGGACCCCAAAAACGAGCCGTTGAGACCAGGATCAAAAGGGTCGAAACAGGGTCAGGGCCCCGGTTCCAGCCGGCTCCAGCCGCGTAGCTGGATGGCGAGACCAGCCCCGTTCCGGCGGGTCTCAGTTACCGGGAACCCTTGCCGAGCCCTCACTGGCCGATGCCAAGGTTCGTGATGGCTCGGACAAGGGCAGGGACACCCGCAGCTCGCTACCAAGACCCAGACCCTCACTGCGTGCCTCAAGGCGGCCCTCGTGCATCTCCACCAGGCGGCGCGCCAGTGTCAGCCCGATGCCGAGACCGTCACGGCCACCGCTCTCGGTCGCCTGCCAGAAGGGTTCAAAGAGCCGATCGAGGGTCTCGCGGGTCATGCCATCACCCTGATCCCGAACACGCACCAGCACGCCGGTTCCCTCACGCTCTGCCGCAAGAATGACCTCGGTGTCGGGCGGCGCATAACGGCAGGCATTGCTCAGGAGATTGCCAAAGACCTGCCTTAGTCGGGTGGCGTCTCCGTGGATGGGCAGCTCTCCGCCGGGCAGATGCAGGTGGAGGCGCTGGTGACATTCATCGAACGCATGGCTCATCTGCATGACCACTTCGCGCAGAATGCGGCCCAGTTCCATCGGCTCGCGGCGCAGGGCCAGCCGGTCGCGCGTCAGACGCGAGATGTCGAGAAGGTCATCCAGCAGCCGCTTCATGTCCTGGATCTGGGTCTGGATGATCTGGGTGCACTCCTCGGCCTGCTGGCCGCTCGGGGCCTGCGCCATTACCTCCGCGCAGAGGCTCGCTGCACCCAGGGGGTTGCGCAGCTCGTGTCCAAGCATGGCGAGGAAGTCGTCGCGCCGCGTGATGGCCTCCGCCCGTTCTGCCAGCAAATCCCGTACCCGGAACTGCTGCAGCCTGTCCGCCACCGCCATACGCACGACCGTATCGAGGACCGCCTGGCGCACCGGCCGCTCAACGAGGATGACCCGCGCATGGGCCTCGAGGCCCCGGGGGACGTCGGCTGGGGGACCCGTGAGCATGCCGCCGGTCAACACAATCAGCGGGATGGATGACCAGTCTTCCTGGGCCGCCAGCAGTTCCTGGGCGCACGCCGCCGCCGGACCGAGCACGGCTTCCTCGCTCATCAACAGAACGCCCGTCTCCGGGGCGAGTGCCGCACAGAAACCGTCGGCATCGTCGAAGACCTCGAAGGCCACTCCGGCAGAATCCAGCAGCCGCCGCATCACACGCGCGTCCGCGCGGGTGGGGCAGAGGCCGAGGATCCGAATATCCGTTTCCGGAGGCGGACACTCGCTGTTCATGGTGGCTGCCTCACATCAGGGGACTCTCTTCACCCACATACTCGGGCACTCCGGTCAGCACACCCCGGAAACGGGTGAGGGGCTCGCCCAGCACCAGACCTTGGGGACCGATGCGGTACTCCCGGATGGTGTGCTCGTGGTCGCCATAGCGCTTCTTCATGACCGAGATGGCCGTATGGATCGCACCGTGTGCCTCGAAGTATCGCTGCAGGATCACGGTATCGGCGAGATAGCTCAGGTCCACGGGCATCGGTTGACCGATGGCCAAAGGACCGGTCTGGGTCATCGTCACCAGGGTGATCACGCCCCGCCCGCCCAGATAGCTCAGAAGGTCGTGAATGTGCGTGTGCATGAACCGATCGTCGGGCATGGCGTGCAGGTAGCCGTTCAGGCTGTCGATGGCCACGAAGCGTACCCCCTCCTCCTCCACAAGCCGGCGCAGCCTGTGGGCGAATTCCCCGGGAGAACACTCGGCGGGAGACACCTGATGCAGCCGCAGGGCGCCGTTTTCGAGGCGTGACCCGAGGTCGCAACCCTGGCCTTGCGCGCGTCGGAAAAAGGTCTCGACGGATTCCTCGAACAGGAAGACCGCCCCAGGTTCGCCACTACCGGCGAGGGCGAGCGCCAGCTGAGAGACCAGGGTCGACTTGCCGGTACCCGGGGGCCCGAGCAGCGCAGCGCTGGTTCCCTGGAGGAGACCGCCGCCCAGCAGGGTGTCGAGGGACTCGATGCCGGTCGAAACGGTCCGGGCCTCAGGCGCGGCCGGGTCCGGGATCGCCCGCAGACTTGGGAAGACCTTGATGCCGCCCCTGCGAATACGCATGTCGTGGTAGCCGTCAAGGTAGGCCTGGCCGCGGAGCTTGGGCACGTACAGACGCCTCCGCTGCGGGCCATAGTCGCCGACGCTCCTCTCCAGGCGGAGGATGCCCCAGGCGAGGCTTCGTGGGTGCAGCAGTTCCTCGCCGAAGGCCGTATCGACCATCAGCAGGTTGCAGTCGAGCTGATGCGCCCGGTGCTGGATCCGTTCCATGTGACGGCGCAGGGCGCCCGGGCGGTCGCTCAGGATGCGCAACGCCGAGAGGGTATCCAGCACCATCCGCTGGGGCCGCGCCTCCTCGAGGGCCTTGAGGAGCTGGCCCACCCGTTCCTCCAGGGCCGTCTCCGAAAAGTGGAAAAGGACCGGCGCGCCATCTGCGTCCCCCTTGCCGGTGAGGTCTCGCACATCGATCCCATCCAGCGTCCAGCCATGGGATTCTGCCGCGGTAGCGAGTTCCCCGGTGGTCTCCGACAAGGAAACCACCAGCGTTCGCTCGCCCTGGCGCACACCCTCGCGCAGGAACTGAAGGCCGAGGGTCGTCTTGCCGGTGCCCGAATCGCCCTCTATGAAATACACGAAGCCCCGGCGCAAGCCACCCCCCAGAACCTCGTCCAGGCCCGGCACGCCGGATGAAACGAACGCCATCCCATCTTGCATAGTTCTCTCACCTGGATCTGGAACCTGAAGCGAATGCACGCACCGAGGGAATCCCGCGCCGTTCTCAAACAACGGGGACTCCGCAAGGCGGTCGGCATCGCGTAGTTGCCCGAGCATCAGTCGGTGCAGCGTCATCACCCCTGTGCCGCCCACCAGAAGTATAGTTTTGCAGCACGCCGCTGTCCTGCGGCGCAGTCCGCGCAGGATTCCGGCAGCTTCATGGCCCTGCCGTCGAACCAGGCAAGGAGGCGGCCACAGCGGGGTTGATACGGTCGGCACGCGCAACGATCCGCTCCCTGTCCGGGTTCGGCCCCGGCGAGCGTGGGCGCCGCCTTCAATGCCACCCCACCAGGCACGCCGTTGCATGGCAACCGGAAAAGCTCTAGCGTCTTGGTAGCGCCCGGCTTCGTCGGCGCCCGATCATCGTGCCGGCATCACGGAGTCCAATGGTCGTGTCACGGCCGCGCCGCACCGCTTGAACCTTGCGCTGAGTTTTCGCGCTTTTACTGCCAAAGCACTGTGAAGAAAATCGCCCGCGACGATGCGGGGAGATCGCGACCAGAGGTATTCGATTGCTGACCGGTACCCGGCAAGGGGATGACCGCAAATGGCACAAAACGGCAATGCTGAAGATCAGCGCGTTCCATGGCATGCGCTTTCCGGTGACGAAGCACTGGAGCGTCAGGAGACCGCTTCGGATGGCCTTGAGAAGGATGAGGCCGAGCGCAGACTGAGGGAATACGGCCCCAACCGGCTGCGCCAGGAGAAAAAACGTCCGGCCTGGAAGCGCTTTCTGGACCAGTTCAACAATGTACTGATGCTCATCCTGATCGTCGCGGGTGTGGCCAGCGTGCTGCTGGGCGAGATCATCGATGCCGCGGCGATATTCGGGGTGGTGCTGATCATTGCCCTGGTCGGCTTCATCCAGGAGGGCAAGGCGGAGAGCGCCCTCGAGAGCATCAAGGAGATGCTCTCGCCCAAGGCTACGGTGGTCCGCTCGGGCCAGACCGAGGAAATCCCGGCGGAAGAGGTCGTGCCCGGCGACATCGTGGAAGTCAGCAGTGGCGACCGGGTCCCAGCGGATGTCCGGTTGCTGAAGGCCAAGCGTTTTCGCACCCAGGAGGCGTCGCTGACCGGCGAGTCGGAGGCAGTCGACAAGGCCACCGAAGCGCTGGAGGAAGATGCCGAACTGGCCGAACGCACCAGCATGGCATTCGCCGGTACCACGGCGGTCCAGGGCAGGGCCACGGGCATCGTGGTGGAAACGGGCAGTCGCACCGAGATCGGGCGCATCTCGGAGATGCTCGAGGAAGTCGAGGATATCCAGACCCCGTTGCTGCGGCATCTGGACAGCGCGGGCAAGAAACTGGCCGTGATTATTGTTGGTGCCGCTGCCGCGGTGGGCCTGATCGGCGTACTGGTCCACGACCTGCCCCTCCCGGAAGCCTTCATGGCAGCCGTGGCGCTCGCGGTCGCCTCCATACCCGAAGGCCTGCCGGCCATCGTGACCATCACGCTGGCGCTCGGGGTTCAGGCAATGGCGCGTCGCAATGCCATCATCCGCAAGCTGCCGGCGGTGGAGACACTGGGCTCCACGACCATCATCTTCTCCGACAAGACGGGCACCCTGACGCGCAACGAGATGACCGCCCAGGCGATCATGCTCGCGGACGGCGAAGTGCAGGTCTCCGGTGTGGGCTTTGCGCCCGACGGGGATTTTCACCGCAATGGCGAGGAGGCGCAGGAGGACGAGGACGAGGACGAGGACGGCGAGGATCAGCCATCCGGCGAGCAGATCGACCCGGATGAGGATGCCCTGCTCAAGCGCTTTCTCGTCGCCGGAGCGCTCTGCAACGATGCGAGCCTGCGCGAGGAAGACGGCGAGTGGCATCTGCAGGGTGACCCAACGGAAGGTGCCCTGATCGTGGCCGCCGCCAAGGCGGGATTCGATCGGGATGAGCTTCGGGAGCAGTGGGAGCGTCAGGACTCGATTCCCTTCGAGTCGGAACGCAAATACATGGCGACCCTCGACAAGGATTCCGAGGGTGATTCGCGGATTCACGTGAAGGGCGCACCCGATCGCATCCTGGAGATGTGCTCCAGCGTGCGCACGGCGGACGGTACGGAGGATCTGGATGTCGAGGTCTGGGAGAAGCAGATCGACAAGCTCTCCTCGCGCGGACTGCGTGTCCTCGCCGTGGCGGAAAAATCGGCCGATGCCGACGATGAATTGACCGATGAGGCCGTCGAGAAGGACCTCGTGCTACTGGGTCTGGTCGGGCTGCTGGACCCGCCCCGGGAGACGGCCATCGAGGCAATCAAGAAGTGCCTCGAGGCCGGCATTCGGCCGATCATGGTTACCGGCGACCACGGCCTGACCGCACGGGCGATCGCCGCCCGGCTTGGCCTGCGCAACACGGACGAAGCCATCAGCGGCAGGGAGCTCGCCGACATGTCGGAGGAGGACCTCCAGCGGCGGATCGAGGAAGTCGATGTCTACGCCCGGGCCGCTCCAGAGGACAAGCTTCGCATGGTGGAGGCCGCGCAGGCCGACGGCGAGGTCTGCGCGATGACCGGCGACGGCGTGAATGACGCGCCGGCGCTGAAGCGGGCCGATGTCGGGGTCGCCATGGGGATCGAGGGCACCGAGGCCGCGAAAGAGGCCTCGGAGATGGTGCTGGCGGACGACAACTTCGCGA
>RECA01000120.1 GCA_007692435.1 Thioalkalivibrio sp.
CCAGGGTAACCGCGTGCTCCAGGACATTGCGATCGCCGCATGGCGGATGACGCTACGCTCTTCCGCCCTACCGGTTCCCGAGGCGCACGCCATATTCCTTCATGCTGGCGCCCACGGCCGGCGCCGCCCCGTCAATCTCCGGGGGCCCCGTGTCGCACGGACCCCTCCAGCGAGTCCTTCAGCATGCGGGTCAGCCGTTGCTGCCGCAGGACGGCCGCAGAGGCATCGCCGACCGCATCGCCCAGGGCGGCGCGCAACAGCTGCAATTCACCCAGCGCCTTGCCCGCGCCGGATCCGGCACCCGCCTCCCCCCCCGCAGCCGCAGGGGCCTGCAACCGTCCGGCCAGCGCCTCCAGCGCCTGCGCCTGGTCCGCGATGCGGGTCAGCGCGTCGACCACCCGGTGCTGCCAGTCGGCGAGTTCGGCGGCCTGCGCGAGCGCGGCGCGCAGACCCGCCGGAGCCTGCTCCGGGGCCGGTGTGCGCGGACTCTCCTCGGTCTGGCGGGCCGGCGGGCCGGCGCCGTCCTCCAGTGCCTCGAAGGCCGCCGCCAGGCGCGCCATCTCGGCTCGGCCGCGGCTGCGGATCGCCTCCAGGCCCGGCAGGTCATCGGACGGGGACAGCGGGAGTTCCCCCTCCGTGGCCTGCGGATCGGTCGACACCACGGCCTCCGCGCGCAGCACGATGTCGGCGAGCGGGGTGTCTGCGGGGCCGCCCGCGCGCACCTCGTCGAGCAGCAGGGGCATCACCTCGATCGCATCCGCGATGACCTGCAGCGCCTCCTGGCCGGCAGGATCACCGCGATCGGCCAGCTCGACCGCCAGAGACTCCATGATCCCGGCGAATTCCCCGAACCTCAGGGCGACCGGCCGAGCCATGTTTCGCAGGATGCGCAGCCGGTCACCCAGGGCACGGGCGCCCTCTGGCGCCGCACCGTCCTCCCGCCAGCGCTCGAAGGCCTTGCCCAGTCCCCGAACCGCCGTGGCAAGGACCTCCGGAAGGCGGGCCGGGGCCCGGTCGAGGTGCGGAGCGAGGACCGCGCCTTCCAGCAGCTCGCGGTCGTGGGCGAGCCGGGGCGGCTCCGCGCCACCGACGGCCCCGGAGCCCGCGTCCGCCGAGGAGGCCCCGGCCTGCGGCTCCGGCTGCGGCTCCGGCTGCGGCTCCGGCGGCGAAGCCGGAGCCGCAGGCCGGACAGCCTCGCGGTGTGTGTCGCGCCCGCCGGAGGGCCCCTTCGCTTGGGGTTCCGGCGCGGCCTGCTGATCGCCCCCGGGCACTCGGCCGCCACCCGGGATCCGACTGCCGGGTGACGGCCCGGCGCCGGCGACCATCACGATCGCGGGCATCATCAGCGCTCCGGCGCCACGCAACGAACGCAGCTCGTTGACCAGCGGCAGCGCCAGCTCATCCCCCGGCGCGGATTCGGCGGGCTCCGCGGCCCCCGGAAGCCGCCGCGCCGCCCGTTCCAGGAGCGCCGAGGCCTCCGGACTCCACGCAAGCTGGCCCTCGTCCAGGGCCGTGGTCACGCGGAACAATTCCTCGCACAGGGGTATCGCGTCGTGCTGCCCTGCGGCCTCGAGCCCGGGACGCAGACGGCCCAGTCCCTCGCGAACGAGGCCGAGACACTCCTCGCAGCCCTGATCCTCGACATAGCGTCGCAGTGCACGTTCGACCCAGAAGAGCAGGTCCTCCGGCTCTGTCTGGTCCCAGGTTACGGTGTCGCTTTCCATTCGAGTCCCTTGGTGCTGCGTTCGGCTGCGCTATCTGCGGAACGGGCGGAGGGCGCGGGCCACCGGGGGCCGCGCCGGCACCGGTGCACGATCACCGGTGATCACGTTGCTCCACGGCGCTCCGGCGGAAAAGAATCGGTTGCACGAGGCCACAACGTGCGCGCTGCGCGCCAGAGCCTTACTGTGCCACAGGGGCTGCCCCGGGACCCAGCGGCGGCGGGCCGGCGCCCCTTGGCCGGCGGTTGATCATGGCATACTGGAACGCCCCGAAGGAGAGCCGACAGACATGCCCGAAACGCTTGACATCGGCGTGGTGATGGACCCGATCCAGGGCATCAAGCCGGCCAAGGATTCAACCTTCGCGATGCTGCTGGCGATGGCCCGGCGGGGGCATCGCGCGCACTACATGGAACTCTCCGACCTTTGGGTGATGGATGGCGTCGCCCACGCCCGCAGCCGGGAGGTGACGGTCCGCGACCAGCCCACCGACTTTCAAGACCTCGCGGCGGCGGCGGAGGGACCGATGGCACGCTTCGACATCGTGCTGATGCGCAAGGATCCGCCGTTCGACCTCGAATACGTCTACGCCACCTACATCCTGGAACTCGCCGAGCAGGCCGGCGTGCACGTGGTCAACCGCCCGGTATCGCTGCGCGACGTGAACGAGAAGGCCTTCACCGCCCACTTCCCGCAGTGCGGCCCCCCCACGCTGATCAGCCGCGACCGCGCCCGCATCCGCGCCTTTCTGGAACAGCAGGGAAGCATCGTGGTGAAGCCGATGGACGGGATGGGTGGCGAGTCGATATTCCGCGTCGACCAGGGTGATCCGAATGTCTCGGTGATCCTGGAAGTGATGACCCGCTTCGACCGGCGGACGGTCATCGCCCAGCGCTTTCTGCCCGAATACCGGCAGGGCGACAAGCGCATCCTGCTGATCCATGGCGAGCCCGTCGATCATTCGCTGGCGCGCATCCCGGCCGAGGGGGAGTCGCGGGCCAACCTGGCGGCCGGCGGGCGCGGCGTCGCGCTTCCGCTGACCGAGCGCGAGCGCTGGATCTGCGCAGAACTGGCACCGGAGCTTCGGGCGCGCGGCCTCGACTTCGTCGGGCTCGACGTGATTGGCGGCTACCTCACCGAGATCAACGTGACCAGCCCGACGGGGATCCGGGAACTCGACGCTGCCTGCGGCATCGATATCGCGGACCGCCTGATCGAACACCTGGAAAACGCCACCGCACCATGAACCCGCGCCCGCCGTCACCGGGCCCGCCCGCGATCCTGCGCCTGCTGCTGCCGGTGCTCCTGCTCCTGCTCCTGAGCGCCTGCGGGCGGGACGGTTCCGACACCGACCGGCTCACATTCCAGGCCTTCGGGACCCTGGTCGACGTCACGCTGCACCCGGCCGGCACCCACGACCTGCGGCAGATCGAATCTGCACTGCGCGACGACCTCGAGGCCATGCACGCGTCCTGGCATGCCTGGGAACCGGGTGCCCTCAACGACACCAACCGGCTGCTCGCACGGGGCGTCGGCTTCGATGCGCCGGCGTCGGTGCTGCCGCTGATCGAACGCGCACGGGAACTCGAAGGGCTCACCGACGGCCTGTTCAACCCGGCACTGGGCCGCCTGGTCGCCGCCTGGGGCTTTCACCAGGACGACCCCGCCGGACCGCCGCCGAGCGACGCGACCCTGGCGGCCATGCTGGCCGACCCGCCGCGCATGGCGGACATCGAACACGATGGCACGCGTCTGCGCGGCGGCCACCCGGAGCTGCAGCTCGACTTCGGGGGGCTCGCGAAGGGCCTTGCGGTGGCGCGCAGCCTGGAGCTGCTGGCGGAACTCGGGGTGGAACACGCAATCGTGAACGCGGGCGGCGACCTGATGACCCGCGGTGAGCCGGCCGGCCGGCCCTGGCGCATCGGCCTGCGGGACCCACGGGGTGCCGGGGTGCTCGCGGCGATTGCGCTCGGGGCCAACGAGGCCCTGTTCAGTTCCGGAGACTACGAACGCGGCTATGAATGGGAGGGCCAACGGGTCCATCACGTGATCGATCCCCGCACCGGACGGCCGAGCCAGGGCATCGCGTCCGCCACCGTGCTCCATGCCGATCCGGCCCTGGCCGATGCCGCAGCGACGACCCTGATGATAGCCGGCCCCGGGGAGTGGCCTGCCTACGCCCGGCGGCTCGGCGTCGACCACGCCCTGCTGGTGCTCTCCGACGGTTCGGTCGAGCTGACACCGGCGATGGAGACCCGCGTGGATTTCCGGCAGGACCTGGAATACCGTCTGCGCGAGCCGGGACCCGCGACCGGCCCGGAGCCCGGTTGATGCGCGGCCTGCGCTGGGGTGATGCCCTGGTGGTGACGCTGGCCGTCGCGCTGGTGGGTTCCGCCTTCGGGCTGGCCTACACGCCGGGCGGCGGGGCCACCGAACTGGTCGTGACCCAGGCCGGTGCGGCACCGCGGCACTACCCGCTGGACGTGGCCCGCACCATCGGCATCGACGGGACCGCGGGCGTGACCACGATCCGGATCGAGCCTGGCCGGGCCCGCTGCCTCGACTCCCCGGGCAGCCAGGGCATCTGTGAACGGGCGGGCTGGCTGGAACGCCCCGGAGACATGGCGGTCAGCCTGCCGAACCGCCTCGTGCTCCAGGTGCAGGGTCCGGGCGCCGGGTTCGACAGCATGCACTTCTGACCGCGGGTGGCGACGGATTCCGCAACCTGCGATCGCCGGATCGCCGCACTGGCGGCACTGGCGATCGGTCTGCAGGTGATCGAGGCCGCGATCCCGAGCCCGGTACCCGGGATCAAGCCGGGTCTCGCCAACGTGATCACGCTGGTGGCGCTGCTCACGCTGGGCTGGCGGGCGGCGGTCGCGGTGACGCTGCTGCGCGTGGTCGGTGCCAGCCTGCTGCTGGGCACCCTGCTGAGCCCGGGCTTCTGGCTGTCGCTCGCCGGCGCACTGGCCGCGCTGCTGATGCTGACACCACTGTGGCGGCTCTACCCGGGTCACATCAGCGCGGTGGGCCTGGGGGTCGCCGCGGCACTGGCACACACCGCCGGCCAGTTTCTGCTGGCCTGGGGGCTGATCATTCCGCACCCGCAGTTGCCGCTGCTGCTGCCGCCGTTGTTGCTGGCCGCGCTGATCACCGGCGTGCTCACGGGTATACTGACGAATTCGGTGCTATCAGACCCGCGCATTCAACGCCATGTCCGCAACCCTCCCACAGCCCGAACCGGATGACGGCGGCCGACTCGGCCTGACGCTGTTCCTGGCGCTGATCCTGCACGCGCTGGTGATCCTCGGTGTCGGCTTCGAGATGTTCCCGGGAGAACGGCCCGAGCAGGTCACGCTGGACGTGACCTGGGTGGACGCCCCCTCACCGGAACCGGAGGATGCCCGGCACATCGCGGCGGAGGCCCAGGCCGCGAGCGGGGAGGCGGAAGAGAGCCAGGTGGCCCGCAGCCCGGAGCCGTCGATGGATGAGGCCGCGCCGGCCGAGCCGCTGGAGGCCCCGCCGGCCGCGGTCGACGCGAGCCCCCCGGCAGACCCGGAACCGGTCGCAACACCGGAGCCGGCACAGGAGCCCGCGCCGCGCGACCCGGCCCCGGCAGAGATTGCCGACGCGCCCGGGACGCCGTCCGCCGCCACGATCGTGGCGCGCGGGCGGGAGACGGCCCGTGCGATGCCGCACGAGACCAGACAGGAGTTGCGCTCGCGGGCCTCCCGGACCCTCTATCTCGACACCCTCTCCGCCCGTGCGGCGCCGGAGGCGGCCTACCTCGAGACCTGGATACGCAAGGTGGAGCGCGTCGGCAACCTGAACTACCCGGACGAGGCACGCCGGCGCGGACTCTCGGGCTCCCTGGTACTGTCGGTGCGTCTGGACCCGGAAGGCCGGGTGCAGGACATCGCCATCGCCCAGAGTTCCGGGGAGCCGGTGCTGGACCAGGCCGCGAGCCGGATCGTGGAACTCGCCGCCCCCTTCGCCCCGTTCACCGACGACATGCGCGAGCAATACGACCACCTGGTGATCACCCGGACCTGGGCCTTCCGCCGCGATCGCGTGGAACGTGCCCGCTGAAGGCTTGCGGCCCGGGGTCCTGCGGGCCGATACTCTAGCCATGACCGAGCGCACTCCAGAGTCGACAACCGACGGGCTGCGCAATCAGTTCCTGATCGCGATGCCCAGCCTGCAGGACGGTTACTTCGCCCAGACCGTCACCTACATCTGCGAGCACACCGAAGAAGGGGCGATGGGCCTGGTGATCAACCAGCCGCTCGAGCTGAGCCTGGAACAGATGCTGCTGCAGCTCGACCTGCAGCTGACCGCCGGCGGCGGCGGCCAGCGGATCTTCCGCGGCGGGCCGGTGCAACCGGAACACGGCTTCGTGCTGCACCCCGCCGGCGACGGGTGGAGCGGCACCCGCGACCTGAGCGACGATCTCGCGCTGACCACCTCCCGCGACATCCTCGAGGCCATCGCGCGCGGAGAAGGGCCGGAGCACACGCTGATCGCACTCGGCTATGCCGGCTGGGGCCCGGGGCAGCTGGAGAGCGAGATCGCGGAGAACTCGTGGCTGGTCGCCCCGGCGAAGCACACGATCCTGTTCTCGCTGCCCCCAAACCAGCGCTTGAATGCCGCGGCCCGGCTGATCGGCATCGACATGAACCTGATCAGCCAGGTGGCCGGGCACGCGTGACGGCCAGGCCCGGCCACCAGCCCAGACGATGAAGATACAGCCACGGAAGGACGCGGCGTGCATGACCCATCCCTGGCCATGCCGCCACCCCGGCTGGACGGCCGGCCGTCTCCTGTGTCCCGTTCGCCATGGAGTGCGGGAGCTTGCCCCCGCTTTCAACCGCTTGAGCCTGCTTCCGCGGCAGGAGGCAAGCCTCCTGCAGGGCAAAGCGGCGGCAAGCCACCGCACTCCACAGGCTTGCGCTTTCATCCTTCGGGGCGTGGCCGGGCGCCACGGGAGTTAGCGTGCGGCTGATGGCCTTCGACTACGGCCGACGCCGTATCGGTGTCGCCATCGGTGACCAGCTCACCTGCAGCGCACGCGGCCTGGCCACCGTGCGGCCGGGCCGCGACCACAGCATCGACGCGCTGGTCGCCCAATGGCAGCCGGATGCCTTCGTGGTCGGCTGGCCGACCCGCGACGACGGCCAGCCGACCACCCTCGGACCGGCAATCCGCGCCTTCGGCGAGGGGCTCGGCCAACGTCACGGCCTGGCGGTATACTGGGCCGACGAGCGCCTGAGCTCGCACCTGGGTCAGGAGCGCGTGCGGCGCCGCGGCAACGATCCGGGCCTCGATGCCCATGCCGCGGCGGTCATCCTGGAAGGCTGGCTACTGGAGAACACCCGCAATGCCTGAAATCGCACCCCTCCTCGACAGCATGGCCGAGCAGGCCCGGCGCCACTTCCGGCAGCGGGGAATCGACGAGCCGATCGTGGTCGGCATCCATTCCGGGGGGGTCTGGATCGCCGAGGCCCTGCGCCATCGTCTGGGCTACACCCGCCCGATGGGCAAACTGGACATCAGCTTCTACCGGGACGACTTCTCGCGCATCGGCATGCACCCGCAGGTCCGGCCTTCGGAACTGCCGGAAGAGCTGGACGACGAGCACATCCTGCTGGTGGACGACGTGCTCTTCACCGGCCGCACGATCCGCGCGGCACTGAACGAGCTCTTCGATTACGGCCGTCCGGCCTCGGTTACGCTGGCGGTGCTGGTCGAGCGCGACGGGCGCGAACTGCCGGTGGAGGCGGCCATCGTCGGCGCCAATCTCGATCTCGGACCCGGCGAGCAGGTGAAGCTGCGCGGTCCCGACCCGCTGCGCCTGGAGCGGGTGTTCCTGGAGGGCGGCAATTGATCGCAGTGGCCCATCCGGCCCGCCAACTGCCCCAGGCCGGCCCCCTTCCCAACAGCCTGCAACTGACCAGCGACGGGCGGCTGCAGCACCTGCTCACCGTCGAGGGACTGAGCCGTGACCTGCTGAACGAGATCCTGGACACCGCCGAATCCTTCGCGAACATGAACGAGAAGGCGGTGAAGAAGGTGCCGCTGCTGCGCGGCAAGACCATCGTGAACCTCTTCTTCGAGGCCAGCACCCGCACCCGCACCACCTTCGAGCTGGCGGCAAAGCGGCTGTCGGCCGATGTGCTCAACATCAACGTCAGCACCTCCTCGGCCGTGAAGGGCGAGAGCCTGCTCGACACCCTGCGCAACCTCGAGGCCATGAACGTGGACATGTTCGTGGTGCGTCACCAGCAGAGCGGGGCCGCCCATTTCATGGCCCGGCACGTGGAACCCGGGATCAGCGTGCTGAACGCCGGGGACGGACGGCACGGTCACCCCACGCAGGCCCTGCTCGACATGTTCACCATCCGCCGCCACAAGGGCGACTTCACGCGGCTGAAGATCGCGATCGTCGGGGACATCCTGCACTCGCGCGTTGCACGCTCGCAGATCCACGCGCTGAACATCCTGCAGGCGGGCGAGGTGCGCGTGGTGGCGCCGTATTCGCTGCTGCCGGCCCACGTGGAGGACCTCGGCGTTCACGTCTACCGCAACCTGGAACAGGGCCTGCACGACGTCGACGTGGTGATCATGCTGCGGCTGCAGCGCGAGCGCATGGAGCACGCCCACCTGCCCTCGGAGCACGAGTACTTCCAGCTCTTCGGGCTGACCCAGCGGCGCCTGCACCTCGCGAAACCCGACTGTCTGGTGATGCACCCCGGTCCGGCGAACCGGGGCGTGGAGATCGACTCGGCGGTCGCGGACGGCCCGCAGTCGGTGATCCTGCAGCAGGTCACCTACGGGATCGCGGTGCGCATGGCCGTGATGTCCATGGTGATGGGCGTGCGCGGCGCATGAGCATCCTGATCGAGAACGCGCGCGTGATCGATCCCGCCAGCGGCCTGGATGCGATCACGCCCGTCTGCATCCAGGGCAGCGAGATCCTCGCGGTCGGCACGATCCCGGAAGGCTTCGAGCCGCGCCGCAGGATCGACGCGGCGGGGCGCTGGCTGTTCCCGGGCATCATCGACCTGTCCGCGCACCTGCGCGAGCCGGGCGAGGAGCACAAGGCGACGATCGGGGGCGAGACACAGGCCGCGGCGCGCGGCGGCATCACCACGGTGGTGGTTTCCCCGGACACGATGCCGCCGATCGACTCCCCGGCCGAGGTGGAACTGATCGCGCGGCGCGCGGAGCAGGGCTGCGGGGTGCGCGTGCTCACGGTAGGCGCACTGACGCGCGGGCTGAACGGCGAGCAGCTGGCCGAGATGGCGGCACTGAAGCGCGCCGGGGTCGTCGGGGTGGGCAATGCCGGCCACCCGCTCGCGAGTCCGCTGGTGCTGCGCCGGGCGATGGAGTACGCGGCCACCTTCGAGCTGATGGTTTCGCTGTCGGCACAGGATGCCGCGCTGGCCGGCTCCGGCTGCGTGCACGAAGGCCCGGTCTCGACACGACTGGGTCTGGCGGGGATTCCGGAGGCGGCGGAGACGGCGGCCCTGGGCAGCATCCTGGCGCTGGTCGAGCAGACCGGCGCGCGGGTGCACGTGAACCGGCTGTCCACCCGCCGGGGCGCCCAGATGGTCGCGAAGGCGCGCGCCGACGGCCTGCCCGTATCGGCGGACGTTGCCGCCCATCAGCTCTTCCTCACCGAGGTCGACGTGGCCGATTTCAACCCTATGTGCCACGTGATGCCGCCGCTGCGCACACAGCGCGACCGCGAGGGCCTGCGCGAGGCAGTGGCCCGTGGCGAGATCAGCGCCATCTGCTCGGATCACCAGCCGCACGAGAGTGACAGCAAGCTCGGCCCCTTCGCCGAGACCCGGCCCGGCATCAGCGGACTGGAGACCCTGCTGCCCCTGACCCTGCGCCTGGTCGAGGAGGGCCTGCTGCCGCTGTCCGCCGCGCTGGAACGGGTCACGGCCGGTCCCGCCGGCATCCTCGGACTGAACAGCGGGTGCCTGAAGCCCGGGGCACCGGCGGACTTCGTCGTCTTCGACCCGGAGGCCCTGAACGACATCACCCCGGAGAGCTGGCTGAGTGCCGGCGCCAACACCCCCTTCATCGGCTGGATGTTTTCCGGCCAGGTCCGAGAGACCTGGGTCGCGGGACGGCCGGCCTGGAACCTGCCCGCCGAGGACAGCGCATGAACGCCGACGCCGCCCGCAGCCACCGTGGGACCATCTTTCTCGAGGACGCCGCCGAGATCATCGAGCACTCCGCGCACGCCGGCGACCAGTGGGTGCTGAAGCTCCGTGCACCCGAGTGCGCCGCCCGGGCGAAGCCGGGCCAGTTCGTGCACCTGCAGTGCGACCCGCGCCTGCCGATGCGCCGGCCGCTGTCCATCCAGCGGGTGGACCCGGCGGCGGGATGGGTCGAGTTCCTGTACAAGGTGGTCGGCGACGGCACGGAGGCGCTCGCGCGGCAGCCGGTGGGCATGCGGCTCAGCGTGCTCGGTCCGATCGGGAATCCGTTCTCGCTGAACCCGGAGCGGCCGTTGCGCCTCCTGCTGGGCGGGGGCGTCGGCATCCCGCCGATGATCTTCCTCGCCGACCACCTGCGCCGGCAGGGTCAGGGGGCCCAGACCCGCGCGATCCTCGGGTCCGAGGTGCCGTTCCCGTTCCGGCCGAGGCCGTCGGAGATCCTCTGGCCGGGTCTGCCCGACGGGGCGATCGCGACCATGCCGCTGCTGGAGGACTGGGGCGTTGCCTGCAGGCTGACCTCGCTGGCGGACATCCCGGGCGCCTATCCCGGCTTCGTCACCGACCTCGCGCGGCCCTGGCTGGCGGGCCTGAGCCCGGAACTGCGCGACCAGGTCGAGCTCTATGCCTGCGGCCCCCACGCGATGCTCGAGGCCTGCGCGGCGCTGGCCGCGGAGTTCGAACTGCCGTGCCAGGTCTCGCTGGAGGAATACATGGCCTGCGCGGTCGGCGGCTGCGCCGGGTGCACGGTCGAGGTGCACACACCACAGGGCAGCGCAATGAAGCGGGTCTGCGTGGACGGCCCCGTGTTCGCGGCCTCGACGGTCTTCCGGACGGCCTGAGGCGGTCGCAGCGGTCCCCTTGCCGCTCGGCGGCTCAGCGGCCGGCGGCCTCTCCGGGCAGGCGGAAGTCCTCCTCCTCCTGGCCCTCGAGGCTGCCGACGCCGCCGCCGAAGCTGAGGCGCCATTCCAGATCGGCGCGCGAATCCGCCTTCGAAAGCGCCTCCTCGAGATCGACCCTGCCCTCCTTGTAGAGGCGGTACAGGGCCTGGTCGAAGGTCTGCATGCCGTCCTTGGAACCCTTCTGCATCGCCTCCTTGATCTCGCCGACCTTGTCCTCGCGGATCAGCTCGGACACGAACGGGGTGTTCACCAGCACCTCCACGGCCGCGACCCGCTTGCCGTCGGGCGTCTGCAGCAGCCGCTGGGCGACGATCGCGCGCAGGTTCAGCGAGAGATCCGTCAGGATCTGGCCGCGGAAGTCCTCCGGGAACATGTGGATCAGGCGATCCAGCGCCTGGTTCGAGCTGGTCGCGTGCAGCGTGGTCAGCACCAGGTGGCCGGTGTCCGCATAGTTCAGCGCCTGACGCATGGTCTCCCGGCTGCGCACCTCGCCGACCATGATCACGTCGGGTGCCTCGCGCATGCCGTCCTGCAGTGCGAGCTCGTAACTGGGCGTATCGATACCCACCTCGCGCTGGCCGACGAGCGAGAGCCGGTGCGGGAGCAGGAACTCGATCGGATCCTCGACGGTGAGGATGTGGCCGGTCTCATGGCGCGCGCGGTGGTCGATCATCGCCGCCAGCGTGGTCGACTTGCCGGAGCCGGTAGACCCGACGATCAGCACCAGTCCGTTGCGCTGCGTGACGAAGTCCTTCAGCACCAGCGGCAGGCCGAGTTCCTCGATGGTGGGGATGCGGAGCTGGATGTGCCGAATCACCATTGCGACCTGGCCGCGCTGGTGGTAGACGTTCACCCGGTACCGGCCCACCTCGGGCCGCGAGATCCCGAAATTCGCCGACAGATCCCGCTCCATCGTCGCCTTCTGCTCCGGCGACATGATCTCGCCGGCGATCTCCGCGACCTCGCCCGGCTTCAGGGATGTGCCGGACAGCGGCTGGACGCGGCCATCGACCTTGATGCTGATGGGGGCTCCAGTGATGAAGAAGAGGTCCGAAGCGCCCTTCTGGGCCATCAGTTTCAGGTAGGGATCGATCTGTGCAGTCGCCATCGCAGTCACCGTGAGACGAAGTCGTCGGCCGTTTCGGATACCGAGAGACCCGACATGTCGTCCATCACGTCGGGCTCTTCCTCGCGACGGGCGCGCTTGCTGTCGAGCTTGATCCGCAGGCGCAGGTCGTTCATCGAGTCCGCATTGCGGATCGCCTCCGGATAGCTGATCTTGCCGGACTCGTAGAGATCGAACAGGGCCTGGTCGAAGGTCTGCATGCCCTGCTCGCGGGAGCGCTTGATCAGGTCCTTCATCTCGTGCACCTGCCCCTTCAGGATCAGGTCCGACATCAGCGGCGTGTTGATCATGATTTCGACCGCCGGGACCCTGCCCTCACCGTCCTGCGTGCGGATCAGGCGCTGCGAGACGACCGCCTTCAGGTTCAGCGACAGGTCCATCAGCAGCTGCGGACGGCGGTCCTCGGGGAAGAAGTTGATGATGCGGTCGAGGGCCTGGTTGGTGTTGTTCGCGTGCAGGGTGGTCAGGCAGAGGTGACCGGTCTCCGCAAAGGCCACGCCGTAGTCCATCGTCTCGCGGTCGCGGATCTCGCCCATCAGGATCACGTCCGGCGCCTGGCGCAGGGTGTTCTTCAGGGCCACCTCGTAGCTCTCGGTGTCCACGCCCACCTCGCGCTGCGTGACCAGGCTCTTGTCATGCGGATGAACGAACTCGATCGGGTCCTCGATGGTGATGATGTGATCCGCCGAGTGATGGTTGCGGTAGCCGACCATCGCCGCCAGCGAGGTCGACTTCCCCGAGGAGGTCGCGCCGACAAAGATCACGAGCCCGCGGCGGGTCATCGCGATCTCCTTCAGCTGGGGCGGCATGTTGATCTCTTCGAAGTTGGGGATCTTGCTCTGGATCGTGCGCAGCACCATCCCGGCATTGCCGCGCTGGATGAAGGCGCTGACGCGGAACCGGGACACCCCCTCGATTCCGATCGCGAAGTTGCACTCGTGGCTGCGGTCGAATTCCGCGGACTGCTTGTCGTTCATCATCGAGCGCACCAGCACCTGGGTGTGTGCCGGGGTCAGGGACTGGTCGGTCATCGGCTGCACCAGCCCGTTGATCTTCGCCGCCGGCGCCATGCCCACCGTGATGAACAGGTCGGATCCGCCGCGCTCGACCATCGTGCGCAGCAGGTCGTGCATGAAACGTATGGCCTTGTCACGATCCACGGCTCGGACCCCCTCGTTGTCTTTGACGCCCGAAGACGTCGTTACCTGTCAAAGGCGATGCATCAATCAGATGAGTCACAGATTCAGAGACTGTCGGGATTCATCGCACGGCGTTTCGCGTCGTCGCGCGTGATCAGGCCCTCGGCGATCATGTCCCGAAGACACTGGTCGAGCGTCTGCATGCCCATGCCCGCGCTGGTCTGAATGGCGGAGTACATCTGCGCGATCTTGTTCTCGCGGATCAGGTTGCGGATCGCGGGCGTGCCCAGCATGATCTCGTGGGCCGCGACCCGTCCGCCGCCGACCCGCTTGAGCAGGGTCTGCGCGATCACCGCGCGCAGCGATTCCGAGAGCATCGCGCGCACCATGTCCTTCTCGGCGGCCGGGAATACGTCGACGACCCGGTCGATGGTCTTCGCCGCCGAACTGGTGTGCAGCGTGCCGAACACGAGGTGACCGGTCTCCGCGGCGGTCAGCGCCAGGCGGATGGTCTCGAGGTCGCGCAGCTCGCCGACCAGGATGGTGTCCGGATCCTCGCGCAGCGCCGAGCGCAGGGCCTCGCTGAACCCGTGGGTGTCACGGTGCACCTCGCGCTGGTTCACCAGGCACTTCTTGGACTCGTGCACGAACTCGATCGGGTCCTCGATGGTGAGGATGTGCCCGTAGTCGTTCTTGTTCTTGTGGTCCACCATCGCGGCCAGGGTCGTCGACTTGCCGGAGCCGGTGGGGCCGGTGACCAGCACGATGCCGCGCGGGTAGTCGGAGATCTTCTCGAACACGCGCGGGCAGCCGAGGTCCTCGAGGGTCAGCACCTTCGAGGGGATCGTGCGGAAGACCGCCGCCGCGCCCCGGTCCTGCACGAAGGCGTTCACGCGGAACCGGGCCAGGCCCTTGAGTTCGAAGGAGAAGTCGGTTTCCAGAAACTCCTCGTAGTCCTTGCGCTGGCGATCATTCATGATGTCGTAGATCAGCGCCTGGACCTCCTTGTGCTCCATCACCGGCACATTCACCCGACGCATGTCGCCGTCGATGCGTACCATCGGCGGCATGCCGCCCGATATGTGCAGATCCGACGCACCGTTCTTCACGGCAAAAGAGAGCAACTGGGTGATATCCATTGAGTCCCCCGAACTCGAGCTACGCAGACGACCGCTTCACAGGAATGCTGTCGGCAGTAGAGGCGGCTGCTTTAGGGAAACACCGGTCCACCCGGCCCGTCGTTGCGAGCGGAACGCAGCAATCCGGCCGGCACGAGGACAGCGGAGCTGCCGCGGATCCCCGCGTCCGACGCCCTGCGCTCGCGGCTGCAGGCTGCTCTCGCAATGACCGGCCCCGTGGTCAGCGCTCCCCCGACGGTAACCGCAAGTACACTTTCCTCCTCCGGACTATATCATAGCGCCATGACGCAACTGGAAGACGATCGGGCCCGGGTCGAACGGCGCATCGCCGCGGCCTGCAGGCAGGCCGGCCGCGAGCGGGACGAGGTCCGGCTGCTGGCCGTCAGCAAGACGCGCAGCACCGCGGAGATCCGGGCCCTGCACGCACTCGGGCAGCGCCTCTTCGGCGAGAACTACGTACAGGAATTTGTCGCGAAGCACGATGCCCTGACGGACCTGGACCCGCCTCCGGAATGGCATTTCATCGGGGCGCTGCAGACCAACAAGACCCGGGCCGTTGCGGAGCGGGCCGCCTGGGTGCACGGTGTCGACCGGCTGAAGATCGCCGAACGGCTGTCCCGGCAGCGGCCCGACGCAATGGCGCCGCTGCAGGTCTGTCTTCAGGTTGATCTCAGCGGTGAACCGGGCAAGGCCGGGGTGCCGCCGCAGGAGGCCGGCGCGCTGGCCGCGGCCGTCGCCCGTCTTCCCAACCTGGCCCTGCGCGGCCTGATGGCGATCCCGGCACCCGCACAGGATCCCGCCGGGCAGCGGCGCCCCCTTGCCCGGCTGCGCGAGCTCCGCGACAGCCTGAACGCACAGGGACGCGACCTCGACACCCTGTCGATGGGCATGTCCGACGACCTCGAGGCCGCGATCCTCGAGGGCTCCACCCTGGTCCGTATCGGGACCGCACTCTTCGGCCCGCGAAGGCCGAAAGCGAGGCAGTCATGAACGAGGAACGACTCGAGGCCGGCTTCGTGGGCGCCGGAAACATGGGGCTGGCGCTGATCGCCGGGCTGGTCCGCAGCGGGGTCCGCCCGGAGGCCATCGGCTTCGCGGAGCCGGACGCCGAACGGGCGGCGGCCGTGCGGGCGCAGTTCCCCGGGCTGGTCCTGCTCGGGCCGCGCCAGCTCGCGGGCAGGGCCCGGACCCTGGTCCTTGCCGTCAAGCCGCAGATGCTGCCCGAGCTCGCGGCGGACCTGGCCGCGGAGGTCACGGCCGCGGACCCGCTGGTGGTCTCGGTCGCCGCCGGCATCGGCACCGGGCGCCTCGGCGGCTGGCTCGGGCCGGAGACGCGGATCGTGCGCGCGATGCCCAACACGCCGGCACTGATCGGCGCGGGCATCACCGGGCTCTATGCCAGTCCGCTCGCGACCGAGGCGGACCGGAAGACCGCGGATCGGCTGCTCGGGGCCGTGGGCGCGACCGTCTGGCTGCAGGACGAGGAGCAGATGCACGCGGTCACCGCGACATCGGGCAGCGGTCCCGCATACGTCTTCCTGCTGATCGAGGCGATGACGCGGGCCGCACAGAGGCTCGGGCTGGACGAAGCCACCGCCCGGCGGCTGACGCTGGCCACCGTCGGCGGCGCGACGCAGCTGGCGCAGGAGAGCGGCGCCGATCCGGCTGAGCTGCGCGCCCGGGTGACCTCGCCCGGCGGCACCACGGAGCGGGCAATCACCGTGTTCGAGGAATCCGGTCTCGCAGAGCTGGTTGCCGAGGCCATGGCGGCCGCGGCTGCACGCAGCCGGGAGCTTGGTGGATAATGCGCAGCCGGCCGCCCGCGGACGGCCACCGTAGAGACCTCCTGTTCCGGGCGCGGCCCGGCCTAACGTAGAGCGGAGCAAGCGATGCAAGGCCCCTTCGACCAGATCCTCGATTTCCTGATCAGCACACTGTTCGGGATCTACATCATCCTGCTGCTGCTTCGCTTGATCTTCGGGCTGGTCCGAGCGGATTTCTTCAACCCGATCTCCCAGGCCATCGTGCAGCTGACGAACCCCCCGCTGAAGCTGCTGCGGCGGGTGATCCCGCCGATCGGCCGCCTGGACCTCGCGGCGGTGGTGCTGATCATCCTGCTCAAGTTCATCGAGTTCTGGCTGCGGCTGACCATCGCGGGTATCGACATTGCCCCGGGCGCGGTACTGATTGCATCGATTCGCGAGGTCCTGGTCACGACGATCTGGATCTTCATCATCAGCCTGGTGGTCGAGGTGGTGATGAGCTGGCTTCAGGCTGGCGGGGCCCGCACCGGCAATCCGATCGGGCGACTGGTCGCCGACGTGAACCAGCCGATCCTCGGGCCGCTGCGCCGGGCGCTGCCGAACACCGGGGCGATCGATTTCTCCCCGATGCTGGCGCTCATCGGTCTCTACGTACTGCTGATTCTGGTACGTTCGATCTAGAATGAAGAGAGGCACATCGGGTGCGGGGTGCTGTTGCACCGCCCCCCACCGGGTGCTGCCGGCGGGGTGATCGCCGATCGCACCGGGACATAGACATTCGGCACCACTGAACGGTGCACCACCCAGGAGACTTCAGGATGGAACGCTTGCGCAATCTGTTGGTGATCACCTCGCTCGGCCTGCTCGCGCTCCTCGTGGCCGCTGCCCCCGTGCACGCCAACGAGGTCGAATTCGACCGGTACATCGTGCACTACTCGGTACTCAGCACTCACTTCCTGTCACCCGAGGTCGCGAGGGCCTACGACCTGCGACGCAGCAGGAGCCGGGCGCTGGTCAACATCGCGATCATGAAACGCGACAGCGAGGAGATGGAATCGGTGCCCGGAACCGTCAGGGGGCAGGCCCAGAATCTGAACAGGCAGGTGCGCCACCTCCGCTTCCGTCAGATCCGGGCTGGCGACGCCTACTATCACCTGGCAGAGGTGCGGGTGCGACCCGGCGAGGTCCTCGATTTCACCCTGGAGGTGACCGCCGAGGATGACGACGAGGCGATGCCGGTCAATTTCCAGCACGTCATCTACCGCTACTGAGCGCAGGCTGCGGACGCCCCGGTGCTGCCTGGCCCGGCACCGGTCACGTCAGGATGCTGAAGATCCGCCACACCCCGTAGGCGATCAGCAACCCGCCAGCACCCTGCCGGATCAGGTCGTTGCGCACGAAGCGCGCCAGCCGTGCCGCGAACAGGCCCATCAGCATCAGGTTCGGCAGGGTCCCCAGCGCAAAGGCGGCCATCAGCAGGGCACCGTCGGCCGCGCTCCCGGCCGCGAGCGTCCAGACCAGCACGCTGTAGACCAGCCCGCAGGGCAGCCACCCCCAGACGCCGCCGACCACGAAGGCCTGCCCGACATGCCGGACCGGGATGAAGTGTCTGCCGAGGGGCTCGATCCGGCGCCAGACGCGGCCCCCGACGCGCTCGAGTTGCGCGAGGATCGGCCACCAGCCCCCGAGGTAGAGCCCCAGCAGGATCAGGAAGACCGCAGCCAGCAGTTCCAGCAGGCGTTGCCCCTGCGGCAGGGCCCCGAGCAGCGCGCCGCCGAGAAGCCCCGCCAGGGCGCCGGCGATCACGTAACTGCTCATCCGCCCGAGGTTGTACGCGAGCAGCCGGGGCCAGGTCGCGGACGCGGAGCCGGCGTGACTCACCGAGATCGCTCCCACGATGCCGCCGCACATGCCGAGGCAGTGCACGCCGCCGAGCACGCCGACCGCGAAGGCGGCTAGGAGGGTCCCGGTGTCCATCAGGAAGTGGCGCTGCCGCCCCCGCGCACACGGGCGAGGAGGTCAGTGCGGCAGCACGGTAGGAAGGGTCCGGACATGACTTGATTGTGCATCATCGAACCGGTGCACACACGGATGGCACATCCCCTGTAGGAGCGGGCCTGCTCGCGAAGGCGCTGCAGGCGCGGCACATGCCAGGGGCCGCTCCGATGCCCATTCGCGTGCAAGGCACGCTCCCACACGGCAGTCCGGCCCCCGTGGGAGGCGAGCCCTCTCGGCGATCCGGCGCTTGGGAGGGTCGCCCAGGGGCTGGCCTCCTACATCGCTGGCATCACCGCTGCCTCAGTTCAGGCGATACTGGGGCTCGTAGCGGCCATCGCCGAAGTTGCGGAAGAACTGCTCGAGGCCCGGATGTTCAACGGGTGTATCGTCGGCGTCGGGCTGCACGCTCTCCTCCGCCACGTAGATGCGGTCCTCGGAACCGTCCACCAGCACGTAGTACCAGGGCTGTTCCGGACTGGGCAGGGACGAACGGACACTGTCCGAGAGATCCGACGGCGGCTCGAAGTGCTCGTCGACGTCCACCACCACGCCTCGCATGTCCACGTCGCGCACATGAATGATCTGTCCAATAGCAAATGCCGCGTTGCGCATGTGTACCTCGTGTCTGTTTCCGATGCTCACAACATTTGGGCAACCGCCGTGACTTCCAGTTCAACCCCATCCGTGATGCCGATTGGCAACCCGGCCGGCCGTTCCGTGCCCCCCAAGGCTCACGGATGCAAGAAACGGTCCGGCAGGAGTTCCGCGAGGCTCTCCAGCAGGTGGAACTCGGCCGACTCCAGCGCCGGGCCCCGCGTATCGGGATAACGCATGCCCCGCAGGTGCCGCACGCCCGACTCGCGCGCAGTGCCTAGCGCGGCCAGGTTGTCGTCCACCAGCAGCGTCCGTCCGGTGTGATGCCGTTCGATGGCCTGCAGTCGTTCCCAGAAACAGGGCTCCTCCTTCGCACAGTCCAGCGTGTGGGCCGAGACCACCTGGTCCAGGTGGTCGCCGATCCGGGTGTGCGCGTGCTTGAACGCAAAGACCTCGGGGTGCGCATTGGTCACGAGCACCAGGCGCTTGCCCTGCAGGCGCAGGGTGTCGAGCACGTGCGTGGCGTGCGGCTGGAACGCGATGTGGCTGGCGAGCCGCTGCTTCAGGCCCAGCAGATCAAGACCCGTGAAGCGCACCCAGTGATCCAGGCAGTACCACTCCAGGCGGCCGCGGATCCGCTCCATCTCCGCGAACAGCCGTTGCCGTGCCACCTCCGGCTCGTGCGCGTGCAGCAGGGCGTATTCGTCGGGAATCAGCTCACGCCAGAAGCGGTTGTCGAAGTGAAGATCGAGCAGGGTGCCATCCATGTCGAACAGCACCGTGTCGATCTGCGCCCAGGGAGGGGGCGCCGAAACGGCGGGATTCACCGGATTTTTTGACGCGCTCGCGATGTCCATGCGTAATACTCTGAAAACAGTGAGGGTGTGATGATGGCGATGATACCGGCACGACGTCTGCAGGGCGCGGCACTGGCTTCACTCGCGGCGCTGTCGCTGTCGCTGGCAACGGCTGCCGAGACCGACCCGTTCGACGACGACAGCCTCTGGGAGCCACCCCGGTCCGAGAGCAACCGGGGCGCCCTGAACTTTCTCACGGACCCGCCCGAAGACCCGGTTCACCACCACCACAACCAGATCATCGTCATGGCCAGCAGCCTCGACGACGGCTGGGTGACGTTGCGCCAGTGCCACAACGACATCGACCGCGTCGGCCGTGCCCAGATTCTCTACAATGGTGACACCACGCGGGATCTCGAGATCGAATCGCAGAACAATATCGAGGAAACCTGGGTTGACGGGGCCAGCGTCCAGCTGCGCGAGGTGCAGCCCGACGCGGAGCTCTGCGTGAACGCGCGCTCGAAGATGCTCCAGGTCCTCGACGACGGCGAATACCTGTTGGAAAACGGGCCCTTCATGCGCCGCTACCTGGACGGCTACTTCCCGATGCGCGTGACCGTCGCGGTGAGCTGGGGTGACCTGGACCTGTCGCTGGCGGAGAGCGAGCCGCAGTCGCAACCCGGGTTCGAGGTCACGGAATCCCCGCACGGCGTGATCCTGGAAACCACCTTCGAGGGCCGGCTCAAGACCGCGTTGCGGCTCGTGAACGGCGAGGGGTCCTGACGCCGATGCGCCATCCACCCCCCACGGTGCATGAACGCCGGACGGTCGCGCGCAGCCGGCTGTTCGAAGTCGAGGAACTGCACCTCGAATTCAGCAACGGCGTCCACACGCATTTCGAACGTCTGGTCGGAAGCAGCCACGGCGCGGTGGCCATCGCGGCCATGCCCGATCCCGACACGGTGCTGCTGATCCGGGAATACGCTGCGGGAACCGATCGTTACGAGCTCGGGCTGCCGAAGGGACGGATCGAGCGGGGCGAGGACATCCTGGAGGGCGCAAACCGCGAAATCATGGAAGAGGTGGGCTACGCAGCGCGCCGCCTGACCCGCCTGGCCTCCTTCTCTCTCGCGCCGGCCTACATGTCCCACACCACCCACCTGGTGCTGGCCGAGGACCTCTACGAGGAACGCGCACCGGGAGACGAACCCGAGGAGATCGAGGTGGTCCCGTGGTCGATCCGCGACCTGGGCCCGCTGCTCCTGCGCGAGGATTGCTCCGAGGCGCGCTCCATCGCCGGTCTGTTCATCGTGCGCGAACACCTTCTCGGCCGGGGTCGCTGACCGGCCCGACGCACCAGGCAGGTGCGTTCAGCCCCCCCGGGCGCACCATCACGGGGCAGATTCCCGACAAGCGGACCCGATCCGACGGGGCCACCGCTCCCTGATTCCCGCTTCCACACCCGCCCCGCCACGGCGCGGCACACCGGCTTCACGACGGCCGGCACGCCCTTTCTGCGGCACGCATTCTACTCTGGCACGTTTTCTGCTCTCGACTCTTCCGAACACCGCCTGCCGCAGCCCGTCGGGCGCCGCTCCAGTGCATGTGGAAATGCAACCGCCGGGCGCACCACCGAACAACCCGTCAACTTCAGGAGAACCCTGCATGACTCAGTCACCCTGGCTCAGGACCCTTCCCCTTCCGGGAATCGCCCTCGCACTGACCCTTTCCGCCGGCGCGGCACAGGCGGAAGATCCGATCAAGGTCGGCATCCTGCACTCGCTGTCGGGCACGATGGCGATCTCGGAGAC
>RECA01000155.1 GCA_007692435.1 Thioalkalivibrio sp.
GACGGGCTTCGCCCTCTTCCGCCCTACGCTTCTTTCATGGTCGGGGGTGGCGCAGCGCCATGAGGGTTAGCCGCGAACCGCACGCCTGAGTCCGCGGGCGTCGTGTCGATGGCAAGCCCGCCGCCTCTCAGTCGCGTTCCTCGCGCAACAACGCCAGCAGGGCTTCGGTGTCCAGGTGCACGCTCGCGTCACCGCCTTCCAGCAGGGAGTTGGCCAGCTCGCGCTTGCGGCCGTGAAGGTCGATGCAGATCCTCGTCGCCGCCGATGTCCGAGTGAATGTCGATGCGCGGCGCGATGCGGGCTATGGCCTCACGTACGCGGTCTTCGGCCTCCGCGGGTACCTTCAGGCCACGGCCGAGCAGCTCACCGATCTGCCGATGGGATTCGTCGAAACGCACGACCCGCCAGCGGCTGCGGCTCTCTTCCTCGACCCGCAGCATGCCGTCCTTTGGCAGCGGTGGCTGCAGGGCTACGCGCAGCCCGCCCTTGCGGCGCTGCACGCGCAGCGCCGGAGCAATCGCGACCAGTTCCAGTGCAGTCGAGGGCTCGTCCGCGCGATACAGTCGCGGATGGCCGATCAGGGCCTGCCAGGCACGGTCAATTGCACGCACGGCCGCGGCGTCGGCATCGTCACCGAAAAGGCTGTTTTCCAATGGGGGGGATCCGAGTGCCTTGATGTTCGGCCCGGATCGTAGCGAATCCACGCCGCGAGCGACACATCCCTGCCAGCATCCGGCTCGCCATCACGGAGCCCCTTCCACACTCGGGCGACTGGTGCGCGGTGATCGACCGCATCGAGAGGCTGTACCGCGGCGGTCGGGTTAGGGGACACGCGTTCAGCCTGGCCCGGCAGCCCGGAGGCGGCTGCCGGGAGACGTTCCATCCCTGGCCGACGGGTACCGCTGGCGTGCAGCGTCAACGGGCTACCTGGAAAGAACCGCCTTCAGTCGTGCGACCCTCACCGGCTTGACGAGGTGCTCGTCGAAACCCGCCTCCCGGGCCCGTTGCCGGTCCTCGTCCCCTCCCCATCCCGTCAATGCGACAAGCCGGAAGGCGTGGTCGGCGTGATTGGCGCGCAGCCGGCGGGCGGCCTCATAGCCATTCATGCCGGGCATCCCGATATCCATCAGGACATGGGTCGGCGGCCACTTCTCGAAGATCCGGATGGCCTCCGCCCCATCGTGGGCGACCCGCACCTCGGCCTCCCACATCGTGAGAAGCAGGCGCAGGCCTTCGGTGATATCCCGATTGTCGTCCACGACGAGCACGCGGCGGTGCGCCGGCAGGGCGCCCGGCGTCCGCGCCTCTTCAGCCGTTGACTGCACGGGTGCGCTGCGCCAGAGCGGCAGGGACACGGTGAAGGTGGCACCGCAACCGGGACCCTCGCTGTCGGCGCAGACCGTACCGCCGTGCAACTCGGCCAGACCCCGCACCAGGGAGAGGCCAATGCCCAGACCGCCGCCCCTGCCGGGCTCGGTCTGGGAGAACATCTCGAAGATGGTATCCAGCCGCTCACGGGGGATTCCAAGCCCGTCATCCTGTACCTGAATCTCGACCCGCTCGCCGTGCGGCGTCGCGCGAAGGTCGATCCGTCCATCCGCCCCGGTGAACTTGACCGCGTTGTTCAGGAGGTTCGCGAGGATCTGAACCAGCCGCACCCGATCGCCCTCCACCACGAGCGGCTCGGAGGGCACACTGACGCTGAACTGTCGATCGCCCCGCCTCAGTCCGCTGTCGCTCATTTCCCCGGCGGCCGCGATGACCTCTTCCAGATCGACCCGTTCCTTTCGGAGCCGGACCTTGCCGCGGCTGATGCGGGAGACGTCCAGCAGGTCATCGATCAGACGCACCAGATGGCTGAGCTGGCGGTCCATGATCTGCAGGGGCTCTTCGCGGGCAGTGGGGTTCCCGCTCAGGGCCTCGATCAAATCGAGGCCGGTGCGGATCGGCGCCAGGGGGTTGCGCAGCTCGTGGGCAAGGGTGGCGATAAACTCGTCCTTGCGCCGGTCGGCCTCCTGCAAGGCTGCCTCTGCGGCTTTGAGCCTCGTGATGTCGGTACCCACGCTGAGGACCTCCACGAACCGGCCCTCCGCGTCGAACATCGGCTTGTTCGTCCAGGCCATCCAAAGGCGCCGGCCCTCCCGGCACAGGTTCTCGGTGACGTTGCTCTCTTGCCGCTCGGGATGGCAGGCGATGGCGTCGACGAGTCCCGGCAGATCCCGTCTCAGGGACTCCTGGTCACGGACCAGGAAGCTGACGTGCCGGCCAGCAACCTCTGAGGCGGAATAGCCGAAGATGCGTTCGGCGCATTCGTTGAAATAGGTAATCGTGCCCTTGGGGGTCCAGCGGAGAATGGCACTGTTGGCGTTGTGCACGAGCTCCCGATAACGGGCCTCACTGCGGCGCTGTGCGTCCTCGGCCCGCTTGCGCTCGGTCGAGTCGGCGCTGGTGCCGACAAAGCCGAGGAAGGCACCACCGGCGCTGAATCTTGGACGTCCCCAGGACTCGATCCAGCGCCACTGTCCATCGGAGGCCCGTACCCGGACTTCCGCATGGAACGGCCGCTGGGTCTGCACGCATTCCTGGAATTCCCTGACGTAGGCCCCGGCGTCGTCGGGGTGCATCAGCATCTGCCAGCTGTCGCCGGCGGCCTCCTCGGCGCTCACGCCGAAGAATTCGCAGAAGGTCTGGTTGACGAACTCCTGGCGGCCCTCCGCATCGTGGACCCATACGATCAGCGGCAAGCCGTCGGCCATGGTGCGGAAGCGGGACTCGCTCTCGCGGAGGGCCTCCTCGCTGCGCCTGCGGGCATTGACGTCGACGCAGTACTTGACCACGGTTCCGTCGCCCAGGCTCGCACCCGCAAAGACCATCCACGACCGTGATCCGTCCTTGCGGAAATACTCCTTCTCGTAGGGCCCGCTTCGGCCCGTCTCGGCCAGCAGACCCATCTGCCGCTCGCTCTCCGCCCGGTGCTCCGGCGGCGTCATCACGGGCCAGGCCAGCACCCGCGCCTCGATCTCCTCGCGGCCGTAGCCGCTCATCTTCAGAAAGGCGTCGTTCGCGTCGACGAGCGTGCCGGAGCCGTCGAAGATCAGCACCCCGACACCATCGACGTTGAGCATCCGCCGCAGCCGCTGCTCGCTTGCCTGCAGGGCCTGCTGGGATCGCCTCCAGTCGGTCATGTCCCGCAGGATCCTGGAGAACCCGGTCAACCGGCCCTCGGCATCGTGCAGGGCGCTGACGATGCCGAGGGCCCAGAACCGCTCCCCGCCCTTGCGCAGATACCAGCGCTCGCCCTCGGCGTGGCCTTGCTCCCGCCCGGCGCGCAGTTCGGCCTCGGGAACCCCCTGCTCGCGGTCTTCCGGCGTGAAGATGAACGCGAAATGCCGCCCGAGCACCTCCGCCTCGGTATAGCCCAGGATGTGCTCAGCGGCGACGTTCCAGCTGGTGATCCGGCCCTCGGGATCGAGGGAAAAGATCGAGTGGTCCTTGATGTTCTTCACCAGAGCGGTGAAGCGGGTCTCGACCGCCTGGCGTTCCTTCTCTGCCCGCCGCCGCTCGGTCACGTCCTCGATGGCCAGAAGGATCCGCTCGGCCCCTTCCTGCCGCAGCCTGCGGGCGTTCAGCAGCACCACCTTCCGCCCGATGCCGGGGAAGTCCTGCTCGACCTCGAAGTCCTCCAGCGCCGTCTCCTGCGGCAGGATCTCTTCGAGCAGCGTGCGCAGGCGCGGAATGTCCCACTGCCGGTTGCCCAGATCGTAGAGGAACTGCCCCTCGGTCTCCTGCGGCGATACCCGGAAGGTCCGGCAAAAGGAACGGTTCGCGCTCAGCGCCCGCAGACGGCTGTCGAGGACCAGCAGCGGTTCGCGCACGGTGTCCACGATGCTCTGAAGGTACTCAAGGGCGTCGATGCGTGCCTCCCCGCTGGACGAACCTCCGTCTGATGTCGCCTTGTTCATCGGGACCGCAAGCCCTCCTGTGCAAACCGGTTCGCCCATCGCTCACTCGCCAGCATGCCCATTGCTGGAGCGCAGGCACCGACATGTTCTCTCAGACCGATCTTAACGCATGCCTTTGCATCGATGGTGCCTTCGGATCTGCGGATCGGCCTTTGCGGCGCCGCAACCAGCCTTGTCCACGGCTCATACCAGTAGCCGGGGGGCAGGGAACATGCGCTGCGTGAATTGGCGCAATGCACCAACATTCGTTAGGATTTTGGATCCTGAACTGCCGGCGGACGGTGGCGCCCAGCTGAACATGACCGCGAACGAGCCATCTGCCAAGAACCAGCTCTTCACCCACTTCGCGCGTGTCGCGAAGGCCCTCGCCAGCCCCGTGCGGCTGGAACTCCTCGAGGCCCTTGCACAGGGCGAGCACAGCGTGGACGAACTGGCGCGCGCCGTTGGCGTGCCGATGGCGAACGCGTCGCATCATCTGCAGGTCCTGCGCGACGGCGGCCTGGTCCACTCGCGCCGGGACGGGGTCCAGATGATCTACTCCCTGAGTGACGAAGCGGAGATCACCGGGGTCATTGCGGGCATCCGGCATATCGCCGAGGCGCAGCTGGCCGAGGTGGACCGGATCGTCCGGGAGGCCTTCAGCAGCCGCGACACCCTGACCCCGATGGATCCGCGCGAGGTGATGAAACGGGCGCGCCGCGGCGAAGTGACCGTGATCGACGTGCGCCCCCGCGACGAGTTCCACGCCGGCCACGTGAAGGGGGCGATCAACGTCCCGCTGGAGGAGCTGGGTCAGCACCTGGCCGATCTGCCCCGCGACCGCGAGATCGTCGCGTATTGCCGTGGCCCCTACTGCGTGATGTCCTACGATGCCGTCGAGGAACTGCGGCGCCAGGGATTCAGCGCCCGGAGACTGGACGCGGGCTATCCCGAGTGGAAGGCCGCGCGCCTGCCGGTGACCCGCGCCAGCCGCTAGCGCCTCGGGAACCGGTAGGGCGGAAGAGCGTAGCGTCATCCGCCATGCGGCGATCGCAATGTCCTGGAGCACGCGGTTACCTTGGCGCCGGATGGCGGATGACGGGCT
>RECA01000121.1 GCA_007692435.1 Thioalkalivibrio sp.
CTCCTACGGTGCTCGCCCCGGCCCCCTGTAGGAGCGAGCCTGCTCGCGAACGCGCCGCAGCCGGGCCAGACGCCAGGGCAACACCCGGCGCCAATTCGCGTGCGAGGCGCGCTCCCACACGAAACCCGGCCCCGTGGGAGGCGTGGCCAGCAGCAGGACACCCGCGGCGACCACAGTCAGTACCGTATGCACCTGGAAGTGTGCCCAAGACCCGCAAACACCACGGTCATCGGCAGCATGCCCATCAGCGACGCGACGGCGAACCGTGCTCTCGTATACGAAATTACCCGGATTGTCCTTCCCGATGATCCGTCGGATAACGTTCGCAAGAAATCCAGTCAGGCTCGGTAGTCTGCAACGCGAGAGTCCTTATGCTTCGAAGATCCGTATCCCGACGCAGCCTCCTTTCCCTGTTGATCCTCGGACCCTTTCTTGGTGACAGCCTCGGTGCCGTTCAACCCGCAAGGGCGGAGCCACCGGATGAAGACGCGCGTCCGGTGCCTGCCAGGTCCACGCCGGACAAACACGGGCTCATCGTCCTGGATCTCCGGGTTCACCTCCTCCACTCGCCCGACTCGGAGGCCATCACCACCACCCTGACCACGCAGGATCATCAGCCACCACAGCCCCGAATCGACCGGCGGCACCCGCGCGATGGCGTGCTCACCAAAATCGGTCACCAGATGCTCTCCGTCGCTGCCCGCAACCGTCTTGAAACTCGCCGGCATGAGGCCTTCGCCCGGCTCGAAGCAATCGAACTGCCGTTCGGTCTGTTGCAGGCGCACTATCTGGAGCAGAAAGCCGGCAACAATCTCTGGTCGACCCCCGAGCAGGTAGGCGAAGGCCGACACGGCAAAGTCCCGGGTGAAGACCTGGTCGTAGTTGATCTCCTGGACGATGGTGTCGCGGGCAGCGACCGTCCCGACCGGCTTGCCATCGAAACGGATCACCGATGCATCGAGCAGCCGCCAGGCCTCGTCGTAAACGGATTTCGTCATGGATTCCCTCCGGCAAGCCACAACCCGGAAGCACCGGCCTGCCAAAACGCCAGACCCGGCCCTGCACAATCCAGGGCCGGGCAAGCACTGATGGGCCGGTCAGCCGCTGACGCCCACCTCGTACCAGGGGGTGGGATTGATCGGGCAGCGATAGCGGAAGCCCTCACTGGTGATCTCGACGCGGGTCGACTTGGTCTCGCCCGGATCCAGGGGGAACACCACGAGCTGCTCGTGGGTCTCCGCGGACTGCACCTGGAATCCGGCGGCCTTGCCCGCCTTGTTCGTGACCACGAACTCGTAGGTGCCCGGCTGCAGGCCCATCAGGGTCTCCTCCGCGGCGAAATAGCCGTTGTACTGGTCGAGATGAATCATGGTCACGCCGTCCACGGTCTTGGGCGCATCGGCATGGGCCACGCCAGCCAGCGCAAGCGCGAGGATGCCCAGGGCCAGCAGTCGAATGATCGGATTATTCATGATGTGTGTCCTCCAATTGCTCCGTGTGTACCTGCTGGACAGTTAAACAGCCGCGAAGGGGCGGCAACATACGTGGGAATCCGTAGCACCGGGCCTGCGCAGCACCTAGTGGGCCACGCGGGAAGATGTCGCGGTGGGCGTCCGGAAGGCGATAGTTCACCCGGATTCCCCTCCGCTGCGCGCATTCCGCCAGTCTCCGTCGCACCGAAGGCTGCTGGCGGCGGCATGTTGATCATCGGCCTCGGCGGCGCGCCACATCCAGCGTCGGTCGGCTACGGCGTGCATTGGCCATTGCTGGTACCGGCAGCGCTGCGAGTGAGGCGTCGGCGTGTCAGGACCGGAGCCGGAGTGCATCCAGGCTCAGCATGTTGTCCGACTCCCGCAGCAGGAACAGGGCCACGCAGGCGGCGAGCATGGGCCAGGCCGCGAAGAACAGCAGGTTGTCGAAGGCCGCGAGGTACTGGGGCCAGGAGGAAAAGGTCGAGATGGCATGCATCGCCAGCACCAGTCCGTAGGTCCACGTCCGGAACAGGCCGGCCACGAAGCCGAGCACCACGACGAGCTGGATCGCGCCGATCGCGGCCAGGGCGCCGGCCCCGAGCCCCTCCAGATGATAAAAGTGCTCGAACACCCGGGACGCGTGGTCCGGTGCCACGAACTTGTTGAGCGTCCAGAAGAACATCACGATGAATACGCCGAGCCGTAGCAGCAGCAGCGATAACTCCAACCGTTTCTCTCGTCCCATGGCCTCGCTCCTGTTCCGAGTTGCAGTGACGTGTACTGGATCATCGGCGCCCCGGAGGCCAGGTGCACTACGTATTACCCGATGTCCCCGGGGCGGGATGTCCCCATTCCCCAGTGATTCCCCCAAAACCCCCGTTTTTGGCACCAAAAATGGGCCTCCAAGCCCCGAAAACACCTCAAAATTGGGTCTATAATTTATTCAAAACAATGAGTTGCGCTGGTCCGACCCCGAAGTCCCGGCGGTGGGGGACGGTGCGTAGTTACCCGGATGGCCGGGCGGGCGGACAGGGGCTATTCTCGAAATGACGGCTGAGGTGCTTTCAGGCGCTTCACCTACTTCAAGCTGTCTCAACACATTTCAAGGAGGTTGTATCCCATGGCTGAAGAAACTGCCGACCTGGTCCTGATCATGATCACCGGCCCGGAAAACAAGCGGCGCTTGCCCTCCGCCTTCTTCCTGGCGGCAACGGCCGCGGCCGCCGAGCAGAACGTGATCATGTATTTCACCGGCCCCGCGACCGAACTGCTGAAGACGGGCGCGGCCGAGAACATCTATCCGCTGGAGGGCGGAAAGAGCGTGGCGGACTTCATGAAGAACGCCATCGACAACGGTGTGCAGATGATCGGCTGCCGTCAGTCCCTGGAACTCAACGAGATGAGCGAGTCCGACCTCGCCTTCCAGGACATGCCATTGCTGACACCCTCTCAGGCCCTGCCCTCGCTGGGAAGCGCCGGCAAGGTGCTGACCTGGTAGCAGCGGTCCTCCGGCCCTGTACCCTCCCTTGGTCAGGGTCGCTCCGTCCTGGGGGTTGCACGTGCCGCATGCGCGCAACCCGCTACCGCGGGCCTGCCCGCGATATGATCGGGGGCGAACTCGCGCATCCGTGACACGGAGTAACCGATAGGCGCGATACGAACCACCGCGAAAAATAACAGCCCCCTCCCCCGCTTGCGGCGGTTGGGGTGGGGGTTCGGCGTCGGGCCCGGCCCTCACCCCCCGCAAGCCGGAGAGGCGAGAAATGCGCGACTTTCACGCGAACCCTCATGGCCCTGCGGCCACCCCCCGAAGGATGAAAGCGCAAGCCTGTGGAGTGCGGTGGCTCGCCGCCGCTTTGCCCCGCAGGAGGCTCGCCTCCTGCCGCGGAAGCGAGCTCAAGCGGGTGAAAGCGGAAGCAAGCTCCCGCACTCCATGGCGAACGGGCACAGGAGGCGCCCGAACATCCAGCCGAGGTGGCGGCATGGCCAACGATGGGTCATGCGCGCCATATCCTTTCACGCTAACTGTCATGGCGTCCGGCGGCCACCCCGCCGGCCCCTCACCCTCCGGCCGCAGCCTCATCGGAAACCGCCTCACCCCCCGGCGGCTCCACGTTCTCGAAGACCTCATCAAACGGAACCGACACCGCCAGCGCCGGAAACTCGCAGTCCCCGCAACCGGGCAGGTACTCGTGGAAGAGCCAGTCACCGTCCGCCTGACGCCGGAACACTTCGACCCGCCGCGCGGGAATGTCCACCAGGACATATTCCTGCAAGGATTCGAGCATTCGATACGCAGCAAACTTGTCGCCACGATCGAAGGCCGCGGTCGAGTCCGAGAGCACCTCCACGATCAGCATCGGCCGCGACAGGGACAGCGTCGCCGCATGATCGCCTGCATCGCAGGACACCATCACGTCCGGGTAGAAGAAGGCATCGGCCGCCTCCACCCTGAGCTTCAGGTCTGCGACATAGGCCTGGCAGGGACCGCCGCGCAGGCGCTGCTTAAGTGCCGAGAACAGGTTGCCGGCGACGACCACATGCTCCCGGCGAGCCCCCACCATCGCGAACACTTCCCCGCCCAGGTACTCGTGCTTCCTTTCCTGCTGCGCCTCCCACTCGAGAAAGGCATCGGCATCGAAACGCAACTCTGCTGCCGGTTCCGTCATTGTTCACCCTTCCATCGTAATGCCCGGCGCGGGCTGGAACCCACTGCGGACGGGCTCGCTTCGCCGCAAGTGCATCGGGGCCAGGATCCAACCCGAGCGATCACCGATCCACTAGCCACTGAAGCGATGATAGCCACAACGCGACGCACAACCCAAACCGGTCAGTAATCCTGTCTCATGCACGCCTCCGGATTGGTCAGCGGGCTGCCGAGGGGCCCGCAGCCTCTTTTCCGCCAAAACCCGAGAGTGGGGAGGACCTTCGCGTTAAGGCTGCTCCAGACCTTTGGCCATGCGGGCCTGTCATCCTGGACCTGTGACCTGATCGGCATGCCGTTATTGCAGTGACACCAATATTCTGAAACAAGCTGCCAATACTTCCAGCGCCTTCGAACAAGCCGGCCTCGAGCGAGCCTTCGCGCTTCCCATTGATCATCAGGGCTGCGCCGGTCCTCGTGTTCGCGCGTTGGGCTGTGGTCGCCATGGCGTCCTCCATCGGCGAAGCATCGGCGATAATCGCTGGCACTTTCGCGAGCAGACCATCGCGGACCCCTGCGGCCCTCGATGCCGTTTTTTGGGGCCGAAAACGTGCCTCTAAGGCCGATAAGCGGCCTCAAAATGGGCCCTTTCGGTTACGAAAACATACGGTTGGCTTGGTCCGACCCTTGTCATTCGTAGGGTGGGCCAAGCGCAGCGGGCCCACCATCCCGGCCGCGGCGGTCTCTGGTGGGCACACTTCTTTTTGCCCACCCTACGGTACTCTTTCAGGATCGGGTAGTGGCCGCGCCATGACCGTTAGGCCCGGTCATCGGAAGATGTCGTCAACTCGCTCTGCCGTCAGAATGCGTGTCGACCAGTCCAGCAGGGTGTCGGCATCGGCTGCCTCGATCCGCTCGCGCACCTCC